>CAZFQC010000172.1:0-5480 GCA_964520795.1 uncultured Brevundimonas sp.
GACCGTCGCCTATCCCGACACCGTGGTCGGCACCGACAGCCACACCACCATGATCAACGGCCTGGCCGTTCTCGGCTGGGGCGTCGGCGGCATCGAGGCCGAGGCGGCCATGCTGGGCCAGCCCATCCCGATGCTGATTCCGGAAGTCGTCGGCTTCCGCCTGACCGGTGCCCTGCCGGAAGGTGCCACCGCCACCGACCTGGTGCTGACCGTCACCCAGATGCTGCGCAAGAAGGGCGTGGTCGGGAAATTCGTGGAGTTCTTCGGCCCGGGTGTCATCAGCCTGACCATCGAGGACCAGGCCACCATCGCCAACATGGCCCCGGAATACGGCGCCACCTGCGGCTTCTTCCCCGTCTCGGCGGCGACCATCGGCTATCTGTCCGCCACGGGCCGCGACAAGGCGCGCGTCGCCCTCGTGGAAGCCTATGCGAAGGCGCAAGGCCTGTGGATCGACGAGACCTCGGAAGACCCGGTGTTCTCGGACGTGCTGGAACTGGACATGGCCTCGGTCGTGCCCTCGATCGCCGGTCCGAAACGTCCGCAGGACAAGGTCGAACTGACCGTGGCCGCCCCGGCCTTCGAAACCGCCCTGACCGAAGTCTTCAACCGCCCGGTCGACGCCCCGCGCGTCAAGGTCGAGGGTGAGAAATTCGACCTCGGAGACGGCGATGTGGTCATCGCCGCCATCACCTCCTGCACCAACACCTCCAACCCGTCGGTGCTGATCGCCGCCGGTCTGGTGGCGCGCAAGGCCAAGAAGCTGGGCCTGTCGGTCAAGCCCTGGGTCAAGACCTCCCTGGCTCCCGGCTCGCAGGTGGTCACCGATTATCTGACCGCCGCCGGCCTGCAGGCCGATCTGGATGCCATGGGCTTCAACCTGGTCGGCTATGGCTGCACCACCTGCATCGGCAACTCGGGCCCGCTGTCGGACAGCATCTCCAAGGCCATCAACGACAACGGTCTGGTCGGCGCCTCGGTGCTCTCGGGCAACCGCAATTTTGAAGGCCGGGTGAACCCCGACGTCCAGGCCAACTATCTGGCCTCGCCGCCGCTGGTCGTCGCCTACGCCCTCGCCGGCTCGATGCGGATCGACATCTCGAAGGATCCGATCGGCCAGGACAAGAAGGGCAAGGACGTCTTCCTGAAGGACGTCTGGCCGACCTCGAAAGAGATCGCCGACATCCAGAAGAAGTGCGTCACCCCGGCCATGTTCGCCAAACGCTATGCTGACGTCTTCAAGGGCGACAAGCACTGGCAGGGCATCAAGGTCACGGGCGGCCAGACCTACGCCTGGGACGACAGCTCGACCTATGTCGCCAACCCTCCGTATTTCGAGGGCCTGTCGATGGAGCCGACCCCGGTCACCGACATCGTCGAGGCCCGCGTGCTCGCCATCTTCGGCGACTCGATCACCACCGACCACATCAGCCCGGCCGGTTCGATCAAGAAGACCTCGCCCGCCGGCGCCTGGCTGACAAACCGCGGTGTCGACGCCCTGGACTTCAACAGCTACGGCGCGCGCCGCGGCCACCACGAAGTCATGATGCGCGGCACCTTCGCCAACATCCGCATCCGCAACAAGATCACCCCTGACATCGAGGGCGGCGTCACGCGCCACTTCCCGTCGCAGGACACGATGTCGATCTATGACGCGGCCATGCGCTACCAGTCCGAGGGCCGGCCGCTGGTCGTCTTCGCGGGCAAGGAATACGGCACCGGCTCGTCGCGCGACTGGGCGGCCAAGGGCACCCGCCTGCTCGGCGTCCGCGCTGTCCTGGCCGAAAGCTATGAGCGTATCCACCGCTCCAACCTGGTCGGGATGGGCGTGGTGCCGCTGCAGTTCAAGGCCGAGGGCTGGTCCAAGCTGGGCCTGACCGGCGAGGAGATCGTCACCATCCGCGGCCTGTCCGACGTCAACATCGGCAAGCTGCGTCCGCGTCAGGACCTGTGGGTCGAACTGTTCCGCCCGTCGGACGGCAAGATGGCCCGCTTCCCGGTCCGCTGCCGCATCGATAACCAGACCGAGCTGGACTACTTCAAGGCCGGCGGCGTCATGCCCTACGTCCTGCGCAACCTCGCGCGCGGCGACGCCGAATAGGGTTCAGCGGTACAAAACGAAGAGGGCCGGCGGAGCGATCCGCCGGCCCTGTTTGTTTGGCGGAGTCCGGCGCTGGAAGCGGACTCTCTGAAGGACGGCTTTGGGTGGCGGGCTCAACCGGTGACCTTGGTGTGGTGAGCAGAAATCTCCCCTGCTAGCTTCCTCCCATGGCGACGTTCTTTCACCGGCTGAGTGCAATCCAGAACTATCGCTGGGCAAGCGTCGCGCTCATCACGGCGATGATCCTTCTCCCGGTTCTCATGATGAGGCTTGGAGCCTTGGAGTGGGTCGCTTCTCTTGCGGCGCTTCCGGTCTACGTCGCTCTTGTAGTTCTGACATATCGCCGCCTCCGGGACGCGAATCTCGGCGGCTGGTGGATCGTCCTGATGATCTTGGTAGTCAACCTCGGCCCTCGTTGGGACGGGTTGGAGCCGCTCACGTTTTATCTCAGCCATATCCTCCACCTCGTCCCAGTCGCCTTGGGCTGGCTCGTTCGCGCTCCCGGAAATGTCGCCGTGAAGAGTGACCTTCCACAAGACTTGCGGCGCGGCTGAGCCAAGGTCCGCAATGGGTCGGGAGCGGATCGTCGCCCAACGCCGGTTCGCCGCCGGCGCACGGCACAGGAGCGCGGACCATTCGTCGCAGACGCCGGACCATGGCAGGTGCCGCCACGAACGTGCACTATTCGACCTGAACCGGGTGTCGAGCGCCGGCCCCCCTCCCACGAACGGATGCATGATGACCCCGATCAGAACCCTGGCCCTTGTCTCCACCGTGCTGGCGACGCTCGCCGCCTGCTCCGCCCCGGAGCCGACCCCTCCCGTGGCCGAGGCCGTCGATGCGGCCAACGCGACCGTGCGGGTGCGCGGCACCGTCCAGTCCGTGACGGATGGTTCGATGACGGTTCAGACCTGGGACGGCCGGACGGTCGCGGTGCCGGTTGCGGCGACAACGCGCTTTGTCTGGGTCGTGGCGTCCAGCCTTTCGACCCTCAAGGAGGGCGATTTCGTCGGGACCGCGACCGAGGGTCCGAAGGCGGCGCTTCGTTCGCTGGAGCTGGTGATCTTCCCGGAATCGATGCGCGGGGCCGGCGAAGGCCACTATGCGTGGGACGTCCCGGGCGTTGTCGCCTCCCGCGGTGGCGGCTCGGTCGTGTCGAGCGCCATGACCAACGGCACGGTCGCGAGCCAGAGCGCGATGACCAACGGCACGGTGGCCGGCAATGAGGCGTCGGCCGGCGGCCGTGTGCTGACCATCACCTATGCGGGCGGCTCGGCCAATGTCACAATCCCCGAGGGCACGCCGGTCGTGCGGTTCGAACCGACCGAAAGGGCTTCACTGGCGGTCGGTCAGAAGGTGTACGCCGTCATCCCCCAGGGGGCGACGTCTGCCGGCTTCCTGGCGATGGGCAAGGACGGCGTGACCCCGCCGATGTAGCCCGGCCGGCTGACCCCGCTCAGCCCCCCGTCGCATTGTGCAGCCCGCGGTCGCGCGGGTTGCGGCCGAACGCCTGCTCGCAGACGGCGCGTCCGAACTCTTCGGAGACCATCATCTGGCGGTCGCCCAGCAGGGCACCGAGCCGGCCCTGGGCGCTGGTCGCCACCGAGACGGGGAAACGGCCCACCACCCGGTTGTCGTCCGCCGGATCGACGAACTCGACGGTGCCGGACAGGGTATGACTGCCCTCGCCGGTGAGCAGGGTTTCCAGACGGCCCGCGCGCTGCATCTCGTCGATATGGACGCGGATATTGATCGGGACCGTGCCCCACATGCAGCGGCGCAGCTCTTCATGGACCTCGGTCGAGAAGGTCAGGGCGAAGTCTTCCTCCGCGTCCAGCCAGCCCGTCGACAGGGTGACCGAGCCGGCCTGTGCGGTTTCCTGCAGGCCGATCGGCAGGGCGATGGGCGGGCCGCCCTCGATGACGGGGGCGCAGGCCGCAACGGACAACAGGGCGGCGGCGACGGCGGCGGTGACGACGGTCTTCATTGCGGGCTCCCCGGCATTTTTTCGCGGCAAGCTTTAGCGTGGCGGGCGGTGAACGCCGGATGAACCGTTTTCGTCCGGGGATTAAATCGCCGTAAGGCTGGCCGGTCCAGCGCCGAACACCTCGACCCCGATCTCGCCGCCCGTCGTCAGCCAGGCCCGTTTCATGCCCTGGCTGTTGAAGGGGGCGGCGATGTTGCCGTCCCGGTCCAGCGCGATCAGGCCGCCGTCCCCGCCCATGCCGCCGATCTCGTCGATCACGGCGCGGCCTGCTTCGGCGAGCGACTGACCCGCCCCGACGCGCCAGCTGACCTGCACGCAGGCGGCGACGCGGATGAAAAACTCGCCCTGGCCGGTGCCCGAAACGGCCACCCGGCCGTCGGCCCAGCTGCCGGCGCCCGGGATGGGGGTGTCGCCGACGCGGCCCGGCATCTTGCCGAACACCCCTGCCGTCGAGGTCGCCGCCGCCAGCCGCCCGTCGCGATCCAGAACGCAACAGCCGACAGTGCCGTGCGCCAGGGTGCCCGGCGGATGATTGTCCTCCCCCTGGCCGGCCCGGGTGAACCAGGCTTCCTCGTCGGCGATGGGTTCCAGCCCCTGATCGAGGGCGAACAGGGCCGCCCCCTCTCCCGCCAGCATGACGTGGGGTGTGCGGTCCATCACCGCGCGGGCGGCCACGACCGGATTGCGGAAACCCTGCAGGGCGGCGACCGCCCCGGCCCTGCGGGTCGCGCCATCCATCAGACTGGCGTCAAGCTCATACGCACCCGCCAGATTGGGCGAGGCGCCGCGTCCGGCAACATAGAGGCCGGAATCCTCGAGCAGGACCGTCGCCTCGACCGCCACGTCCAGCGCCGGGGCGCCGGCGTCCAGCCGCGCCTTCATCGCCGCCACGACCTCGCCCATGTGGGCGATCTCGCGCGTATAGTCGCGTTCGCGTCGCGCGCCGGCGCCGCCGTGGAGGATGAGGGCAGGTCTGCCGGTCATCAGGGCCTCTTTCAACTCGGGTCGCGGATCGCTAGCGTCAGACGGTGACGGTGATGCTTTCGCCCGTCATGCGCGCCAAGGGATGATCCGTGCAAGCTTCAGGGCCTCTGGAGGTTTCAAATTCCGCCCGGATCGCGATCGATCCGGGTCTGAGACCCGCATCCATGGCCGCGGCGTTCAGACAGTTCGGCCGCATCCACATACCCGGCTTCCTCGAACCGGCCTCGGCGGAGATGCTGCATCGCGCGCTCGCGTCCGAGACGCTTTGGGTCTGCTCGACCATGGGCGGGGGCCAGACCATCGATGTTCCCGTCGAACAGCTGGAGGCCTTCGCGCCCGATCAGGCCATGCGGTTCCTGCAGCTGGCCCATGCCGAGGCGCGCGACGGCTTCCACTATATGTTCGACA
>CAZFQC010000173.1:0-5470 GCA_964520795.1 uncultured Brevundimonas sp.
GAGGAGATGATCACCGACATCTTCCGGGGGTTCGTGAAGAGCTACAAGGCGCTGCCGCTGAACCTGTTTCACATCCAGTGGAAATTCCGCGACGAGCGCCGGCCGCGTTTCGGCGTCATGCGCGGGCGCGAATTCCTGATGAAGGACGCCTACAGCTTCGACATCGACGAGGCCTCGGCGCGCAAGGCCTATAACCGGATGTTCGTGGCCTATCTGAACACCTTTGCCCGCATGGGGCTGAAGGCCGTGCCGATGCGGGCCGATACCGGGCCGATCGGCGGCGACCTGAGCCACGAGTTCATCGTCCTGGCCGATACCGGTGAAAGCCAGGTGTTCTGCGACCGCAAGCTGGTCGAGATGCCGGCCCCCGGCGCCGGCGTGGACTGGAACGAGCTGCAGGCCATCGTGGACGAGCGGACGGGGTTGTATGCGGCGACCGAGGAAATGCACGACGCCGGCCAGTTCGAAAGCCAGACGGCCGAGGGCGACCGCCTGACCGCGCGTGGCATCGAGGTCGGGCACATCTTCTATTTCGGCACCAAATACTCCGCCCCGATGAAGGCGAAGGTGGCCGGGCCGGACGGCAAGGACACCGAGGTCCACATGGGCAGCTACGGCGTCGGCGTGTCGCGCCTGCTGGGCGCGATCATCGAGGCCAGCCACGACGAGGGCGGCATCATCTGGCCGGACTCCGTGGCGCCGTTCGATGTTGTCGTCATCAATCTGCGCGTCAGCGACGAGGCCGTCTGCGTCGCCTGCGAGGAGGCCGTGGCCAGGCTGGAGGCCCTCGGCAAGGATGTCCTCTATGACGACACCGACGAACGGCCGGGCGGGAAATTCGCCACGGCTGATCTGATCGGCATTCCCTGGCAGCTGACCATCGGTCCCAAGGGCGTGGCCGAGGGTCTGGTGGAGTTGAAGCGCCGGGCGACCGGCGAGAAGGTCTCGATCCCGCTGGACGAGGCGCTGGCGAAGGTGCGCGGATGACGGATGTCCCGGCGGCCCTGAAGCCGACCAAGCCCGCCGGCCCCTTCTCGGCCTGGGAGTTCGAACTGGCGCTGCGCTATCTGCGCGCCCGGCGGAAGGAGGGCGGCATCGCCCTGATCGCCATCATCTCCTATGTCGCCATCGCCCTGGCGGTCATGGCCCTGATCATCGTCATGAGCATCATGGCCGGGTTCCGGAACGAGCTGCTGGACCGGATGCTGTCGTTCAACGGCCATATGTACGTCCAGGGCCAGGTGCTGGGCGATCCCGAGCGCGAGGCGGCCGTGGCGCGCATCGCCGCCGTTCCCGGTGTGGTCAGCGTCTCGCCCCTGACCGAGAACCAGGCCCTTGTGCGGGCCGCCGGGCAGACGACCGGTGCCGTGGTTCGCGGCCTGCGTCCGCAGGACCTGGACTCCATGTCCTACGTTTTCGACAGCCTGACGCCCGAGGCGCGCGCCGCCTTCGGCCAGGGCGCGTACGGCGGCGACAATATCCTGATCGGCAAGGCGCTGGCCGAGAGCATGGGGCTGCGGGTCGGAGATCCGATCACCCTGTATTCGCCCACCGGGGCTGACAGCGCCTTCGGCAATCTGGGCGGGCTGGAGAAGACCTATCGCATCGGCGGGGTGTTCACTTCGGGCACGGCGGACTTCGACCGCGCCTTCATTTTCATGCCGCTGGAACAGGCCCAGCTGTTCTTCGGCAAGGAGGGCGTCTGGGACGTCATCGAAATGAAGGTGTCCGAGCCCGACCGTGTGGGCGAACTGATCCAGCCGGTGCGAACCGCCGCCGGCGACAGCGCCCTGGTCAGCGACTGGCGCGATCGCCTGGCCGCCTTCTGGGGCGCGCTCAAGGTCGAGCGCGTGGCGATGAGCATCATCCTCGGACTCGTTGTGGCCATTGCGGCCCTCAACATCATCTCCGGCATCGTCATGCTGGTGAAGAACAAGACCCGCGACATCGCCATCCTCCGCACCGTCGGGGCCAGCCAGTCGTCCATGCTGCGTATCTTCTTCATCGCCGGCGCGGCGATCGGCGTGGCGGGCACGATCACGGGCCTGGTGCTGGGGCTGGTGTTCTGTCTGAACATCGGGGCCATCCAGCATTTCCTCGAATGGGTCCTCGGCGTCCAGCTGTTCAATGCCGACGTCTACATGCTCGACTCCATCCCGGCCGAGGTCGACGCCATGGACGTGGTCTGGGTGACGCTGTGGTCCGTTTTCATGTCCTGCGTGGCGTCGCTGCTGCCGTCCTGGCGGGCCGCCAAAATGGATCCGGTCGAGGCCCTTCGCTATGAGTAAGCCTGTCCTTTCCGTCCGGAACGTCACCCGCACCTATGAGACCGCTTCCGGCGGGCTGACGGTGCTCAAGGGCGTCAATCTCGACGTCATGCCGGGCGAGGTCGTGGGGCTGATCGGGCCGTCGGGTTCGGGCAAGTCCAGCTTGCTGCACGCCGCCGGCCTGCTGGAGCGTCCGACCTCGGGCGAGATCCGCATCGACGGCGCGGACGTCGGCGGTCTCGACGAGCGGGCGCGGACCCATATCCGCCTCGCCAGCATCGGCTTCGTCTACCAGTTCCACCATCTGCTGGCCGAGTTCGACGCCCGCGACAACGTCGCCCTGCCGCTGCGTATCGCCGGCGTCGGCCAGGCCCAGGCCCGCGAGCGGGCCAGCGAGGTCCTGACCGCCCTCGGCCTCGGCGAGCGGCTGACCCATCAGCCGGCGCAGATGTCGGGCGGGGAGCAGCAACGCGTCGCCGTGGCCCGCGCCCTGGCCAACCGCCCGCGCCTGCTGCTGGCCGACGAGCCGACGGGCAACCTCGATCCGGCCACGAGCCAGAGCGTGTTCGAGGCCCTGCAACGGCTGGTCAAGGAGACCGGCGTCGCTGCCCTGATCGCCACCCACAATATGGAGCTGGCCGGCCATATGGACCGCGTCTTCGCCCTGAAGGACGGCCATCTGGAAGAACGGCCGGCGGAGAGCCACGCCTACTGAGCCCGGCGTGCTACGGTCCGTTCATGACTGAAGCGATCGAAGCCCACCTGATACTGGCGCGTGAGGCCGCCGCCGAAGGCCGGGCGGGGGACGCGCGCAACTCCTGGGCCCGCGCCGCGGCGCTCAGCCGCGAGAGCGGCGCGCCCCTGCTCCAGGCCCATGCGCTGCGGCACCTGTCGGACCTTGATCGCGAGGCGGATCATCCGGAACAGGCCCTGGCCCATGCCGAACAGGCCGCGGCCCTCTATGGCGCCAATGGGCAGGGCGCGACCCTGGACATGGCCAACGCCCTGAGGCTGAAGGCCCTGGCACTCGACGAAATGCGCCGTGCGGGACCCGCGCGGACGGCCTGGATCGCGGCCCGGGACCTGTATGGGGCGCTCGACGTGTCCGCAGGGGTGGCGGAATGCGAACGCCGGCTGGACGCGGACGACGGAGGCTGAACCCTCCCCGTCGAAGGGGAGGGAGGCGCGGCTATTTCTTGCCGGGAGGCGTGGTGAAGGGCGAGCTGCTTCCGACCGACACTGCCGGCTTGGGCTTTTCGGCCTTGGGTTTGCGGGTTTCCTTGTTGCTGCGCACCTGACCCTTGGCCATGACCGGAACTCCTGCGCCGCCTGCCGCCAGGAAGGCGGTCGTCCGAAGCACAATCGGCATCATACACGTCCGGAGAGCCGGAGAAACGCATCGAAGGCCGCCGGGCCCACGGCATGGTGGACTCAGGCCAGCCAGTCCGGCTGTCGCGGCGCGGCGCTTCCGGTCACGGCCGCGGTGATGCAGTCCGACAGACTGCCCAGCCGCACCGTCCGGCCACTCAGCCCCGGGCCATAGTGGGCGTATTTCCCGGAGTTGGTCATCACGGTCCGGGTCAGGGGCGGAAAGACAGGCTCGGAGATCGAGCACCAGCAGATGTCAGGAATGACCTGCACGCCACTGGCGCGCAGACGCGCCAGAAGGCCTTCGGCCGCGGCCTGGCCGATCACCTCCCGGCCGGCCGTGACGATCACCTGGGTCAGGGGATGACGGGGTCGGCCCGCCAGGCCTTCCGCCAGTTCGCGGCATTCCCGGAGCGAGGCGTGCGGGCTGCCGATCGCCACCAGTTCGACAGCCGTCGGGCCTCCGTTCAGGTGGGCCCAGGCGGCGCGCAGATCGTCCCGGGTGATGGACGCATGGTCCGCATCCGCCGCCGCCGCCCCGTCCGCCTCGGGTGTCACCCCCTCGATATGCAGCATCGGCGAGGCCGAGGTGGTGCCGAATGCCGCGCACAGGGCTTTCAGATCGTCGCGCGAGGGAAGCCCGGGGGCCAGCCCGCGCAGCAGCGGTATCCGGTCCGCAGCCCGCTGGCCCGCCAGATAGCCAATCAGGGGCCAGAACCCGTCGTCGACCCCTTCGGGCAGGTCAACCTCGATGATCCGCTGGGCCTTGCGAGCGGCGTCCAGATAGACTCCGGCAAGGGGGGCCCGTCCGGTCAGGGCGATGCACAGGTCGAGGAAGTCCGGGTGTTTCGCCGTCCTCGCGCCGAGCACGGAGTTGGCATAGATGACCGCATTGGACTCCGACCAGGCGATGACCTCATCGGCCTCCGGCGCCGTGTCCAGCAGATAGGGGGCGCAGGTGAAACTGGGGCGGCATCCCATCCGGACATAGGCGTCGGCCAGCCGCTGCGCCGGCAGGCCGAAATCGGGCGGAACGCCCTGGGACCGCCAGTTCCGCCGGTCGACCGAGATCGCGTTCATCGTCGTGGGGATGCGGACGGTGCCTCCCAGATCCGCCATCGCTTCGGCAAAGACCAGATTGGCGGGACTGGCATAGATGCAGCCGTCGATATGGCCCTGGGTGACGTCGACGAGACTCGTCGCGCCCTGATTGGCCGCCATCGCACAGAGAATGCGCATGGCCTGGGCCGCGGCCTCGCCGGCGTCGCCGGCCAGCATCGCCCGATCGGCGTCCGAGAGCACCAGCGCGGTTGTCAGTGGCGGGGAGATGGCTAGCTTCAGCGCGCCCGCTTCAAGCCCGTCGGCCCCGATGCGGGCCTCTGCCTCGAGAGCAAGCAGGTCGAATGGCCCGGGTGCCAGCCGCAGCACGGGCAGGACGGCACCGAACATCCCTTCCGCGACCAGGGCCCCGAGAGTCAGCACATCCTCCGTCTCGCGGAAAACGAGGGCCGCTGGCCCGCGTCCGCTCAGGACCAGGTCCAGCAACACACCGCTGCCGGTGCAGGATCCACGGCTCGACGGCATGACGAGGATCTTGCCCGTCAGACACTGGCCATGGAGCGGGTGATGCACATCGATGATCCGCCCTGTCGCCGGGTCGACGCCGCCCCAGAAGCTCAGCGGTTCGTCGGTCGCCAGAATGTCGCCGACGGCGGAGCCCGGCAGGATGAATCGCGCCGGAGCGGACGGATGAATCATCCCGGCACGAAGCCATGTGGTCACAGGGCAGGCAAGGGCGTTCGGCCGCCCTGGTCCAGCTTTGCCTGTTGCGCTTG
>CAZFQC010000174.1:0-5430 GCA_964520795.1 uncultured Brevundimonas sp.
GGTTCCTCGACCGCCTCGCGACCCACATCCTCGCGTTTGAAGGCGACAGCCACGTCGAATGGTTCGAGGGCAACTTTGAAGCGTACGAGGAAGACAAGAAGCGTCGCCTGGGCGTTGAGAGCCTGATCCCGCACCGGATCAAGTTCCAGAAATTCGGGCGTTAGTCAGACCAGACGCCGGGCGCGACTCTGTTCAACGGCAGGCTGCGCTGCTAACCAAGACCGACACGGCGAAGGCGTGTCGGGGGGTCGGGTATGCCGCGTATTCTGGGTGATTTCCGCCTGCTGGCCGGCGAGCGACGGACCGTGTGGGCCGTCGATGTCGACTATAGCTACCACTACAAGCTCGGCGACCCCTTCGCGGGATGGGATTTCACGTTCCGCAACGGCGGAACGATCAGCCTGTTCACCGAAAGTGGCGGCACAGGTGTCGACGCCCAGTGGCTGGTCAATGACGCCCCTGGCGTCCTGCAACTGGCCGGAGGCGGCGTACCGAATCCGCCAGGGCTTCCGGCCATCGGCGTAGCGGCCGGCGTCGGCATGATAGTGGTCAACGACGGACGGGTAAGCGTCAGCGGTCCCCAGAACGCGATGGGGCTGGGAGCCTCGACCCTGCTGCTCAACCGGGGGACGATCGACGTCGAGGCGGGAGAAGTCGGCTATGGCGTCGAGATCGGCGGGGAGGTTCGCTTCGTCAATACAGGTTTGATCTCGGTTGAGGCGGGGTTGCAGGCTATCGGTGTGGAGTCAAACAGCGGTGGTCTTCGCGAGAACTACGGAACCATCTCCGTTTCAACCACCGATCCGTCGGGAGTGAGCGCCGCCTGGTTTGCCTACAGCTTCTACTACCAACCGGTGGACTTGATGAACGCTGGGGTGATGGAGGGCGACTACGCCTACTACAGCTACGGCGGCGGCGGCCTGGCATCGGTACTGGCGATCAGCGACCGCATCCGCAACACAGCGACGGGCGAGATGCGCGGCGCGATATCCACGGCCTTCGGCGACGACATCGTGATCAACGATGGCCTGATCACTGGCCCTGTCCTCCTGGGGCATGGCGAGGACCTCTATGACGGTGCCGATGGAGTCCAAACGGACCTGGTCGACGGCGCCGACGGTGCCGACACCCTGATCGGAGGCCATCTCGTCGACTATCTCTTCGGCGGGCACGGGCGGGACCTGGTGCTCGGCGGGAGCGGCGATGACCTGATCGAAGGCGGCCGGGGCGCTGACGCCCTCGACGGCGGCGATGGCACCGATACCGTGTCCTACCTCGACAGCACCCGTGGCGTGGTCGTCGACCTCGCGGCCGGGACCGCCAGCGGCAACGGTTCCGACCTGGTCTGGAATTTCGAGGGGGTGCTGGGCAGCGCCTGGGACGACGCTGTAACAGGCTCGGCCCGCTGGGACGTGCTGGAAGGGCTGGCGGGGGACGACGTGCTGGATGGCGGCGACGGCGGGGACGTCCTTGTCGGCGGCCGCGGCGCAGACCGCCTGAGGGGCGGATCAGGCTCCGACATCTTCGCCTTCACCGAGGGAGACGGGACCGACGTCATCGAGGACTTCACCGTCACCGACGTCCTCTCCATCCACGGATACACCAAGGCCAGGTCGATCACACAGGTCGGCGTCGACACCCGCGTGATCCTGTCGGACACGGATTCGATCCTGTTGCACGGCGTCCAAGCCTCGACCCTGACCGTCGACCGGCTAACCTTCAGCGCGACGCCCTTGCCGCCCGAGCCGGAGCCGGCCGCGCAGCAGACCCTCGTCACCGGGGACCATCTCGTCATCGAGGCGGGTGAGCGGTTGGTGCTTGACGAGCCCGCGCCTTCCTTCACCGCCGGCTGGTACATAGGGGCGATCGGCGTCTTCCTCTACGCCACACAGGACAGCGAGAGTGAATACCCCTCATTGCGGAACGCGGGCGAGATCAGCCTCCGATCCAGCGGCGCGAACGGGGATGTCATCGGCGTCTGGAACGCAGCGTTTACAGACGGCGGCCCGAACACATTCCACAATCAGGCCACCGGTGTGATCTCCGTCATCAACGATGGCGACACCATGACCATGGGCGCCGACCACGTCGCCGATAACGCCTTCAACGACGGCCGCATCGAGGCGCGGGGCGGCGGCGACGTCTGGGGCGTAAATGTCACCGACTTCGTCAACACGGGCGACATCATCGTCGACGCGGGAGGAGCCGGCTGGGGCATCCGCGGGGGATACCACATCTGGAACTCCGGTCTCGTCGAGGTGCACAGCCACGAGGCGGGGGCCGGCATGCTTTTCACTGCCGGCCGAACCATCGTCAATACGGGGACCATCCACGTCACGGACGACACCGCCGCCATCGACAGTATGGGAATCAGCTACGCCCTCACCCCTTACGGCGGCGAATACCTGCTTAATACTGGCGTGATCGAGGCCGACTACGCTCTGCGGTACGGCTCGGTGTCAGACAATCACAATCCGCACAACTGGAACGTTCAGACTCTCTGGAACACCGGCGAGCTGCGCGGCCGCGTGTCCCTCAGCGAGAACCGCGAGGCCTTGGTAAACCGGGGGGTCATCACCGGTTTGATCGAACTGCGTAATGGGGACGACTTCTTCGACGGTCGCGGCGGAAGTCAGGCCGGGGGCGTGAATGGAGGCGACGGCCACGACGTCATCTACGGAGGCTCCGCCGCCGAATCCTTGTCGGGCGGCGCGGGCATCGACGAGATCGCCGGCGGCGGTGGAGCCGATCTGCTGACCGGCGGGGCGGACATGGACCGGTTCCTGTTCGCGGTCGACGACGGCGCCGACGTGATCACCGACTTCAGCATCACCCAAGGCGACCAGATCCGGCTGATCGGCTATTCGGCTTGGCAGAGCGTGACCCAGGTCGGCGCGGACACCTTGGTGCGGCTGTCGGCGAGCGACTCGATCCTGTTACGGAATTTCACCGCCTCCAGTCTCACCACGGGCCAGTTCTGGTTCAACTATTCAGCCCTTCCCCCGGCAGCCGTCGCCCCGACGGTGCCGCCCCCTCCCACTCCCGCGGCGCCGCCGGCTCCGGAACCCGCCCGCCCTTGGGCGACGACCAGCGATCCCGGGCCCGTCGTCGTCGACTCGAGCTTCACCGGGACCGGCGGCCGAGACGTGCAGATCGGAGGCGGCGGCGTCGACGTCATGGAAGGTCTCGGCGACTACGACGCGCTGGAAGGGCTTTCCGGAGACGACCGCCTGTCCGGCGGCGGCGGCGACGATTCCCTGTCCGGAGGCCTGGGCGCGGACCAGCTGGAGGGCGGGGCAGGCGACGACCTCCTGAATGGCGGACTTGGAGACGATCTGCTGGACGGCGGCGATGGCCTCGACCTTGCCGACTATTCAAGGTCGGTTTCGGGCGTCCGGGTCGATCTGGCCATTACCACGGCCCAGAACACTCAGGGAGCGGGGTCTGACCGCCTGGTGTCGATCGAACGGTTGATGGGTTCCGGCTTTGAAGACGTCCTGATCGGGACCGCCGCCGCCAATCAGTTGTTTGGCGGTGATGGTGCCGACCGTCTCGAGGGTCGCGGCGGGGCCGATTTTTTCGACGGCGGAGAAGGCGAGGACACGGTTGTCTTCGCTGGCGCACGTTCAGCCTATGCGCTCGCCTGGACCGATGACGCCGCTGACGGGGTGACGGTGACGGGCTCGGACGGCGTGTCCCGCGCGGTAAACACCGAATGGCTCCAGTTCGCCGACCAGCGGGTTTCAGCGTCTCGCGCTATCTTCACCTTCACCGGCGGCGCGGCGGCCGATACATCGACCGGCACCAACTTCCATGACGTGATGGACGGCGGCGGCGGCGACGATGTCCTGAATGGCCTCACCGGCAACGACCTGCTGCACGGCGGCGACGGCAACGACAGGCTCAACGTCGGCGCAGGCAACCATCAGGTATTCGGTGACGCCGGCAACGACATGCTGTCTGCCCGGGCCGCCGACGCGAGCGGGACCTTTCCGCTTCCATCGCGGCCCCATTCGACCCTCCTGCTCGACGGCGGCGACGGCAACGACCGGATCGATTTCTCAACCGGCGGCCTGGCGATTGATGACGTCACCGTCGTGGGAGGGGCCGGCGACGACGTCATCGCGGTGCTGGGCGCAAAGGAAGCCATGGTCGACGCCGGGGCAGGAGACGACCTGATCATCCTCCACACGGTCCGTGGGGGTCTGACGGTCATGGGTGGAGAGGGGCGCGACACCTATCAGCTTGCGGCACCAATGACAGCCGTGTTCCACCCGCCCGCGACAATCGTCGATTTCCAGGCGGGGCCGGACGGCGACCGCTTTGACCCCTGGTCCTATATGACGGCAGCCTTCCCCGAGGTAGACCCGGGCCAGAACCTGTTCGAGACTGGTTTCATGCGGGTGAGTCAGCGAAGCCGCTGGCTGGACGTCGACATCCTGACCGGCCCGGGTCCCGACGACTACTGGATGACGGTGGCCACCCTTGTCGACGTGAGTATCGACCAGTTGTCGATAGCGAATTTTGTCGGCATGCCCCCGGGATCAAGCCTCGGACCCTACGGGGCCTCTGGCGACGACGGTGACAACGTCCTGATCGGCAATGATCAGGCAAACATGCTTGCCGGTTACAACGGTGCCGACACGCTGGTGGGCGGCGGAGGCGACGATTGGCTGTCGGGTGGAGTCGGGCCCGACACTCTCTACGGCGGCGACGGCAATGACTTCATCCAGACAGGCGGTGCGACGGATAACGAACGCAACGTCATTGGCGATGGCGACATCGCCTACGGCGGTGCCGGCGATGACATACTCATGGGTGGAGTCATCAACGAGCGTCTCTATGGCGGGACCGGCGATGACATTTTCGACGGCTTTCAGGTCGCCTATGAGTACAGCAACGAGGGCATTGACAGCGTCTATCACAGCCACAGTCGGGTGCTTGAGGCGAATGTTGAAAATCTGTTCCTGAGCTGGACTGAAGGCACCCACCGGCAGGGCCAGTTCGACACCACTGATGCGCGCTCAGGCACTGGCAACGCCGAAGACAACCGGATCACCGGGGCGAGCGGAGCCGACACTCTGCTGGGCCTGGGCGGTCACGACCGCTTGCAAGGACTGGCAGGAAATGACGTTCTGCAGGGCGGAGCCGGGGATGACATACTGACCGGCGGCGGCGGCAACGACGCCCTCGACGGGGGTGCCAACCTCGACACAGCGGTCTTCTCAGGCCTGCGCGCCGCCTTTACCGTTTCGACCGTCAGTGGCGTCACCACGGTCACCGGCCAGGACGGAACCGACACCCTGACCGGTGTCGAGTGGTTGCAATTTGCCGACGGCCTGTTCGACCTCAGTGGCGCGCCCATCCCCCCGATGATCAACGGCACCTCCGGCCCGGACACCCTGGACGGTGACGGGACCGACAATACGA
>CAZFQC010000175.1:0-5415 GCA_964520795.1 uncultured Brevundimonas sp.
TCGGCGGCGCCGAACAGGCCCCGACCAGCCGCCAGTTCCTGCTCCGCGACCGCTATCGCGACGGCGGCGAAGGGGCGATGCCGCCGGCGTATACGAGGTAGGGTGTCGGGCGTGGGGGTGTCGGGTATGGGGTGTGGGGTGTAGGGAATGGCGGTCAGGTTTCACGGACGACGGGCTCGGGGTATGAGCGGCGTGTCTTGCTGACCTCGACACCCCACGCCCCACACCCCACACCCCACACCCATGACCGCGCCCGCCCTCCCCCGCCTCTTCATCGACGCCGACGCCTGTCCGGTGAAGGACGAGGTCTATCGCGTGGGCGCGCGCTACGGCCTGCATGTGTTCGTGGTCTCGAACAGCTGGATCAACACGCCGCGCGAAAAGTGGATCGAACAGGTCGTCGTCGACGCCGGGCCGGACATCGCCGACGACTGGATCGCCGAACGGGCCGGGCCGGGCGACATCGTCATCACCGCCGACATTCCGCTGGCTGACCGCTGTCTGAAAGCCGGCGCCCAGGCCCTGAAGGCCAACGGCCAGCCCTTCACCCCGGATTCGATCGGTTCGGCCCTCGCCGGGCGGATGGTGGGCGAGCACCTCCGGTCCATGGGCGTCGCCACCTCGGGTCCGCCGCCGTTCGGACCGAAGGACCGCTCGGCCTTCCTGCAGGCGCTGGATCAGGCCGTGGTGCGGGCCAAGCGGGTGGTCCGGTGACGGTCATCCCTGAAGGCGAACTGGAGTTCCGCTTCTTCCGCGCCGGCGGGCCGGGCGGCCAGAACGTCAACAAGGTCTCGACCGCCGTGCAGATGCGGTTCGACGCCCGCAACTCGCCGTCCCTGACCGAACCCGTGCGGGCGCGGCTGATGAAGCTGGCGGGCAGCCGGCTGACGCTGGACGGCGTGATCCTGATCACCGCCGTCCGCTACCGCACCCAGGAGCGCAATCGCGCCGACGCCATCGAACGGCTGCAGGGACTGGTCGACAAGGCCTCGATCGCACCGGTCTACCGGGTGCCGACGAAGCCGACCCGCGCCTCGAAGGAACGGCGGCTGGAGGGCAAGGCCAAACGCTCGACGATCAAGAGCGGCCGCAGCCGACCCGGTGGCGACGACTAACGCCTCTATTCGGCCGGGCGGAACAGCAGGGCGGCGACCTTGCCGGCCTCGTTGAAGCCGATGACCCACTGGGTCGCGGCGTTCGCGAAGGTCACGGCGAACAGGTCCGCGCCGTTCTGGCTGCCCACGAAGTCTACGGCCTGCACGGTGCCGAAGCCGACGATCAGCGGCTGGATGGTGGCCTCCTGCGAGCGCACCCGGGCGGCCAGGTCATCGCTCATCAGGGTATAGTTGATCGTCCCGGCCTGGGCGCCAGCGATGATCTCACGCAGCGCGTCCTCCGACCGGGGATTGGTCGGGGAGGTGACCGCCGGTACCGCGGGCGGAACCGGGGCCGCAGGGGCGGCGGCGGCAGGGGCCGCGGCGCGCGGCTGGGCGGGACCGTCGAAACTGTTGGGCATGGTCGCGGCGGCGACCTGCGCAAGGGCCGCCGTCGGTGCCGCGACGGGAAGAACGAGAAGGGCGGCGGCGATCAAATACGGCTTCATGCGGTCGTCTCCAGAGACTGAAGTCAGACGATGGCGGGCCAAAGCGACAGAACAAGGGCGGCGCCGGCCGCCGCCATGGCAAGCGTGACACAAACGATGACCCATGCGGGCGTATGGCTCTCGCGAACGATCACCGTCTGCGGCCGGGGCGGGTTCTGCGCCAGTCGGGCCAGCGCCTTGAGCGTGGCACGGATCTCCTCGATGGCGTCGCGCACCTGGGCCTGGGGCCCCAGTTCCCGACGGATCCAGCGCTCGACGACCGGGCTGGCGGCGGCCCACAGGTCGTGGTCCGGATTCAGCCGCCGCGCCACGCCCTCGACCGAGACCATGGTCTTCTGCAGCAGGATCAGCTCGGGCCGCAGATGCATGTCGAACAGGTCGGTGATCTCGAACAGCTGGCCCAGCAGCCGGCCCATCGACACCTTGGAGGCTGCCTTGCCGATGACAGGCTCGCCGACGGCCCGCAGGGCCTGGGCGAAGGCTTCCACCGAGTGCTCCGGCGGCACATAGCCGGCCTCGAAATGCACCCGGCTGATGCGGTCGTAGTCGCGGCTCAGGAAGCCCCAGAGGATTTCCGCCAGATAGCGCCGCTCCGCCGGACCCAGCCGCCCGACGATGCCGAAATCGATCGCCGTCAGCTCCGCCGGCGCATGGCAGAACAGATTCCCCTCATGCAGGTCGGCGTGGAAGGTCCCGTGGTCCAGCGCCTGGGTCAGGAAGGCGCGCACCACATTGTCGGCCAGGGCATTCCTGTCCAGCCCCGGCTGTTCGGCCGCGGCCGGGTCGGTCATGGCCATGCCCGGTGCCCACTCCAGCGTCAGCACCCGCTTGCCGACCCCGTCCCAGATCACTGCCGGCGCCGTCATATGGCCGCCGGCCGCCACGTCCCGGTCCATGATGTCCTTCAGCTCGGACGCGGCGGCCGCCTCAAGCCGCATGTCCAGTTCCAGCTGCAGGGCGCGGGCGATCGTCTCGACGAAGGCCGAGGGCTCCAGCCGTCGGGCAAGGGGCACGAACCGCACCGCGATCCGCGCTGCCAGCCGCATGGAATCCAGCCCCTGGGCCACGCGGCGCTCGACGCCGGGGCGCAGAACCTTGACCGCCACCTTGCGCCCGTCGGCCAGCCGGGCCGGATGGGCCTGGGCCAGCGAGGCCGCGGCGACCGGCGGGCCGAAATCGGTGAACAGGGCCTCGACCGGCTGCCCCAGCGACCGCTCGACCTCGCGCCGGGCCTCCGCGACGGAAAAGGGCTCCAGGGCGTCCTTCAGCCGGCCCAGGTCCCGCGCGAACTCGATGCCGAAGATGTCGGCGCGGGTGGCCAGCACCTGCCCCAGCTTGATGGCCACCGGCCCCAGATGCTCGAACGCCTTGCCCAGCCGCTGGCCGGGGCGGCCCGCCCGGCCCTCCTTGCCGGCGAAGGCGTGCAGCAGATGCGCCAGCCAGCGGATCCAGACCGGCAGCAGGGGCGTGATCTCGCGCGGCACCAGGGCGTCATGGCGCACCAGCACCCAGCCCCAGCCGAGCAGCCGCAGCGTCGCCTCGACCGGATGCCTGACCGGCTCGGCAACGGGTGGCGGCGGTGCCGTCCTGTAGTCGGCGGGACGGGTCAGATCGCCCACCCGTGATGGATGGCGGCCACGCCGCCCGACAGATTGGTCACGGTCACGCGGCTGAAGCCCGCGTCCTCGATCATCCGCCTGAACGTCGGCTGATCCGGGAAGCGGCGAATGCTCTCAACCAGATACTGGTAGCTGTCCCGATCGCCGGCGACCCAGCCGCCGATGCGCGGAATGGCGTGGAAGGACCAGGCGTCATAGGCCTTGCGCACCGCCGAGGCCGTGGGCCGCGAAAACTCCAGGCACAGGAACCGCCCGCCGGGCTTCAGCACCCGCCGCGCCTCGCGCAGCGCCTGCGGAATGTCGGCGACATTGCGGATGCCGAAACTGATCGAATAGGCGTCGACCGAGGCGTCCGGCAGCGGCAGGGCCATGGCGTCCCCGACCGACCACGACATCTCCGGCTCGCCGCCCTTCTGGACGCCGGCCATGATCATCTCGGCATTGTAGTCCAGCACGATAATCGAGGCATCCTCGCCCCCGCGCCGCTCCTGCGCCGCCCGCGCCATCCTGGCATAGCGCCGCGCCATGTCGCCGGTACCGCCGGCGACGTCGAGGATGGTCTCGCCCGGCCGCGGGTTCAGCTTCGCCGCCGCCGCATCCTTCCAGAGCCGGTGCACGCCCCCGCTCATCAGGTCGTTCATCAGGTCGTAGCTGGAGGCGACGCTGTCGAACACACCACGGACAAGCTGCACCTTCTCCTTCGCGTCGACGTCGCGAAAGCCGAAGGAGGAGGTCTTGCCAGAGGGTGCGGCCGTGTCGGTCATGGGCGCGGTCTAGCGCGTCGCCGGGCCGCCGTCACCGGGCTGCGTGGTCGCGGATGTCGGCGCTCCGCCATCGACGCTTGTGGAGCCGGGTCCGGCGCGATACGGCGAAGGGAACAGGAGGGCACGATGGCCGACCGGATTGACGTTGCGGAAGCCCTGAAGGGCCTGCCGCTCTGGCGCGCGCATGAGGGCGACCGCCCCGCCATCGCCCGCAGCCTGGCCTTCGCCGATTTCAACGCCGCCTTCGGTTTCATGACCCGCGTCGCCCTTCTGGCCGACAAGGTCGACCACCATCCGGAGTGGTCGAACGTCTACAATCGGGTCGAGGTTCTTCTGACCACCCACGACGCCGGCGGCGTGACGGACAAGGATGTCGACATGGCCCGGTTCATCGACCAGGCGGCGGCCGAAGCGGGAGCGAAATGATGGCGGGCAAGGCAGGACGGGTCGCGGGCAAACAGGCCCTGATCACCGGCGCGGCCGGCGGGCTGGGCGAGGCCATGGCCTGGATGCTGGCGCGCGAGGGGGCGAAGGTCGCCGTCACGGACGTCAATCTGGCGGGCGTTCAGGCCCTGGCCGACGCTATCAACGCCGAAATCCCCGGCTCGGCCTTCGCCTTCCGGCACGATGTCGCGAAGGAGGACCAATGGGTCTCGGTGATCGACGGTGCGGTCGAGGCGATGGGCGGCCTGTCCATCCTGGTCAACAACGCCGGCGTCGGCGACGTCCTGGCCTTCGTCGAACAGGATACGGTCGCCTCCTGGCAGCGTCAGTTCGAGATCAACCTGCTGTCGATCATGCTGGGCTGCAAACACGCCATGCCCCACCTGCGCGGTTCAGCGCCGTCGTCGATCATCAACATCTCCTCGATCGCCGGCCTCGCCGCCGCCCCGGGCATGGGCGCCTATAACGCCACCAAGGCGGGCGTGTGGATGTACACCAAGACCGTCGCCCTCGAGGCGGCCAAGATGGACTGGAACGTCCGCTGCAACTCGGTGCATCCGGTCTTCATCAAGACCCCGATCCTCGACCCCTTCATCGCCATGGCCGGCGGCGACGAGGCCAAGGCCCACGAACGCCTCAGCCGCGGCATCCCCCTGAAGCGGATCGGCGAGCCCGACGACGTGGCGTACTGCGTCCTCTACCTCGCCTCGGACGAGTCCAAATTCATCACCGGAACCGAGTTCAAGATCGACGGCGGCATGCTGGCGCAGTGAGACGGCTTCGCCAGTGGCCAGTGGCTAGTGGCTAGTGGCTAGTGGTTAGTGATTGCAGCTTCCCTGATTGCGGAAGGGCGGCGCAATCCGCGCTATCACGCGGGTGCCGGCCAACCACTAGCCACTAGCCACTCACTCCACGAGATCCACCGGCAGGATCTGGCTCGCCAGCAGCGTCTCCATCCCCTGCCAGTGATCCGGCCCCTGGCGCT
>CAZFQC010000176.1:0-5398 GCA_964520795.1 uncultured Brevundimonas sp.
CGAAGGCCAGATCCTTGCGCCCGGTCCGCAGGACATTGGTCGCGCCGATATTGCCCGAGCCGATGCTGCGCACATCCTCGCCCGTCGCCAGACGGGTCAGGATCACGCCGAACGGAATGGAGCCCAGCAGGTATCCGCCCACCGCTGCGAGCGCGAGCGTCCCCAGGGCCGGGCCGACCAGATCCTGCAAGTGATTCGTCCCTCTTAACGTGTGTCGTGGACGATGCGTCCGCCGACGACGGTGAGCAAGACCTTGCCCTGCAATCGCCGCCCGTCGAACGGCGAGTTCTTGGACTTGGACTTCAGCGCGTCCGCGTCAACCACCACCGGTGCGCCGGGATCGAACAGGATCAGGTCCGCCGGCGCCCCGGTCGCCAGAACGCCCGCGTCCAGCCCCAGCAGGGTCGCCGGGCCCTGGGTCAGGGGCCGCAGGATGTCGAGCAGTTCCAGCCCGTCCTCATGATGCAGCGTCAGGGCAGCGGGCAGCAGGGTCTCCAGCCCGACCGCACCCGGCGTCGCCTCGGCGAAGGGCCGGCGCTTGTCTTCCGCCGGGGCCGGGGCATGGGCCGAAGTGATGGCGTCGATCAGTCCGTCCCGCACCGCCTCGATCAGCGCCTGCCGGTCGCTCTCGGGCCGCAGCGGCGGGTCAAGCCGGTAGAAGGTGCGGTAATCGCCGATGTCTATCTCGTTGAAGCACAGGTGGTTGATCGACACCGAGGCGACGACCTCCAGCCCCCTGGCCCGGGCCCGCGCCAGCGTCTCCAGCGCGCCCTCGGTCGAGATCTGGTCCACGAGGAAGCGGGCACCCGTCTGTTCGACCAGCGCCAGGTCGCGTTCCAGCTGGATGCGTTCGGCGATGGCCGGGGCGGAGGAAAGGCCCAGCCGCGTCGCCAGTTCGCCTGACGTCGCCACTGCGCCCTCGCTCAGCCACGGATCGGCCGGACGGCACGAGACCAGGGCATTAAAGGCCGCGGCGTAGCTCATCACCCGCTGCAGGGTGCGGGTGTTGGCGATGACCCGGTCCACATCGGTGAAATAGAGGGCCCCGGCCTCGTCCATCAGGCCGATCTCGGCCATGTGCACGCCGTCGCGCGCCCGGGTCGCCGCGCCGGCCGCCCGCACATTGACCAGGCCCAGCGCCGCGCCGCGCCGCAGGATGAAGTCGATCATCGCCGGATCGTCGATGGCCGGGTCGGTATCCGGCTGGATGACGATGGTGGTCACGCCTCCCGCCGCCGCCGACAGACTGGCCGACTTCAGCGTCTCCTTCGGCTCGGCCCCCGGCTCGCCGGTCTTGACCCGGATGTCGATCAGGCCCGGCGACAGGCACAGCCCGCCGGCGTCGATTACCGTCACGCCTGCGGGAGCGACTGCGTGGGTTCCGTGGATGACCTCGACGATCCGCCCGTCCTCTATGAGGATAGAACCGGGGCCGTCGTAGTCGCTCGCGGGGTCGAGAAGCCGGGCGTTGAGGATGGCGATGGTGCCCATCAGAAATCCCCGTCCAGACGCGCCGACAGGGCCGCCAGCACCGCCATCCGCGCGGCGACGCCCATCTCGACCTGATCCTGGATCAGCGACACCGTCAGATCGTCGGCCACGTCGGAGTCGATCTCGACCCCCCGGTTCATCGGTCCCGGATGCATCACCTTCGCCCCCGGATTGGCCCAGGACAGTTTCTCGCGATCCAGACCCCAGAAGCGGAAATACTCGCGGGTTGAGGGGACCAGCGCCCCTTCCATCCGCTCCAGCTGCAGCCGCAGCATCATCACGACGTCGCAGCCCCTCAGGCCCTCACGCATGTCGTGGAAGACCTCGCAGCCCCAGCGGTCGGCGTCCCCCGGCACCAGGGTCGGCGGCCCGATCAGCCGCACCCGCGCCCCCATCATCGACAGCATCGACACATTCGACCGCGCCACCCGGCTGTGGGCGATGTCGCCGCAGATGGCGACCGTCAGTCCGCCGACGTCCCCGAACGCCCGGCGCAGGCTCAGCAGGTCCAGCAGGGCCTGGGTGGGATGCTCGTGCCGTCCGTCGCCGGCATTGACCACGGCGCAACCCACCTTCTGCGACAGCAGGGCCGCCGCGCCCGAGGCGCTGTGGCGCACGACCAGCACGTCCGGCTTCATGGCGTTCAGCGTCGCCGCCGTATCGATCAGGGTCTCCCCCTTGGCCGTCGAGGAGGTGCGCGGCGACAGAGCGGTCACATCCGCCCCCAGCCGCTTGGCCGCGATCTCGAAAGAGGCGCTGGTGCGGGTCGAGTTCTCGAAGAACAGGTTCATCACCGTGCGCCCGCGCATCAGGTCGAGCGACTTCGAGGACTGGCGATTGAAGTCGACGAAGGCGTCGGCCAGATCCAGCAGCGGCGGCGTGGTCGCGGCGTTCAGATCGCCTGCGGACAGGAAATGGCTGCGCGGAAACGGCGTCAGCCGCTCGAGAATCAGATCGGTGAGTGCGGCGGGCTGGCTCATCGAGGCCCGCCTATAGGGCCGTGGGCGATGGAACGGAAGCCGCCCATGTGCAGATCCTGTGTTCAGATATAGCCGAACAGCGCCAGCAGGACCGGAATGGTGAAGGCGCTGACCACCGTGGTCAGGGCCACCACCCCCGCCATCAGCGGCGCGTCGCCCCCCATCTGCCGCGCCATGACATAGGAGGCCGCCGCGCCCGGCGACGCGCCCGCCAGCAGCGCCAGCCCTTGCGCCATCCGGTCTCCGCCCAGAACCCCCGTCAGCCAGTACATCCCCACCGGCAGGACGATCAGTTTGATCACGGTCACGGCCAGCAGCAGCAAGGGCCGCGACGCGGCATAGCGGAAGCTCAGCCCCGCCCCGGCAGTGATCAGCCCGAGGGCGATCGCCCCCGGACCCATCAGGTCGAACACCCCGATCACCAGATCGGGCTTCGGCACCCCCGCCAGATTGAGCGCCGCCCCGATCCCGCAGGCCCAGATGATGGGATTGCGCAGCAGCGAAGACAGGGCCAGCCGCCAGCCACCGCCCTGACCTGCGCCCCACCGCGCCAGCACCAGCACGCAGACCACGTTCAGCGCGGGCGCGAGCACACCGAAGGCCACCGCCGCGATGCCCACACCCCGCTCACCGAAGATCGCCCCGGCCACGGGCAGGAAGACGAACCCGTTCCAGCGGATCACGCCCTGGAAGACGCTGGTGAAGGCCGGGTCGCTGATCCGCAGCATCGGCTTGGCCAGCGCCGTCAACAGGGCCACCGTCAGGGCCACCGCCACCGTCGCCATGGCCACCGGCCCGGCCGCGCCGCCCGCGAAGTCCGCGCGCCATACCGCCGGGATCAGGAAGGCCGGATAGAAGGCGAAATAGGTCAGCCGCTCGACCGCCCGCCAGCCGTCGTCATCGAGGAACGACCGCCATTTCAGCCCCCAGCCCAGCGCGATCATGGCGAAGACCGGCACGATGCCGGTGAGCAGGGCGCTCACGTCCTCAGCCGGTCCAGCGCGCCCTGCAGGATCCAGGCGGCGGCGGTGCGGTCGATCACATTGGCCCGCCGCTTGCGGTTCAGGTCCAGCTCCTCGATCAGGAACCGCTCCACCGCGCTGGTCGACAGCCGCTCGTCCTGGAAGGCGCAGGGCACCGCCCGGACGCGCTGCAGATTGCGGGCGAAGGCCCGGCACGACTGCGCGCGCGGCCCCTCGCTGCCGTCCATGTTCAGCGGCAGGCCGATGACCAGCCCGGACGCCTTGCGCCCATCCATCAGCTTGAGCACGGCGTGGGCGTCGTCGGTGAATTTCGTCTTGCGGACCAGCGACAGCGGACTGGCGATCATCCGCGTCGTGTCGCTGACCGCCACGCCGATGGTCTTTTCGCCCAGATCCAGCCCCAGCCACGGCGTGCCCGGCGGGGTGGAGGCGGCGAGGTCTTCGAGCGATAGAACTGTCACGGCTTGGCGGTAGGACTGGCGAGCCGCCCTGTCAAAGGGCATGGTCACCTGATCCAAAGTGGGGGCTGTCTGATGAAACATCCGATTCTGTTCCTGGCTGCCGTGGCTTCGCTCGCCGCCTGCGACGGCGATGTCGAGATCCGCAAGGCGGCCGTGCCGGCGTCCGAGCGGGCCGATCCGGCCACGCCCGCCGCCGCGCCCCTCACTGCCGCCGGTCCCGCCGCCACGGTCCAGCCTGACGCTGAAGAGGGCAACCAGTGGGCCGCGGCCGTTGTCGAACTGACCCCCCTGACCCGGCAGGGCGACCGCACCGTCAAACTGTTCGGCACGGCGGGCGGCGATCCGGCCATGAACGGCCTCTACACCCACGTCGCCTTCTTCGATTCCCCGGCCGATGGCTGGCGGGTTTTCCGCATCGGCGACTTCCTCGATTATCGCGTGCTGTCGGAGAGCGAGGGCCGGGTCGATCTGGAACTGAACGAGAGCACGATGGACGAGGCGACCGGCAATATCGGCAGCCGCACCCGGCGTGTCATCGTCGGCTGGGCCGTCGCCGCGGACGGCTCCGTCCCGGCCACGGTGACGGTCACGCCGGCGCAGTGACGCGGAGGGCGTCAGAATCCTTGTGAAACCGGCGCTGCGCGGCTAATCCCGCCCGTTCTGGTTTCGCATTTGGAGGGCCGCATGGCCATCGACGCCGCGACCGTGCGCCGTGTGGCGCATCTCGCCCGCATCAAGACCCCGGAAGACCGGCTGGAGCCGCTCGCCGCGGAGCTGAACGGCATCCTCGCCTGGATCGAACAGCTGAACGAGGTCGACGTCGCCGGCGTCGAGCCCATGACCTCCAATGTCGCCCAGCCCATGCGCCTGCGCGACGACGTCGTCACCGACGGAAACAAGGTCGCCGACGTGCTCGGCAACGCCCCGCGCTCCGCCGACGGCTTCTTCGTCGTGCCCAAGGTGGTCGAATAGAATGTCCGACCTGACCAAACTCACCCTCAAGGCCGCCCTCGATGGCCTCAAGGCCCGCGACTTCTCGTCCGAGGAAATCACCCGCGCCTTCGTCGCCAGTATCGACGCCGCCAATCCGCGCCTCAACGCCTATGTCGTCCAGACCACGGACAAGGCGCTCGCCATGGCCCGCGCCTCCGACGCCCGGCTGGCCAAGGGGGAGGGCGGCGCCCTCGAAGGCGCGCCCCTGGGCATCAAGGACCTGTTCTGCACCGACGGCGTCCAGACCACGGCCGGCTCCAACATGCTGCGCGGCTTTGTCCCCCCCTATGAATCGACCGTCACTTCCAACCTCTGGCGCGACGGCGCGGTCATGCTGGGCAAGCTGAACATGGACGAGTTCGCCATGGGCTCGTCCAACGAGACCAGCGCCTTCGGCCCGGTCGTCAATCCTTGGAAGTCGACGACCTCCAACGCAGACCTCACCCCCGGCGGCAGCTCGGGCGGCTCGGCCTCGGCCGTGGCCGGCGAC
>CAZFQC010000177.1:0-5372 GCA_964520795.1 uncultured Brevundimonas sp.
GGCGGCGTCGACCGGGAAGAGGCCGCAGAAGACCACCGACTGGACCTGTTTGAACCCCTTGAGCGGTTCGGCGGTCGGCTTCTTCTCGTCGGTGATGGTGTCGCCGACGGCGGCGTGGGCGACTTCCTTGATCTGGGCGGTGATGAAGCCGACCTCGCCGGGGCCCAGCTCGTCGACCGGGGTGTTCTTGGGCAGGAAGACGCCGACGCGGTCGATCAGATGGGTCGAACCGTTCTGCATCATCTTGACGCGCTGGCCGGTCTTCAGCGTGCCGTCGAAGACGCGGACCAGCACGACGACGCCGAGGTAGGGGTCGTACCAGGCGTCGACCAGCAGGGCCTTGAGCGGGGCGTTGGGGTCGCCCTTGGGGGCCGGCAGGCGGGTGACGATGGCTTCCAGCACATCCTCGATGCCGATGCCGGACTTGGCGCTGCACAGGACGGCGTCGGAAGCGTCCAGGCCGATGACGTCCTCGATCTGCTGCCGCACCCGCTCGGGCTCGGCCGCCGGCAGGTCGATCTTGTTCAGGACCGGCACGATCTCGTGGTTGTTGTCGATGGCCTGGTAGACGTTGGCCAGCGTCTGCGCCTCGACGCCCTGGGAGGCGTCCACGACCAGCAGGCTGCCCTCGCAGGCGGCGAGCGAGCGGGAGACCTCATAGGCGAAGTCGACGTGGCCGGGCGTGTCCATCAGGTTCAGGACATAGTCGAGCCCGTCCCTGGCCTTGTAGTTCAGGCGCACGGTCTGCGCCTTGATGGTGATGCCCCGCTCCTTCTCGATATCCATGGAATCGAGAACCTGGGCCGACATCTCGCGCGCGGTCAGCCCGCCGGTAAATTGGATCAGCCGGTCGGAAAGCGTGGATTTGCCGTGGTCAATGTGGGCCACCACACTGAAATTGCGGATGCGTTCGATAGGAGGGGTCGTCATGGCCGCGCCGGTAGCACGGCGGGGACGGATCGCCAACGCGCGCCGCCCCGGCCGGACGCTCCGGCACCTGATCCGGCCCGGATTACTTTGACGTAAGGCAGCGCTTTGGCGTTTGAGAAGCGGGAACGAAACCGCTATTCAACGGCTGATGACCGGGGCGCCCAGAGCGGGCGACCCGAACGACCGACGCGCGGCTCCCCTCCGCGGCGTCCATGGGGATCCAAAGTGGCGAATATTCTGCGAAACAGTCTGGCCGGCGCGGCCATGATGGCCCTGGGCCTGACGCTCGCGGCCTGCGGCGGCGGCGAGGAGGCCAAGAAGGCGGAAGCCGGGGCCGAGGGCGGCACGACCAGCCAGACGGTGTCGATTACCGTGGCGGCGTTGCAGAACCTGCCCAGGACCGTCACTGCCTCGGGCACGATCTCGGCCTGGGAAGAGGTGCCGGTCGGCGCCGAGACCGGCGGGCTGACGGCCACGGGCGTCTTCGTCGACGAAGGCGCATGGGTGCGTCAGGGCCAGCCGCTGGTCCAGCTGAATGACGCCCTGCTGAGCGCCCAGCTGCGCCAGCAACAGGCGGCGGTGCAGACCGCGGAGGCCAATGCCGCGCGGGACCAGGCCGCGCTGGAACGGGCCCAGGAGCTCAAGGGACGCGGCTTCCTCAGCCAGGCCTCGCTGGACGCGGCCCTGGCCAATCAGCGCGCCTCGGCCGCCAATGTCGCCGCCGCCCAGGCCGCGCTGTCCGAGACCCGCACACGTCTGGCGCAGGCGACGATCAAGGCGCCCGTCTCGGGTCGGATCATCAGCCGCAGCGTCACGCGGGGCCAGATCGTCGGTGCCGGTGCCGAACTGTTCCGCATCGTCCGTGACGGTCGGCTGGAGCTGGACGCCCAGGTGCCCGAGACCGACCTGGCCCTGGTCCGCGCCGGCCAGACCGCGTTGATTTCATCCGATGAGGTGGGCGAGGTCACCGGACGGGTTCGCATCGTGACCTCGGAGGTCAATGCCGAGAATCGTCTGGGCATCGCCCGCATCTCGCTGACCGGCGGGGGCTTCCGTCCGGGCATGTTCGCCCGGGCCCGCATCCAGGTCGGCGACCAGCCGGCTGTGACGGTGCCGACGGCGGCGGTCCTGTATCGCGAGAACCGCGCCGGGGTCTTCGTCATGGGCGGGGACAGCCGCGTGCATTTCCAGCCGGTGACGGTGCTGTCGCGGACGGCAGACCAGACGGCGGTCGCCGGGCTGACGGCGGGGTCGCGCGTCGTGGTCGCCGGGGCCGGCTTCCTCGGCGAGGGCGACCGGGTGACCGCTGCCGCCGCCCCCCGCGCCGCCGCGGCCGCTCGCGTTGTCGCCCCGGCAGCGCGCTAGGGCCCGGCCATGAAGAACATCTCCTCCTGGTCGATCCGCAATCCGATCCCGATCATCCTGATGTTCACCCTGCTGACCATCGGCGGGGTGCTCAGCTTCCTGAGCATGCGGATCAACAATAATCCGGACATCGATTTCCCGCTGGTGGCGGTAACGGCCGTGCGGCCGGGCGCGGCACCCAGCGAGATGGAAGTCCAGGTCACGCGACTGATCGAGGATTCCCTGGCGGGCCTGTCGGGCGTGCGCCACATCAACTCCCAGATCACCGACGGCGTCTCCTCAACGACGATCGAGTTCGAACTGGGCACCGACACCGAACGCGCCACCAACGACGTCCGCAACGCCATGAGCGGCCTGCGCGCCGACCTGCCCCAGGACATGCAGGAACCCGGCGTCCAGCGTATCGACATCACCGGCGACGCCCTGATCACCTGGGTCATCAGTTCCGAGACGATGACGCCTGAAGAGATCAGCTGGTTCGTCGACAATGACGTCAGCCGGACCCTGCTGGCCATCAAGGGCGTCGGCGAAGTCAATCGCGGCGGCGGTGTGGACCGCGAGATCGCGGTCGAGCTGGACCCCGACCGGCTGGCTTCCTACGGCCTGACGGCCGCCGCCGTCAGCCAGGCGCTGACCAGCGTCAACTCGGACCAGCCCGGCGGGCGGGTGACGATCTCGGGCTCCGAGCGATCGATCCGCACCCTGGGCGCCGCGACCTCGATCGAGGCCTTGCGCGAGACCCTGGTGCCGCTGTCGGGCGGTCGCTCGGTGCGCCTGGGCGATCTGGGCCGGGTCGAGGACCACTGGTCCGAACCCCGCCGGCTGGCGCGCTATAACGGTCAGGAAGCGATCACCTTCAATTTCCTGCGCTCGCGCTCGGCCTCCGAGGTCCGGATCGCCGAACGGGTCCGCGAGGCCGTCGCGGAGATCGACGAGGCGCATCCCGAACTGACCATCCGTCAGGTCACCGCCAGCGTCGAACAGATCGAGGAAAGCTATATCGCGTCTCTCGAGGCCCTGCTGCTGGGCGCGGTCCTCGCCGTGGTCGTGGTGTTCATCTTCCTGCGTGACTGGCGCGCGACCTTCATCACCGCCACCGCAATTCCGATGTCGCTGATCCCGACCTTCCTCGTGCTGGAGCCGCTGGGCCAGTCGCTGAACGGCATCAGCCTGCTGGCCCTGTCCCTCACCATCGGCATCCTGGTGGATGACGCCATCGTGGAGATCGAGAACATCGTCCGCCACATGCGGGACGGCAAATCGCCCTACAATGCGTCCATGGAGGCCGCTGACGAGATCGGCCTGGCCGTCGTCGCCACAACCGCGACCATTATTGCCGTCTTCGCCCCCGTCGGCGCCATGCCGGGCATCATCGGACAGTTCTTCAAGGCCTTCGCACTGGCCGCCTGCGTCTCCGTGGCCTTCTCGCTCGTCGTGGCGCGCACCCTGACGCCGCTGATGGCCGCCTTCCTGCTGAAGCACCAGAAGCACGAGGACGCCGATCCGTTCTGGATGGCCGGCTATCTGAAGGGGCTGGGCTGGAGCCTGAAGAACCGCTGGAAGGTGGTCGCCATCGGCACCGCCCTGTTCATCGGTTGCGGCGTGCTGGCCACCCGGGTGCCGTTCGAATTCCTCGCCAGCGGCGACGTCGGCCGGGCCGGCTTCTCGGTCGAACTGCCTCCGGGCGCAACCCTGGCGCAGACCGACGCCGTCGTGCAGCGAATCACGCGCGACCTGCAGGCGCGCCCCGAGGTGACCTCGGTCTATGCCTCGATCGGCGGGCAGGACGTCAACCAGGCCAATGTCTATGCGGACCTGACCGACAAGGGCGAGCGCGACCTTACCCAGCAGCAGTTCGCCCGGGTGATGGTCGACAGCTGGAAGCCCATCCCGGGCGCCCGCATCGGCGCCGGCGTCGCCCAGCAGGGCGGCGGCCCCTCGGACGGCACCAGCTACCGGTTCGCCATTCTCAGCGACAACGGAGCCGCCCTGACCGCGGCCGCGCGCGCGGTCGAGGCCGAGATGCGGACCGTCCCCGGCCTGGCGAATGTGGTCAACACCGCTGCGATCGCGCGTCCGGAGATCCTCGTCACGCCGCGTCCGGACCAGGCCGCCCTGATGGGCGTTTCAACCAGCGCCATCTCCCAGGCCGTCCGCGTCGCGACGATCGGCGACGTCGACCAGAACCTGCCCAAATACAATCTGGGCGACCGCCAGGTGCCGATCCGTCTGCGCCTGACGCGGGACGCCCGGGAGGACCTTTCGGTGCTGGAGACCCTGCGGGTTCCGACCTCCTCGGGAACCTCGGTGCCGCTCAGTGCCGTGGCCGACGTCCAGTTCGGTGCCGGACCCTCGCAGGTGCTGCGCCAGGACAGGTCCCGCGTCGCGACCATTTCGGCGGAACTGGACGGCATCCGAAGCGGCGAGGCGGCCGCAGCGGTCAGCAAGCTGCCCACGGTGATGAACCTGCCGGCCGGAGTCCGTCAGGTGCCCGCCGGCGACGAGGAGTTCATCCAGGAGATGATCACCGGCTTCGCCATCGCTTTCGGCACGGGCATTCTGTTGATGTATGCGGTGCTGGTTCTGCTGTTCAAGAGCTTCGCCTATCCGGTCACGATCATGGCCTCCCTGCCGCTGGCCATCGGCGGAGCCTTCGTGGCGCTGATGATCGGAGGCTCCAGCTTCTCGATCTCATCGCTGATCGGGGTGCTGATGTTGATGGGGATCGCGGCCAAGAACTCCATCCTGCTGGTCGACTATATCGTCATGGCCGAAAAGGACGGGATGCCGCGGCTGGAAGCGATCGTCGACGCGGCCCACAAGCGGGCGCGGCCGATCCTGATGACCACCTTCGCCATGGGCGCCGGCATGCTGCCGGTGGCTGTGGGCTGGGGCGCGGATGTCGAGTTCCGTCAGCCGATGGCCATTGCGGTGGTCGGGGGGCTGATCTCATCGACCTTCCTGTCCCTGCTGTTCATCCCGCCGATCTTCACCATCATCGACGATGTGGCCGGCTTCCTGCGCCGCCGCCTCGGTCGGATGTTCGCCGGTCAGCGCGAGGTGCCGGGGCAGGTCGC
>CAZFQC010000178.1:0-5331 GCA_964520795.1 uncultured Brevundimonas sp.
TCACTCCCGCGGTCTTGAACTGCATGCGTCGTCCCTAAGCCTTGGCGCCCTTGCGGCCCGGCGCATGCGTCGGGTCCTTGAGCGCGCTGTATTCATCAAGCGGCCAGCGTGGCCGGGCGGCGGTGTCGATGTCCGACACCAGACCCTTCCGCAGCCGTTCCGCCCCCGCCAGTGCGATCATCGCCGCATTGTCGGTGCAATAGGCCATGGGCGGGGCCAGAAAGGCGAATCCGTTTTTCTCCGCCGTCGCCTGCAAGGTCGCGCGGACGGTCCGGTTCGCCGCCACGCCGCCCGCGACGACGAAGAGGCGGTGGGGATGGTCTTCCGCATACGCCTTGAGCGCCCGGTCCGAACGCTCGCTGAGCTGCCGGGCGATCGCCGTCTGGACCGCATCGGCCAGGTCGGCGCGCTGCTGGTCGGTCTCGCAGGTCTGGGCCAGACGGGCCGCCGCAGTCTTGAGCCCCGAAAACGAAAAGTCGCAGTCCCTGCGGCCCAGCAGGGCGCGCGGCAGGTCGAAGCGGGATCCGTCTCCGCTCTCGGCCAGCTTTTCCAGCGCCGGTCCGCCCGGATAACCAAGCCCCAGCGCCTTGGCGATCTTGTCAAAGGCCTCGCCGGCCGCGTCATCGATGGTCGTGCCCAGCCGCGTCATGTCGCCGACGCCGCGCACTTCGAGCAGCTGGCAATGCCCGCCCGACACCAGCAGCAGCAGAAAGGGATAGTCGACCGGCTGGCCCAGCCGCGCCGAGACGGCATGCCCCTCCAGATGATTGACCGCGATCAGCGGCAGGTCGCGGGCCAGGGCCACCGCCTTGCCGAAACTCAGGCCGACCATGACCCCGCCGACCAGACCGGGCCCTGCGGTGGCGGCGACGCCGTCCAGTCCCGCATAATCCAGCCCGGCCTCCTCCATGGCCCGGCGCACGACGCCGTCGATCATCTCGACGTGGCTGCGGGCCGCGATCTCGGGCACGACGCCACCATAGGCCGCATGATCGTCGATCTGGCTATGCACCACCGAGGACAGGACCGTCACTTCACCCTCGGGCGACAGACACACCACCGAAGCGGCGGTCTCGTCGCAACTGGTCTCGAGGCCCAGCACGGTGAGCGGGCCGGTTGCCCGGCTTCCCTCGCTGCTATAGTCGGCGGACCTCTCCATCGGGTCGAGGTAGCGACCCAGTCCTCCCGGCGCAACGACTCATGGCCCCTCTCGTCCGCATCGGCACGCGCCGCTCCAAACTGGCCCTGACCCAGTCGGGCATGATGCAGCGCGCCATCGGCCGGGCCCTCGGCGTCGCCGACGCCGATCTGCTCGAAGCCGTGCCCCTGGTCGAGATCGTCACCACCGGCGACCGGGTGCAGGACCGCCGCCTGATGGAGATCGGCGGCAAGGCGCTGTTCACCAAGGAGATCGAGGAGGCCCTGCTGGAGGGCCGCGTCGACGTGGCCGTGCATTCCATGAAGGACGTCCCGGCCGACCAGCCGGACGGCCTGTGTATTGCAGCGGTCCCGCCGCGCGAGGACGCCCGCGACGCCTTCGTCAGCGAGGCCTTCGCGACCTTCGCGGACCTGCCCCATGGTGCGCGGCTCGGCACAGCCTCGCTGCGGCGGCAGGCCCAGGCGCTGGCGCTTCGGCCCGACCTGAAGATCGAAATGCTGCGTGGCAATGTCGACACCCGGCTGCGCAAACTGGCCGGGGGGGAGTTTGACGCCATCCTCTTGGCGGTGAGCGGCCTGAACCGGCTGGGGTTCGAAGCGGTCATTCGCGATCGGTTGTCGCTCGATGACTTCCTGCCCGCTCCCGGCCAGGGTGCCCTCGCCCTGCAAACCCGGACGGACGACCTCGACGCGGCCTGGGTCGAGGCCCTCAATGACCCGATGACCGCGCTCGCCGTGGCGGCCGAGCGTGGCGCCATGACGGCCCTCGAGGGATCCTGCCGCACCGCCGTCGGGGCTCATGCGATGGTTGCGGACGGCCAGATGCGCCTCACCACGGAAATACTCGCCCCTGACGGCGCTGCCAGGTGGCGGCGCGCCGGCACGCTCGCGAACCTGACCGCCGGTGACGTCCTGGAGCAGGCCCGCGCGCTCGGTCTGCGGCTGGGCACCGAGGTCCACGCCGCCGCCGGCGATCAGCAGGTCGAGCCCTGACGGCGATCCGCCGCGTCTGGGTCACGCGCGCCACGCCCGGCGCCGCGCGCACCGCCGACCGCCTGACCGCCCTGGGCTTTGAGCCCGTCATCGCGCCCCTTCTGGCCATCCGCCCGATCCCGCAGCCTGCGCCCGACCTGACCGGTATCGCGGCCCTGGCCTTCACCAGCACCAACGGCGTCGCAGCCTTCGCCGCCCTGACGCCGGATCGCAGCCGCCCCGTCTTCACCGTCGGCGACGCCACGGCGCAGGCCGCCCGGGCGGCGGGCTTCGCGGCGGTGGCGTCCGCCGACGGCGATCTGAACCGGCTGGCCGCGCTGCTCATGGCGCAGGACCCTGCCGTCGGCCCGGTGCTGGTCCCCGGCGCGGTGGAGCCGGCCGGCGACCTGCCCGCCCTGCTGCAGGGTCACGCCGAGGCCCACGCCCTGCCAGTCTATGAAGCCGTCGAGACCGGTGCCGCGACGCCGGCGGACTTCGACGCCGTCCTGATCCATTCCGCCCGGGCCGGCCGCGCCCTGGCCGCCCTCGGGCCGTTCGCCGGACAGGCAGCCGTGGCCCTGTCCGCGGCCGCGGCGGCACCCCTCGGCGAGGGTTCCGGCCTCGAAATCCGCCTCGCCCGCTCGCCCGATGAAGCCGCCCTGTTCGCGGCGCTTGGCAATCCCGCGCGCCGCGTATAAAGAGCGCCTCTCGCGCGGGCGAGCGTCATCCGCCGCGCCAAGGCCGCTTTAGCTCAGCTGGTAGAGCATCGCATTCGTAATGCGGGGGTCAGGTGTTCGAGTCACCTAAGCGGCACCATTCCATCCCGACCCATCATCGACCACCGGTTGATCTGGACGACCGGCCCCGAACCTCCTAGTCAGGTCGCTCTCTCGGAGCGGTCGATGACACAGCGGCTCAGCGCGCGTCAGGAAGAGTGTCTGAGGCTGACCGCCTTCCTGACCGACAAGGAAATCGCCGCGCGGCTCGGCCTGTCCGAGGCCACGGTCAAGAAGCACGTGCACGAGGCCTGCCGCCGGCTCGGCGTCAACCGGCGCAAGGCGGCGCTGGCGCTTCTGGAACGAAACGTACCAGACCCTACGAAAGACCCCATAGCCGCAGCGAATGTCATGGCCTTTGCTGGACCCGAAGTAACGGAGTCAGACAATGGGTCTTCAGGCCAGACCACTCCCCCACTGGACGTGGGAAGATCTGGAAGCCGCCCTGGACGGGTTCAGCCCACTGGGCGCGGACGATCCGCTAAGGGCTCATCTCATGCGGGGGCTGGCGGACGACGCGGAACGGGCCAGTCCACGCGAGTTGCTGCAGCAGGTGCTGAGCGCGGGCTGGGTGATGGCCCAGGTCGGGGCCCAGACCGGCGCCTCGGCTACCGTCCCCCGCCAGGCAATTGGGGCGTCCGCCTCCTGATCATCGGGGGTCTGGTCATCCTGTGCGCCCTGATGATGAAGGCCGTCGCGGACATGGTCCTGGCCTATGCCGCCCAAGCCCAGGCGATCGGGCACATGGTTCTCCCGGCACGAGGCGGATCCTGAGCTATCGACAGCGCCGGGGAGCGCGACCATGAGCGCCTTTGTCTACATATATCTGGTCGCCAGCCTGATCGCCCTTGTGGTCGCCTGGCTGAAGGGCGGTCATCCGGAACGGATGGGCGTGGTGTTCTGGCTGGTCGGCTGGATGATGGCCCTGCCGCTAAACGACCTGCGCATCGGCGATCTGCGCTGGGCAGTCGCCCTGCTCGACATGGCGAGCTTCGCCGCCTTCCTGTGGCTGGCCCTGCGGAATGACCGCTGGTGGCCGCTGGGCGTGTCCGCCTGCATGATCCTGACAATCGTGGTGCATGCGGCGGCGCTGCTGATTCCCGAAATGACCGCGCTCGGGGAGTCGAGCGCGCAGCTCGGCCTCGGCATGTTGAGCGTGCTGATGCTCATGGCCGGGGCCCTGGAGCGCTGGCTGGCCGGCGAACCGCCGACCAGTTCGGCGGCCGTCTGGGCCCCGCGACAGCGCGTGACTTGAACATATAAACATATCTTTATATGTCTGGCGACCTTCCCGCCTCGCCCGGAGCTCCGCCTTGTCCCGTTCGTCCTTCCTCTTCACCTCGGAAAGCGTCTCCGAGGGCCACCCCGACAAGGTCGCGGACCGTATCTCCGACACGGTCGTCGACCTGTTCCTGTCCAAGGACCCCTATGCCCGGGTGGCGTGCGAGACCCTGACGACGACGAATCTGGTGGTTCTGGCCGGAGAAATCCGCGGCGAGGGCGTGATGGACACGTCCGGAAACTGGGCCCCGGGCGTCGAGGCCGAGATCGAGGCCGCCGTCCGCGCCGCCGTGCGCGACATCGGCTATGAGCAGACCGGTTTCCACTGGGACCGGTTCGAATTCATCAACCGCCTGCACGGCCAGTCCGCCGACATTGCGGTCGGCGTCGACGCTGCGGGAAACAAGGACGAGGGCGCCGGCGACCAGGGCATCATGTTCGGCTATGCCTCGAACGAGACGCCCGAGCTGATGCCGGCGACGCTGCAGTATAGCCACAACATCCTGAAGCGCCTGGCCGAGGTCCGGCACGCCGGCGAAAAGCGGCTGGAGCCCGACGCCAAGAGCCAGGTCACCATCCAGTACGAGGACGGCGTGCCGGTCCGGGCCACCTCGATCGTCCTGTCGACCCAGCACGCCGCCGGCCTGTCCTCGGCCGACGTCGCGGACATCGTCAAACCCTATATCCTCGAGGTCCTGCCGGAAGGCTTCACGGACGAGAACACGGTCTGGCACATCAACCCGACCGGCATCTTCGAGATCGGCGGGCCGGACGGCGATGCGGGCGTGACCGGCCGGAAGATCATCGTCGACACCTACGGCGGTGCCGCCCCGCACGGCGGCGGCGCCTTCTCTGGCAAGGATCCGACCAAGGTCGACCGCTCTGCGGCCTATGCCTGCCGCTACCTGGCCAAGAACGTCGTGGCCGCCGACCTGGCCGACCGCTGCACCATCCAGATCTCCTACGCCATCGGCGTGGCCAAGCCCCAGTCGATTCACGTCGACCTGCACGGGACCGGCAAGGGCGGCGTCACCGAGGCGGTGCTGGAGGCCAATATCCTCGGCCTGATCGGCGGGGCGACCCCGCGCGCGATCCGCGAGCATCTGGGCCTGAACAAGCCGATCTATGCCCGCACCGCCGCCTA
>CAZFQC010000179.1:0-5324 GCA_964520795.1 uncultured Brevundimonas sp.
GTCTCGGCGAGGCCGGCTACACCCGCGTCTGGGTCAGCCCCGGCGAACTGGCCGACGCCCTCGCCGAGCAGGGGCTGCTGACGGTCTAGGGACGCCGAGTGGCCAGTGGCTAGTGGCCAGTGATTAGTGGCTGCTCGACAATCGGGGCGAGGCGCGAGTTGCGCCGCCCTTCCGCCGCCAGCGAGGCGGCTTCCTGACCACTGGCCACTGGCCACTAGCCACTTGTCACTCGCTACAAACCCTTCCTTAAGCGGAGGCGTGCCATATCGGGACCATGTCGGCGAACACCGTCCATCCAGCCGCCAGAAGGCGGATCGATCAAACAGAGCTGGACGCCATCTGCGCCCGGCACGACCGCCTGTGGCAGGCCAGGCCCGGTGGGGCCCGCGCGGTTCTGGCCTGGCTCGATCTCTCGGGCCTGTCGCTGAAGGGTCGCAACCTCGCCGACGCTGATTTCGCCGCCGCCAGCCTGATCGGGACGGACCTGTCGGGTGCCAAGCTGGACAACGCCACCTTCTTCGGTGCGGACATGCAGGACTGCCTGCTGGTCGACGCCAGCCTGCGCCGCACCGATCTGCGTGGTGCCTGCCTGCGCGGGGCGGACCTGTCCGGTGCCGATCTGTTCGAGGCCGATCTGCGTGAGGGGACGATCGCCGCCGCCGACGCCAAACTGGGCTTCAGGATCGTCGAGGCCAAGTCGCGCAATGAGACCGAGGCCCAGGGTGCCTGTCTGGCCGGAGCCAATCTCGAACGTTCGAAGATGACCGGGATCGTGGCCGTGGCCGCGGACTTCACCGATGCGGTGATGAAGGACTGCAAGATGGTCCGGGCCAATCTCAAACAGGCCAGCTTCCGCGGCGCGGACCTGTCAGGCGCGGATCTGTCCGGCGCCGACCTGACCGGTGCCGACCTGCGCGACGCGGTCCTGATCGGGGTCAAGGCTGCCATGTGGCGGACCGACGGAGCCAATATGGCCGGGGCCCTGACCGATGAACGCTCATCCGGCAGCCCCATCGGCAAGATGCCGGCTGCAGAGATGCTCGCCGAGCACGCCCAGTGGTGCGAAACCCTCGGCGCCGAGGGCCGCCCGTCGGTCTTCGACGGCGTCGACCTGCGGGCACTGCGCTCGATCCACGGTTACAATCTGACCGCCCTGTCGGCGCGCGGGGCCGTCTTTTACGGTCTCGACATGGAGGGGGTCCAGTTGCAGGGCGCCCACCTCGAGGACGCCGACCTGCGCTCGGTCAATCTGAAGGGCGCGGACCTGCGCGGGGCCCGACTGGCGCGAGCACGTCTGAACGGCGCCGATCTGCGCGGTGCCCAGCTGGGTCCGCTGATGATCACCGAGGATCGGCTGCTGCCGGCCGACCTGACCGGTGCCTGCCTGCGCGGTACGGACCTTTCCGGCGCCAGTCTCAATCGGGCGGTTCTCACCGGCGCCGACCTGAGCCGCGCCATCCTGTTTGGTGCCTGCCTGCGCCAGGCCGAGCTGACCGGTGCCAATACCAGCGGCGCGCGCGGCCTCGAATCGACGGATGCCGCCGCATGACCTTTGTCCGCCGCCGACTGTCCCAGGGCGACCTGGATATGTTCATTCTGGCCCACGAGCGGCTGGTCGAAGGCCGTCCGGGCGGCCGCAGGTTGATGCTGAAATTCGTCGATCTCAACGGCCTGGACCTGTCGGGCAAGAATCTGGAAGAGGCCGATTTCACAGGCTGTGCGCTCGAGAACGCCAGGCTTGTCGGCGCCCGGATGAACGGTGCCGTGCTGTTCTGCGCCGACCTTCGCGGCGCGGACTTCACCGGTGCCCAGCTGGTGCGGGCCGATCTGAGGGGGGCCTGCCTGCGCGGGGCCAGCCTGATGAACGCCGATCTCACCCGGGCGGATTTCCGCGAGGGCATCATCGCCGTGCCCCATGCCACCAAGGGGCTGGCAGCGATCAGGCACGAGACCCGCCAGGGCATCGCTGACGGCGCGACCTTCGCCGGCGCCACCCTCGACGGCGGCCACCTCGACGGAATCAACGCCATCAAGGCGGACTTTTCCGACTGTTCGATGCGCGGGGCCATGCTGACCCGGGCCAATCTGAAGGACGCCAACCTGACCGGCGCCATGATGGAAGACGCCTCGGTGGACGGCTGCAATCTGGAAGGGGCGCGCCTGACGGGGGCGATCCTGACCGGCGTCGCTGTCGAACGGGCGACGACCAGCCGCGCCGACATGACCGGCGCGCTGCGCAGTCCCAGCGCGGACGCCCGGTCCCGCGCGGACCTGCTGGCGGAGCGGGCGCTGGACGCCAACGCCTGGGCCGAGAGCGGCGGCGTCTTCGGTGAGCCAGCGATCTTCGACGGCGAGGACCTGCGACCGTTGGGCGATCGGCTGAAAGGTCTGAGGCTCCCGGGGCTCAGCGCCCGCCACGCCTGCCTGGCCGGCATGGACCTGAGGGGCGTGGGCCTGCAGGGCGCGGGCCTGGAAGGCTCGGACCTGCGCGGTTGTGACCTGCGCGGGGCAGACCTGCGGGGCGCGCGCCTGAACGGGGCCCTGTTGAACAAGGCCGATCTGCGCGGGGCCAATCTCGGTGCCCTGGCGATCGGCAAGGACCGGTCCATGACGGTCATGCTGGTCGAGGCCAATCTGCGCTTCGCCCGCCTCGAAGGTGCCGACCTCGAGGGTGCCCGTCTGGACGGGGCCGACGTTTCCGGAGCGCGGATCGACGCCTCAGCCCTTTCTGACGAACAACGCCGGGCCATCGCCGGGCCGGCGTCAGCCGCCGCCTGAGTCTGCGCCAGAAAAAGGGGGCGACGCGAACGCCACCCCCCGACTGGTCGCCTGCGCCCGCCCCAGGGCCTGGGGCGGGCTCTGCGAGGCCTTACGCCGCCTTCGGCTTCTTGCCCTCGATCAGCGGCTTGGCCGAGGCCGGGACGCCGATTTCGATCCTGCGCGGCTTGAGCGCCTCGGGCAGTTCGCGGGCCAGTTCGACCGTCAGCAGGCCGTCGGCCAGATCGGCGGACTTGACCACCACATAGTCGGCCAGCTGGAAACGGCGCTCGAAGTCGCGCTCGGCCAGTCCGCGATGCAGATAGGTCCGTTCGGCACCTGCATCGTCATTGGCGGTCTTTCGCCCGGTGACGGTGAGCAGGTTCTCCTTGACCTCGAGGGTCAATTCATCCGGCTTGAAACCGGCGACGGCGATCTCGATCCGGTAGGCGTTCTCGCCGGTCGTCGCGATATTATAGGGCGGCCAGCCGCTTTCCTGGCCGGTGCGCGCGGCGCTTTCCAGCAGACCGGCCAGACGGTCGAAGCCGACGGCGGAACGGTACAGCGGGGTGAAATCATAGGTACGCATGGGTCATCCTCCTGGGATCAGCAAGGTTGAACCGGTCCCGCGGTTTGATGCCCGGACCGGCGGTGGGAGTTCAGCCCGGTCGGCCCGATGTTCGGCCCCGTCCGGTCTGGAGGCCCCGAAATCGGCGGCCTCGGATCCGATGTGGGAAGCTTCGCAAAGCCGTCAAGGGGTGAGGCCGCCGCGCCATTCTGTCGCCTTCCGATGGTCATGGCTTGCCCCCGGCCCGGGAGGCCTTAGGGTTCGCCGACCTTTGCCCAGGAGACACACCATGCGCCTGCTCGCCCTGATCATGACGACCGCGCTGGCTTTGCCGGCCCTGGCCGCAGCCCAGACCCTGCCGACCTTGCCGACGCTCGACGAAACCCCGGCCCAGCGCACTGTCCGCCGTGCCGCCATGACGCCGCCCGTGCTGCAGGAAGATGCGGCGCTGCAGGCCGCCATTGGCTCGGCCGCCCGTCCCGCCGCCGATGTCGCCCGGGACGTCTATCGCCACCCGTTCGAGACCCTGACCTTCTGGGGCCTGACGCCCGGCTCGACGATCGTGGAGATCGAACCCGGCCGCGGTGGCTGGTGGAGCGCCATCCTGCAGCCCTATGCCGAATCCACCGGCGGAACCTATGTCGCCGTGGCCCGGCCGCTGGAAACCATGGGCGTTGAGGATGGGACCGCCGACATGGTCGTGGTCGCCCGCGCCTTCCACAACTGGCACCGCTCGAACCCGTCGCGGACCGGCCCCTATCTGGAGGCCTTCTTCAAGGCGCTGAAGCCCGGTGGCGTGCTGGCCATCGAGCAGCACCGCAGCGTCGACGGCCTGAACCCCGACGTCACCGCCCCGACCGGCTATATGCCGGAAAGCTATGTCATCCGCGCCGCCCAGGCCGCCGGCTTCGTGCTCGAGGCCCGCAGCGAGCTGAACGCCAATCCCAAGGATGACCGTGACCACCCCTATGGCGTCTGGACCCTGCCGCCGGTGCGCACCAGCGCCCCGCGCGCCAACGTCGCCACGGACCGGCCCACGCCCCTGACCGAGGCCGAACGGGCCGAGTTTGACGCGATCGGGGAAAGCGATCGCATGACCCTGCGTTTCCGAAAGCCGGGCTGACATCCTCCCGGGCCGGGAACCGTTTTGACCGGGCCCTGGAACACGGTTAAGCCCAGCCATCGGGACGCTGGTCTGAATTATGCAGGACCGGCCTCCAGGGGAACTGGATGAGCAATTCGAGACAGGATTGGCGGCTGTCGCTGTCGCGCCGGGGCATATTGTCCGGCGTTGCGGCCGTGACGCTGTCGGGTCTCGCCGCCTGCGGTCGCAAGGAAAAGACCGCCGAGCCGCCTCCCGCGCCGGACGGCCCGCCCCAGGGCTCGCTGGAATGGGCCGTCGCCGGACCCTGGCGCGCCCAGGACAAGGCCCGCGACGCCGCCCGGCATCCGATGGAGACCCTGCGCTTCTTCGGCCTGCAGCCCCGCATGACCGTGGTCGAATTCTGGCCCGGCAGCGGCTGGTGGACCGAGATTCTCGCCCCCTATCTGGCCGAAGGGGCGGGCAAATATGTCGCCGCCGGGTTCCAGACCGGGCCGGGTGCCGATCCGTCCCAGGGGGCGCTGATGGCGGCCTTCCAGCAGCGGTTCACCAACGATCGCCGCCTGTACGGTGAGATCGAACTCTCTGCGTTCGGCCCTACCTCAGGTCCGGTGGCCGCCGCGGGTACCGCCGATATGGTCCTGTTCATGCGCAACATTCATGCGTGGATGGCGGCCGGCATAGCTGAAAAGGCCTTCGCCGACGCCTATGCCGCCCTGCGGCCCGGCGGCGTCCTCGGCGTCGAACAGCATCGACTGGGGCCGGAAGAGGATCAGGACCCCGCCGCGGCGAACGGATATGTGCAAGAGGCGTTTGTGAAACAGTTGGCGGCGGAAGCGGGCTTTGCCTTCGTCGCCGCCTCGGAAATCAACGCGAATGAAAGGGATACCAAGGATC
>CAZFQC010000180.1:0-5309 GCA_964520795.1 uncultured Brevundimonas sp.
CCTCCACGAATGGCAGGAAACCGTCCTGCTGGGCGCGGTTGAAGCGATGGATTTCGTCGACGAACAGCAGGGTCGACTGGCCGGCGGCGCGGCGCATGCGGGCGGCCTCGAACGCCTTCTTCAGGTCGGCGACGCCCGAGAAGACGGCGCTGATCTGCTGGAACTGATAGCCCGCGGCCTGGGCCAGCAGCCGGGCGATGGTGGTCTTGCCCGTGCCCGGTGGCCCCCACAGGATCATCGAGCCCAGCCGCCCGGCCTCGACCATGCGCCGGATCGGCCCGCCCTCCCCCAGCAGATGATCCTGGCCGACGACCTCCTCGAGCGTGCGCGGTCGCAGGCGATCCGCCAGGGGGGCGTCAGGGGGATGGATGCCGGAGGCTTCGAACAGGTCGGTCATTCCGGCCACAGATAGGCGTTACCGGCGCGCATTTCACGCGTTAGTGTAGGGGTGGAACAGGAGACCGACATGGCCGAACCCAACCTCATCCCGCCCGGCGGCGTCATCCCCTATCTGACCATACCGTCGCGGGGCGGCCAGGCGGCTGTAGAGTTCTATCGCGCGGCGTTCGGTGCCGAGGAGCTGTTCCGCAATCTGGCCGAAGACGGCGAGCGACTGATGCACAGCCGCCTGCTGATCAACGGCGGCCTGATCATGCTGTCGGACGAATTTCCCGAATATGGCAATGAGTCAGACGTCGTTCCCAAGGGTATCGCCCTGCATCTGCAGGTCGATGACGCCGACGACTGGTGGGGCCGCGCCCTTCTGGCGGGCGGCGTCCCGGTCATGCCTCTGGCTGATCAATTCTGGGGCGACCGCTACGGACGGCTGATGGACCCGTTCGGCCACTGCTGGTCGATCGCGAGCCCGATAAAGGCCTAGGCCGCCGCCAGCGTCAGCGCACCACCAGAACGCCGCGCTGGCCGCGGCGCTCGACCAGCAGCTGGGAGCCGCGCGGGAGATTGGCCAGTTGCTGCGGCGAAGTCACCGCGCGGTCGTTGACCGCCATGATGACATCCCCGGCCTGGAGGCCGACTCCCCGCCGCGCATAGCTGTTGGATGCGACGCGGCCGACGATGACCCCGCTGGCGAAGGGATCGCCGCCGAGACTGTCGGCGAGGGCCGGGTTCAGCGCCAGAACCTGCGCCCCGGTCAGGCCGCCGGACTGGATCACGGTCGCGCCCTGCACATCCGCATTCCCTGGCAGGCGCTGTACCCGGGCGTCGACCAGCAGGGGCCGCCCGTCACGCAACACGGACACGCGGACCGTCTCGTTCGGCTCGCGGGTGCCGACGCGGAAATTCAGACCGCCCTGGTCGTTGACCTCGGCCCCGTCAATGGCGGTGATGATGTCCCCCATGCGCAGGTCGGCGCGATCGCCGGGCCCCTCCGGCCAGACCTCGGTCACCACCAGGCCTTGCGGCCGCTCGAGTCCCAGACTGCGGGCCACGTCGGCGCTGACGCTTTCGCCCTTCACGCCCAGCCACGGCCGGATCACGGCGGTGGCACCGCCGACGGCCGAATCCACCACCCGGCGAACCGCTGCCGCCGGCACGGCGAAGCCGACGCCCGAGGAGGAGCCTGAACGCGAGAAGATGGCCGTGTTGATGCCGATCAGGTCGCCATCCATATCGACCAGCGCCCCGCCCGAATTGCCCGGATTGATGGCCGCGTCGGTCTGGATGAAGGAGCCGCTGTCGGAAATGCCGGTCTCGGTCCGGTTCAGGGCCGAGATGATGCCGTTGGTAACGGTCTGGCCGACGCCGAAGGGGTTGCCGATGGCCAGCACCAGGTCGCCGACCTCCTGTTCCTCGCGATCGTCGATGTTGAGCGTCGGCAGCCGCTCATTGACGCCCTCGAGCTGCAGCACGGCGATGTCGGAGCGTTCATCGGCAAGGATGATGCGGGCGTCGAATTCACGGCGGTCGTTCAGCACCACCCTGATCTGCTGCATGCCGTTGATGACGTGATAGTTGGTCACCACCACACCGTCGGCGCGGACGATGACGCCGGAGCCGACCGAGCCGACCTGCTGGGCGCGGGGCCCCTGGCCGAACATCGACCAGAACGGATCCTGGACCTGCTGGACGCCGCGGGCGGAGACATTGACCACGGCGGGTGCGGCGGTGCGCACCACGGGGGCGAAACTGGACTTCATCGACAGTGCGTCGCCCGGGACCACGCGATCATCGGCGAAAACCCCGTCCTGGGCGCGGCCGTCGGTCGAGTGGCCAAGGCCCGCGAGGATCAGGACAGCAGCGAGGGCGGCAGTTCGGGTCTTCATGGTCATCCGTTGGGTCAGCCAGGCAGAAGCACAGCTATTCCGCCCCGCCTTTGGGACGGGATCAAGGCGCCCGGGGCCGGTAGAGCCCCCCCAGTTCCTGACATTCCCGCCATCTGACCCTGTGATACCCTCGGGGAGGAGGCCCCATGACCAACTTCTTTCAGGTAACGCCCTTCCTGCACGTCCCCGACCTGCCGAAGGCGTTGGACTTCTTCACCGACATCCTCGGCTTCAGCGTGCCTTACCGGACGGAGGGCTACGCCTATGTCCACCGCGAGACCGTCGGTTTCCGGCTGCTGCAGGCTGATGAGTGCGAGGTCTCGCCGGGCCATCGGCGGTTCGCCTATTATATCGACGTCCGCGACGTTGACGCCCTCCATGCCGAGCTGAAACCGAAGCTGGACACTCTGCCGGCCGGAGACGTGCACGGTCCGGCAGACAAGCCCTACGGCCAGCGCGAACTGCTGGTTCTGGCCCCGGACGGCGCGTTGATCGCCTTCGGCATGGCCATTCCGCAAGCCGAGGTTGCCAAAGCTTAATGCCGGGCCGCCTTGCGCACCGGCACCGGGCGGGGCCAAGCTGGCATCATGACAGCCGTGATCGAAACGCGTGGGCTTACCAAGACCTACGGAACCGTCCGCGCCCTCGACGGGCTGGATCTCTCCATTCCCCGGGGCGGGGTCTATGGCGTGCTGGGACCCAACGGGGCCGGCAAGTCGACCCTGTTCCGCATCCTTCTGGGGCTGATCCGGCCGACGGACGGATCGGCGACCGTCATGGGCGGGCCTGTGGGCGACATCGCCCACATGCGCCTGACGGGATCGATGATCGAGACCCCCCGCTATCCTCCCTATCTGACCGCGCGGCAGGTACTGCGCTGGCTGGCGCTGGAACACGGCATCGGCGGTACGGCGGACATTCCCTACTGGCTGGAGCGGGTCGGGCTGTCCGAAGCGGCGGACCGCAAGGTGCGCGGCTTCTCCGTGGGCATGATGCAGCGCCTGGGCGTCGCGGCCGCCCTGATCAGCAAGCCCGAGCTGATCATTCTGGATGAGCCGACCAGCGGCATGGATCCCCCCGGCATCCAGGAGATGCGGGCCCTGATCCGCAGCCTGGCCAATGACGACGGCCTCACCGTGGTCCTGGCCAGCCACCAGCTGCTGGAAGTCCAGCGCGTCTGCGACCGCGTGGCCATCCTGAACAAGGGCAAGCTGGTGCGCGAAGGCGCCGTCAGCGAGCTGACGGCGGTCGGCGAGCGTCTGCGTCTTTCGGTCGGGTCTATGGACAAGGTTCTGGCCGTGCTGGGTGCCAGGGGCACTCGCGACGGCGATGCCGTGCTGGCCGACATTCCGCGCGCCGAGGGACCGGCCCTGATCCGCGCCCTGGTCGAGGCCGGGGTCGATATCAGCGAGGCCCGCTGGGTCGGGACCGACCTCGAGGCCATCTTCTTCACCGAGACGGGGGCCGTGCAGGCACCGGAGACAATCCATGCTGGTTGACGCCATCCGCGCCGAAGGCTTCCGCCTGTCGAAGAACAAGACCGCCCTGTTCTGGAGCCTTCTGTTCGTCCCGATCATCTCCCTGGCCATCGGGGCAGTGACCAATTTCGTGCTCAAGGGCAGCGAGACCAAGATTCTCGGCGACGAGAAGATGCCGCCCGAGCTGAAGGCGGCGCTGGGGCGCGGTACGCTGGACATGGCCGATGCCCTGGTCACGGCGGCCGGCAATCTGGCCAATCCGCTGGTGCTGCTGTTCGTACTGATCGGCGCAGCGACCCTCTATGCCGGCGACTATCGCTGGGAGACGTGGCGGCTGATCAGCGCGCGCAACAGCCGGGACAACCTGCTGCTGGCCAAGCTGGCTGTTGTGGCGCTCCTGGCGCTGGCGGCCATGGGCTTCATGCTGCTGGGCAGCGTGCTCGAGAACCTGATCAAGGCCGCTGTGTTTGAACGGACGCTGACCTTCTCCCTGACCGGCGAGGCGGCGGGCCGCTTCGTTGGGTTCTTCGGCCTGTCGTGGCTGCGCATCATCCAGTTCGCCATGATGGGGATGCTGGCGGCAGCGGTCACCCGCTCGCTGCTGGCGGCGCTGTTCGTACCGCTGGTGTTCGGGGTCGCCCAGTTCTTCACGCCACAGATGCTCGCGCCGATGGGCGTCATGCCCGACGCATGGCTGTCGGTGCTGGTCAATCCGGGCGCGTCCATCGACGCCATTCAGGCGGCCATCGCCGGCGGCGAGCGGGCCGCGGCCCTGCCGGATGGCCTGTTGATGAAGTCCTGGGTCAGCGTCAGCCTGTGGACCCTGGTCCCCCTGGCCGGCGCCCTGGCCTGGTTCAGAAAGCAGGACCTGTCGAAGGAGTAGCCGTCAGAGCGGCTTTTCCATCCAGACGTTGGAGCGGCTGTAAGGCGATGGCTGCGTCGGCAGGTCGAGAAACCCGAAGCGGTGGTACAGGGCGATGGCGGTCGTCTGGGCCACATTGGTCTCCAGATACAGGCGCGGTGCCCCGGCCGCCCGCGCCGCCGCCTCGCAGGCCTCCAGCAACCGCCATCCGAGATTGAGGCCTCGCGCGCCTTCGGTCACGGCCATCTTCCCGACCTCGAAACCGCCGTCGGCCATGGCCATCAGAGAGCAACAGCCGACAGATTCGCCGTCCCGTTCGGCGATGAAGATGTGCCCGCCCCTGTCGAGAATGACGCCCTGCGGGTCGCTGAGGACCAGCTGGTCCTTGGCCTCGAGCGTATAACCGCCGGCGTGCAGCCAGTCCTCGTTCAGCGCTCGCCACGCGGCGGCGTGATCCGGACGGTAACGCACGATGGAAACCACACTGGCGACGTCTGGCATAAGGCCCCTCCCTGACACCCTATCTGGGCACGGATCAGGCAAAGAAAAGGGCGGCCGGTTCGCACCGGCCGCCCTTTTGTCGTGGCCCCAACAAGAGACGCTTACGCTTCCTCGTCGCCCTCGATGGCATGGACCGGACCCGAGTCCAGGCCCTTGGCGGCGGTGTCGCGATCGACGAACTCGATC
>CAZFQC010000181.1:0-3663 GCA_964520795.1 uncultured Brevundimonas sp.
GCCGAAATCTCGAGCCGGTAGCGGATCGAGGCGCCCTCGCGCTCGGGCGAGACCAGCCCTGCCTCCTTGAGCGCATTGAGGTGGCCGGTGATGGTCGGCCAGCTCATGTCGAAGGCGGCGGCGATGTCGCCGGACGCCATCGGCCCCTTGCGCAGCATGTCGATGATGCGGCGGCGGACCGGGTGCGACAGGGCCTTGAAAAGCAGGTTCATAAGGCAGGACGCTAATTAGGAAAAAACCTAATATCAAGCTCTATTTTGGCAAATGCCTAAGTGACGGCTTCGCACCGCTAGATCGAGAAGCTCACCCCGCAGCCGCAGCTGGACTCCGCGTTCGGATTGCGCACCACGAACTGGGCACCGGCCAGATCATCGACGAAGGCGATCTCGGAGCCCTTGAGGAAGGGCAGGGAGACGGGGTCGACGACGGCGGCCTGGCCCGCGGTCGCGATGCGGATGTCGTCCGGCTCGGGGGCCTCGACCAGTTCGAACCGGTACTGGAAGCCGGAACAGCCGCCGCCGTCGACGGCGACGCGGAGCAGGACGGGATGGCCCTCCTCGGTGCCCAGTTCGGCCAGACGCCGGGCAGCGCTGTCGGACAGGGACAGGCCATGTCCGCCGGCGGAGGGCGAAAGCTGGAACAGGGGGGCGGCCAGATCAGTGCTCATTGGACGGTGCTTACGGGGGGTATATGAGGCGTTCAGGGCCGATCGCAAAGGCCCGGACCCGAAAGAGCGGCTGACCTTGATCCCCGAACGCGCACCCTGGGCCGAATACCCCGAACACAGCCGCGGCCGGCTGACGCCCGAACCGATCAGCCGCACGCGCAACGCCTATGCCCGCGACCGCGACCGGATCATCCACTGCACCGCCTTCCGCCGGCTGAAGGAAAAGACCCAGGTCTTCGTGGCCCATGAGGGCGACCACTACCGCACCCGCCTGACCCATTCGCTGGAAGTGGCGCAGATCGCGCGGTCGCTGGCCCATGCGTTGCGACTGGACACGGACCTCGCCGAGACGGTGGCGCTGGCGCACGACCTCGGCCATCCGCCTTTCGGACATGCCGGCGAGGACGAACTGCAGGCCCAGATGCAGCCCTGGGGCGGGTTCGATCACAACGTCCAGACCTTCCGCGTGGTGACGAAGCTGGAGGCCCGTTACCCCGGCTTCGACGGCCTGAACCTGAGCTGGGAGACGGTCGAGGGGGTGGTCAAGCACAACGGCCCGGTGTCGCACCGGCTGGACGAGCCGGCGTGGAAGGCCATCGCCGACTATGCCCCGGGCTGGGATCTGCGCCTGGACAGTTTCGCCTCGCTGGAGGCCCAGGCGGCGGCCATCGCGGACGACATCGCCTACAACAACCACGACGTCGAGGACGGGGTGCAGGCCGGGCTGTTCACGCTCGACGACCTGGCCGATGTGCCGCTGATCGGGCCGGTGCTGCACGGGGTGCGCAGGGACTGGCCGGATATCGACGAGCGGATGACGCGGATCGAGGCGGTGCGGCGCATGATCGGGGTCATGGTCGAGGACGTCCTGGCCGAGACCGAGGCGCGGATCGAGGGAGCCGGCGTCCGCTCGACCGAGACGGTCCGCACGGCGGACCGGATGCTGGTGGCCTTTTCGCCGGCGATGCTGGCCGATCTGGGCGTGCTGCGGAAATTCCTGTTCGAGCGGATGTATCGCCACTATCGCGTCAATCGCACCCGCAGCCAGGCACGGCGGCTGCTGGCCGAGATGTTCCAGTTGTTCATGGCCGAGCCGGCCACCCTGCCGCCCGAGTGGGCGGGGCGGGCGGACGTGTCGGACCTGGCCAAGCGGGCCCGGGCGGTGTGCGACTATATTGCCGGCATGACCGACCGGTTTGCGATCGAGGAACACCGCAAGCTGTTCAGCCTCGACCCGGCCCTGGGCCTTTAGCCGCTACTCCGGCCTGAAAAAGGACTCGGACCGCGATAGAGTGTGTATTCCGCGCGTCGATTCGCGCGGATCATGAGGCGCGGTGATGTCCAACGAAGATCCCTATCGTCCGAACCAGGGCCGCGACCGGGGTGCCTATACGCCCCCGACCGATGATGACCTGCCGTTCAACCGCGGCGGCTATGACGCGCGCCGGGCCGGCGGTGGCGGGGGCGGGGCCAAGGCGCCGCCGATGACCCTGATCATCTCGGGCGTGGTGCTGCTGGTCCTGATCATCGCCGTGGTGGTCTATTACCGCGCCGGGCCGCGCTCCTCGAGCGACGCGCCGCCCGCGGTGGGCACGCCGGTCGTCGTGATGAAGGCCGATGCGCCGCTGGAGGCCCAGCCGGTGGACCCCGAGGCCGGGATCGACGTCTATGAAAGCGCCGAGGCTCCGACCGCGGCCCCGACCTTCGTTCCGCCGCCGGAAGTTGCCCAGCCGCGTCCCGCGCCCGCTCCGGCCGGCACCGCGACGCCCGCCGCCCCGCGACCGACGCCTGCCGCGCCGCCGGTTGCGAAGTCCGAGCCCCGGCCCCCGGCCACCGTCGGCGGAACCTCGGGCGTCCAGATCGGCGCCTTTTCGACCCCCAGCCTGGCGGACCGCGAATACGCCGCCGTCGTCGGCCGTTATCCGCAGTTCACGGCGGGCGCCGACAAGCGGGTGCAGGAGGTCACGGCCTCGAACGGCTCGACCGTCTATCGCACCACCGTTACCGGCCTGAGCCGCGAGCAGGCGACCGGCCTGTGCAACGCGATCAAGGCCGCCGGCGGCGACTGTTTCGTGCGCTGACCGATCGGTGACCTCGGCGGCGATCTACGGCTGTAGCGGCCATCGGCTGACGGAGGCGGAACGCGCCTTCTTCGCCGGGGCGCGGCCGTGGGGCTTCATCCTGTTCCGGCGCAATATCGACAGTCCGGAGCAGGTGCGGGCCCTGACTGACGCGCTGCGCGACAGCATCGGCGACCCCGGTGCCCCGATCCTGATCGACCAGGAGGGCGGCCGGGTGCAGCGGATGGGGCCGCCTCACTGGCCGAAATATCCGCCGGGCGAGGCCTATCTGAAGGCAGTGAATGACCCGCTGACGGCGCGCGAGCTGGTCCGGCTGGGCGCGCGGCTGATGGCGCATGACCTGAAGGCGGTCGGGATCAACGTGGACTGCCTGCCGGTGCTGGACGTGCCGGTGCCCGGTGCCCACGACATCATCGGCGACCGGGCCTATGCGCACGATCCGGCGACAGTGACCCAGCTCGGCCGGGCCGCGGCCGAAGGCATGCTGGCCGGGGGCGTGCTGCCGGTGATCAAACACATGCCGGGCCACGGCCGGGCCTTTGCCGACAGCCACCACGACCTGCCGGTGGTGCATGCGGATTTCGCGACCCTCGACGGTTGGGATTTCGCGCCGTTCAAGGCCCTGTCGGACATGCCGCTGGCGATGACGGCCCATGTGGTGTTCGACGCCATCGATCCGAAGCGGCCGGCGACGACCTCGAAGAAGGCCGTGAAGCTGATGCGGGCGCATCTGGGCTTCGGCGGCCTGATCATGACCGACGACCTGTCGATGAAGGCGCTGTCGGGAGGTCTGCGGGAACGGGCCGAGGCGTCGCTGAAGGCAGGCTGCGACGTGGTCCTGCACTGCAACGGCGACCTTGACGAGATGCACCAGGTCGCCGGGGGCGTGGGCCGGCTGAAGGGCGCGGCGGCGAA
>CAZFQC010000181.1:3763-5298 GCA_964520795.1 uncultured Brevundimonas sp.
GACGCCTTCCAGCCCAACCTCGATTTCACCGCCGCCGAACAGGTCGATGAGCGCGAAGCCTTTGTCGTCGATCTGGACGGCTATGAGGGGCCGCTGCATGTGCTGCTGGCGCTGGCGCGGACGCAGAAGGTGGATCTGCTGAAGCTGTCGATCACCCGGCTGGCGGAACAGTATCTGGCCTTTGTGCACGAGGCGCGGCGGCGCAATTTCTCGCTGGCGGCGGACTATCTCGTGATGGCGTCCTGGCTGGCCTATCTGAAGTCGCGGCTGCTGCTGCCGCGCACCGAAAAGTGCAAGGGCGACGAGGTTCCGGCCGAGGAGATGGCCGCGGCCCTGGCCTTCCGGCTGCAGAAGCTGGAGGCGATGCGCAAGGCGGTGGAGGCGATCACGGCCCGGCCGCAGCTTAAGCGTGACGTCTTCGCCCGCGGCGATCCGCAGGCGACGGTGATCGTGCCGTCGGACCGGGTCGATGCCAGCCTGTATGAGTTGATGGCTGCCTATGTGACCCAGCGCCGGCGTGAGGAGCAGCGCCACTACAATCCCGGCCAGCGGGTCGAGGCCTTCGGGCTGGAGGCGGCGCGCGACTGGCTGCGCGACGTCCTGCCCCGGCTGGAACAGTGGACGCCGCTGGAGCAGGTGGCCCCGGCGCGGCGCGCCGACGACGGCCCGACCCAGGCCAGCTTTACCGCCTCGACCCTGTCGGCCAGTCTGGAACTGGTGAAGGAGGGGGCGATGGATGTGAAACAGGCCGAGGCCTTCGCCGACCTGTATCTGAAGCGGCGCGGGCGGGGTCAGGTGCTGGAGCTGGTGCCGTGATCCAGTTCGCACCGGACCATGGCGAGATCGAGCGCCGCGTCGAGGCCCTGCTGTTCGCGGCGGCCGGCCCGCTGTCGGCGGCCGAGATCGCGCGGCGGCTGCCCGAGGGCGCGGACGTCGGCGGGGCGATCTCGGCCCTGCGCGAGCGGTATCAAGGGCGGGGGGTCGAGCTGGAGTGCGTGGCCGACCGCTGGCAGTTCCGCACCGCGCCCGACCTGTCCTTCCTGATGACCGAGGAGCGTGAGGAGCCGCGCCGGCTGTCGAAGGCCGCCCTCGAGACCCTGGCCATCATCGCCTATCACCAGCCCTGCACCCGGGCCGAGATCGAGAGTGTACGGGGGGTGTCCCTGTCCAAGGGGACGCTGGACCTGCTGCTGGAGATGGGTTTCGTGCGACTGCGCGGACGCCGGCGGACGCCGGGGCGGCCGGTGACCTATGGCACCGCCGACCGGTTCCTGGAGCATTTCGGCCTGTCCAACCTGTACGACCTGCCCGGCGTTCAGGAGATGAAGGCGGCGGGCCTGCTGGACCTGTCGATCCCGGTGGACTTCGAAGTGCCGGATCCCTCGCGCGCCTCCGACGAGGACGACGCGCCGCTACTGCCCGGAGACGACGACGCCCCCGAGTTTGCGCAGGATTTCGTGGCGGAGGATTGAGGGCGGCGGGCTGGACGGATGGTGAGCCTGGAGTCCTGATGGTCCGCGCAGCCAAGTGGCTAG
>CAZFQC010000182.1:0-3011 GCA_964520795.1 uncultured Brevundimonas sp.
CGTCGTACGTTTGGGGGCGTTGCGTGATGACCGAACAAGAGCCGACTGTCAGGCGGTCTCTGATCGGAAAGTGGTTTCCGACCCGATATCTCTACCTGCGCGACGGCGATGACGTTCGCGCCTGGGCGCTGACACCCAACAAACAGGCGCTCGGTGCCGTTGCTGCGGTCCTGCTGGGCGGCTGGACCGTGTTGGCGTCCGGCAGTTTCGTGTTCGACCTCGTGGCGCAAAGCCAGGCTGACCGCACCGTGGCCAACGCCCGCGCCGCCTCCGAGCGGATGAACGCCGACCTTCAGGCCCGGCTGGACAGCGCCGTGGTGCGCATGACCGCTACCACCGGTTCGCTCGACGAAATGGCCCAGATGGTCGAACGGCGCCACGCCGCCCTGACCCAGGTTATGGGCATGTTCCGGGGCGTCGAGGGCGCTGAACAGGCGCTTCGGCCGGCCCCGGCCCTCAATCCTGACCGCTCCTCGCCCGTGCAGCGCATGATCGCCGTGCGCATGGACCAGGAACGGCTGATCGCCCGCGCCGAGACAGAGGCCCAGACCCGGGCGGAACGGCTGCGGCTGGCCTTCCGCCTCGCCGGTCTCAACCCCGCCGCCTACACGCCGCACGACGCAGCCCTGGGCGGTCCGTTGGTCGAGGCGCGCGATCCGCGGGCCCTGGCCGCCGTGCTCGACGTCGACGAGGCCTTCGCCGTGCGCATCCGCCATGCCGCGGACGACCTGTCCGACATGCGGTCCCTGGCCAATGCCGCCGAGGGCATGCCCTTCCGCCGTCCGACCCAGGCGCGCACCACCTCGGGCTTCGGAGTCCGCTTCGACCCCTTCAACGGCCGCCCGGCGCTGCATCAGGGCCAGGACTTCGCCGCCCCGCTGAATACGCCGATCTATGCGCCCGCTCCCGGAATCGTGTCTTTCGTCGGCGTACGTTCAGGGTATGGCAACACCGTTGAGATAGATCATGGTCGCGGTTTCAAGACGCGCTACGCTCATCTGAACGCAACGGCTGTCCGCCCGGGACAGCGGATTGCGCTCGGCCAGCCCGTCGGCGCCATGGGAACCACAGGACGCTCTACCGGTGTGCATCTGCATTACGAAGTGTGGATGGACGGCCGCCCACAAAACCCCGCCCGCTTCATGAGAGCCGGAGACCAACTTGTTCAACAAGACTAAATCCCCCGCACCGTCGCCCCAGGCTCGCGCCGACAACGGTTCCTCCATTCCGCCGCTGCCCGATCTGCCCACGCCGGGCGGCCCGGCGGCCTCGGCGGCCCGCGCACCCTCTCCCTCGGCGCCCAGCCCCCGCGGTCTGTCGACCCTGTCGTCCGACCTCCAGTTCGAGGGCGGCATCACGGGCGGCGGCGACCTCCAGATCGACGGCGCGATCAAGGGCGACGTGCGCGTCGGCCGCCTGATCGTCGGCGAGACCGGCGCGGTCGAGGGCAATGTCTCGGCCGACTATGTCGAGGTTCGCGGTCGCATCGTCGGCGGCATTTCGGGCAAACAGGTCAAGCTGGTCGCCACCGCCTATGTCGACGGCGACATCACCGCGGAACAGATGTCGATCGACATCGGCGCCTATTTCCAGGGCCGCGTCCTGCAAGGCCGCCGAGAGGCTCCGGCCCCCACGCCGGCTCCGCGTCCCGCCGCGCCCGAGCCCGCGCCGCAGATCATCGACATGAAGGGCCCGGGCGCCTGACGGCGCAGTGGCTAGTGGCCAGGTTGGCCAACGACTGAGCAAGAAAAAGGCCCCGGACCGGATCCGGGGCCTTTTGTCTTTCTGAACTGAAAAGCGCTGCGGCAGCGCAGGTTCAACCAGCTGCTAGCTGCTAGCCACCAGCCGCTCACTCCACCGTGCTGCCGCGCGTTTCCCCCACCCGGGCCGCCAGGGCCGCGCCCATGAACAGGTCCAGATCGCCGTCCAGAACGCCCTGGGTGTCCGAGGTCTCGACGTTGGTCCGCAGGTCCTTGACCATCTGATAGGGCTGCAGGACGTAGGACCGGATCTGGTGACCCCAGCCGATGTCGGTCTTGGCATCGGCCACGGCCTGGGCCGCCGCCTCGCGCCGCTGCAGCTCCAGTTCGTACAGCCTCGCCCGCAGCATTTTCCACGCCTGTTCGCGGTTCTGGTGCTGCGACCGGCCGGCCTGGCAGGCCACCACCGTATTGGTCGGAATGTGCGTCAGCCGCACCGCCGAGTCCGTCTTGTTGATGTGCTGACCGCCCGAGCCCGAGGCGCGGTAGGTGTCGGTGCGCACGTCCGACGGGTTGATGTCGATCTCGATGGCGTCATCCACCACGGGCGAAACACCGATCGAGGCGAAGGAGGTGTGCCGCTTGGCCGCCGCGTCATACGGACTGATGCGCACCAGCCGGTGCACGCCCGATTCCGACTTCAGCCAGCCGTAGGCGTTCGGCCCGGTGATCAGGATGGTCGCCGATTTGATACCCGCCTGGTCGCCCGATTCCTCGGCCTCCAGCTCGACCTCATAGCCGTGGGCCCGGGCCCAGCGGCTGTACATCCGCAGCAGCATCCCGGCCCAGTCGCAGGACTCGGTGCCGCCGGCGCCGGAGTTCACTTCCAGATAGGCGTCGTTGCCGTCAGCCTCGCCGGACAGCAGGGCCTCCAGCTCGGCCCGGCCGGCGCGGTCCTTGATCGCCTTCAGCGAGGCGCGCGCTTCCTCCAGCGTCGCCTCATCACCCTCCTCGTCGGCCATGTCGGCGAGCATGACGCCCTCCTCCAGACCGGTCTCCATCTCGCGGACGGTGTCGATCTGGGCGGCCAGCCGCGAACGGTCGCGCGACACGGCCTGGGCCGCCTCGGGGTCGTTCCACAGCGTCGGGTCCTCGACCCGGGCGTTCAGCTCATCGAGTTTTCGAAGCGCGACATCCCAGTCAAAGACGCCTCCTGAGCAGAGCGATGCTCTGCTCGATGTCGGCCTTCATGGCCTCGACATCCGGTCTCATCGCGAACTCCTGCGATACGAAAGTGAGGCGCGGACATAG
>CAZFQC010000182.1:3111-5288 GCA_964520795.1 uncultured Brevundimonas sp.
AGCCCGCTCAAATCCTCCGCCGGCTCCTTCTTCGGCGGGGGCGGAGTCGCCGGCGGGGCCGGAGCAGCGGCAGGAGCCGGCCCGGCAGCCTCCTCCTCCTCGCGTCGGATCACCTCATTGTAGCTTTGCGGGCCCTCCGGGATTTCTGCCGGTGCCTCTTCTTCCTCGCGCAACCGTTCTGTGCCGGGACGGAAGGCCTCCTCGATACCGTTCACCGTGCGGAAAATCGCGTTCCGCGGTCGCACGAAGGGCCGCGCCGGGCGTTCGCGCAGGGCCACCTGCATGAACTCCGTGAACACCGGCACCGGGCCGGTCGCGCCGGTCTCGCCCGACCCGAGCGGCCGGTTGTCGTCAAAGCCGATGAAGACCCCGACCACGATGTCCGACGAGAAGCCGACGAACCAGGCCGAGCGGTATTCATTGGTGGTGCCGGTCTTGCCGCCGACCCAGCGGCCGAGGCCCCGGGCGCTGGCACCGGTGCCGCGCTGGATCACCCCCTCCAGCATCGAGCTGACCTGATAGGCGGTAATCGGGTCGATGACCTGGGTTCCACGCCCCTCCAGCCGCGGCGACTCCTGACCGGTGAAGGCCCGTCCGCAGTCGCGGCAACGCCGCTGGTCAGCCCGGAAGATGGTCTCGCCGTCACGGTCCTGGACCATTTCGATCAGATAGGGATCGACCCGCCGCCCGCCGTTGACGAAAGCCGCATAGGCGGCGGTGAGCCGGTAGGGGGTGGTTTCCCCGGCCCCCAGCGACACAGACAGGTTCGGCTGCAGGTTGTCGGCCACGCCCATGCGCCGGGCCAGGCTGACGACATTGGTCATGCCCACATCCTGCGCCAGGCGCACCGTCATCACGTTGCGCGACAGCTCCAGCCCGCGACGCAGACTCTGCGGCCCGTAGTATTCGCGGCTGTAGTTTTCGGGCGTCCAGCGCTCGCCGTTGCGGCCGCCGGCAAAGCTGATCGGGGCGTCGAGCACGATCGAGGCCGGCGTATAGTCGCCCTCCAGCGCCGTGGCATAGACAAAGGGCTTGAAAGCCGAGCCCGGCTGGCGGTTCGCCTGGGTGGCGCGGTTGAAACTGGACAGGGCGTAGGAATAGCCCCCGACCATGGCCAGCACCCGTCCGGACTGGGGATCGATGGCCACCAGGGCGCCGTTGACGGCGGGCACCTGTTTCAGAAGGTACTGGCCGCCCCGCGCCTCGACGAAGATCAGGTCGCCGCGTCGCAACGGCCGGTTGGCGTTGGCCCAGGCCGCGTCGCCCGCGACCAGGGTACCGGAGCGGTTGTCGCGCGCGGTGCGGATGCGGACGTTGTTGCCGGAGACGGATTCGACCGCCGCGGCCTCCCAGGCCCGGCGTTCGGGGGGGCGCTGACCGCGAACGGCGGTCTCGCGCCAGCCTTCGGCGAAATCGGTCGTGCCCCAGGGTCCGCGCCAGCCGTGCCGGCGGTCATAGTTCTCCAGCCCGCGCATCAGGGCGTCGCGCGCCGCCGACTGCAGGGTCGGGTCCAGCGTCGTGCGCATATAGTAGCCGCCGCGGTTGACCTCCTCCTGCCCGAATCTGGCGATGGCCTGGCGGCGCGCCTCCTCGACGAAGAAATCGGCGTCGGCGTACTGCGCCCGGCGCGGCGCGTCCTGGGTCGTCAGCGGCCGGGCCAGGGCGGCGGCCAGCTGGCGATCATCGATGAAGCCGTTCTGGTTCATCTCGCCCAGCACCCAGTTGCGACGCCCCAAGGCGGCCTGGGGGTGGCGTTTGGGATGGTAGTTGTTCGGCCCCTTGGGCAAGGCCGCCAGGAAGGCCGCCTCGTCCGGCGTCAGCTGGCTCAGCGACTTGCCGAAATAGTTATAGGCCGCCGCGGCGACGCCATAGGAACGGTAGCCGAGGAAAATCTCGTTGAGATACAGCTCCATGATCTGCTGCTTGGTCAGGGTCGCTTCCAGCCGGTTGGCGAGGATGGCTTCCTTGACCTTGCGGTTGATGCTGCTCTCATTGGTCAGCAGTACGTTCTTGGCCACCTGCTGGGTGATGGTCGAACCGCCTTCCAGCCGTCGCCCGGTGGCGGCGTTGAAGATGTTCTTGAACATGGCCCGGCCCAGACCGCCCACGTCGATGCCGCCGTGGTTGAAGAAATTCCGGTCCTCGGCCGCCAGGAAGGCCTGGATCACCGGCAGCGG
>CAZFQC010000183.1:0-5260 GCA_964520795.1 uncultured Brevundimonas sp.
CCAGCTCTGGTGCAGATAGTGCGGCGGGAAACGGCGGCCAAACTCCTGCAGTTGCCAGGCGCTGGGACGGTGGGGGGCGCGGCGCACCGGCATGCCGGCCTGCTGGGGCGTGCGGCCGCCCTTGCGCAGATTGCAGGGCGAACAGGCGGCGACGATGTTTTCCCAGGTCGTCCGGCCGCCGTGCGAACGCGGGATCACATGGTCAAAGGTCAGCTCGGCCGTGGCGCTGCAGTACTGGCAGGTGAAGCCGTCGCGCAGGAAGACGTTGAAGCGGGTGAAGGCCGGCTGTCGGTCCTGGTCGACATAGTTCTTCAGCGCGATGACGCTGGGCAGGACCATTTCCATCGACGGACTGCGGACCACCTTGTCGTAGGTGGAGACGACATCGACGCGGTCCTGATAGACCGCCTTGATCACTTCCTCCCACGGCCAGATCGACAGCGGATAGTAGGACAGGGGGCGAAAGTCGGCGTTCAGCACCAGCGCGGGCCAGCCGGACGGGGGACGGCTGTGGACCTGCATCAGGCCCTCGCCGTTCGGGAAAGGATCATCGACGCGACCGGACTGAAGACACGTCTCCTTCCCTGGTTATGGGCAAAGCCTAGCCGTGATTCGACGGCTTGGCGATGACCGTGGGACGACGGTTCCGTAACGCTCAGCTGCGCGAAGGCGTCCCCGGAAAGGCCGGCAGGCTCCAGCCCCACAGGAGGGCGCCGGCGCGCAGGGCAAACCCGCAAGGTGCCGCGATCAGGGCCGCGGGCCAGGCCTCCAGACCAAGGAACCGCGCGGCGACGAAGACGGTGGCGGCCAGCAGGGCGGCGGAGACGGTGATCTCGCGGCGCAGCAGGATCGACGGCTGGCCCGCCAACAGGTCGCGCACAACGCCGCCGAAACAGGCGGTCAGAGCCCCCATGACGACGCAGATCAGCGGGGCGACCTCGAAGGCCTCGGCCTTGGCAGCACCCATGACCCCATAGGCGGCCAGGCCGATCGCATCGAGCCACAGCAGGGCCCGGAAGCGCCAGGGCCGGGCCCCGAGCATCCAGACGGCCAGGGAGGCCAGCAGGCAGACGGCGATGTAGCGCCAGTCCTGCACCCAGAACACCGGCGCCCCGATCAGGAGATCGCGCAGGGTGCCGCCGCCGACCCCGGTGATGGCCCCGAAGAAGGCGAAGGTGACCAGGTCATGCCGCTGCTGCGCCGCGGCCAGGGCACCGGTGGCGGCGAAGACGGCCACGCCTGCGAAATCGAGCGCGCCGAGCACGGTCTCGGGATCGGTCAGGGCGGGGTCGACGATAGGGTTCACGCGGGACGGTCCTCCAGCGCGACTTCGCCGCGCCTGACCGCTCCATACCATCCCCAGAGCAGATGCGCCGCCACACTGCGGTGGGGCCGCCAGATTTCAGCCCTGGCCCAGGCCTGTTTTTCGGTCGGGCGCTGGGTCGCGCCGTCCGCCCAGCGGATCGCTTCCTGCAGAGCGATGTCGCCGCCCGGGAAGATATCCTGACGTGCCTCGCAGAACATCAGGAAGGTTTCGGCGGTCCATTTGCCGACGCCCTTGATCGCCACCAGCCGCGCGATCGCCTCCTCATCGGACAGCCGCTCCAGATGGTCAAAGTCGATCCGGCCCTCGACCTGGGCACGGGCGATCTCGTGGCCATAGGTCGCCTTCTGGATCGAGAGGCCGAAGCCGCGCAGGACGGCGATGTCCGTGGCCAGCACGCGTTCGGGCGTCACCTCCCCGTCCAGACCGGCCGAGACGCGGGCCCAGATGGCGGCGGCCGACGCCACCGAGACCTGCTGGTCAACGATCATGTGGAACAGGCCCTCGAAGCCGCCCGTCCGCACCCGCCAGTCGAAGACGCGAGTCTGCGCATGGGCCCGCGTCAGCGCGGGGTCCAGACCGATGAGGGCCTCACGCGCGGCGGCGATTTCGACGGCAGTCAACGGAATGGGCATGCGGTCTCATCGACAGGGGCGGGTGCCCGTTCTAGCCTTTCGGCATGCTCACCCTGGACGAACTTCTGCATCCGATCACGCGCGACCGGTTCGACGCGGACTACAATGACCGAAAACCGCTGCACATTCCCGCAGAGGCGGGCGCGACCAAGCGGGCCCTTCTGGACTGGGCCCGGTTCAATGCCCTGCTGGACCAGAGTTCGATCTGGACCGCACAGAGCCTGAAGCTGGTCTTCAACGGCCAGCCCATCCCGCCTGAGCAATACTGCGTCGAGGCCCGTAACCAGTCGGGGCCGGTCGTGCAGCCCTCGCCCGCGAAGATCCAGACCCTTCTTGCGATGGGCGCCAGCCTGATCGCCGGCGACGTCCAGGAGCTGACGCCCGAACTGCGCGCCTTGTCGCATCGTCTCGCACGGGACTTTGCGGGCGTCGTCGGCGCCAATGTCTATTGCTCCTTCGGGGGAGTGCAGGCGTTCGACACCCATTTCGACCTGCACCATGTGTTCGCCATCCAGCTGGAAGGCGAGAAGACCTGGCGGCTGTACGAAAACCGCGCCGAGGCACCGGTCAGCTATCCGCTCGACGACGCGGAGGTCCGGCCCTGGTTCGCGCAGACGCGCGGCCGGCTGATGACCGAAGTGCGGATGCAGCCGGGCGACGTGATGTATCTGCCGCGCGGCTGGTATCACGACGCCATGACCACCGAAGGCGCGTCCCTGCATGTGACCTTCTCCGTGACCCCGCTCTATGGGCGGATCATGTTCCGACTGCTCGAATCGGCGGCGATGCAGGACCCGGCGTTCCGGGAATGGCTCGCGCCCGGAGACTCCGACGGCGAGCGGCTGGGCAAGCAGTTGGCGGATCTCGGCCGGCGACTGGCCGAGCTGTCCGCCCTTCCCGCCTTCCGCGACGAGGTCCTGATGGCCCAGGAGCGGCTGGTGCCAAGGGGCCAGGCCTATGCCCTTCCGGGCCGGGCAACCCTGTCCCGCTATCGGCCGACCGGTCTGACGCCGCCGAGGGTGGAGGGCCCCGCCCGGGTCGCCGTCGAATGGGCGCTCGGCCAGCCGCAGTTTGCCCTCGAAGACGTCATCGCCCAGTTCGATTTTGTCGCCGAAAATGCGCTGAGAGACGCCTTCGAGTCCGCCATCCGGCTTGGCGTGTTCAAGGCGCTCTGAACACGCGGGCGCATCGACAGCGGGCGGCGGGCGTCATACTGGTTCGACCATGCACAGCCTGGACGCTCTCCTCCATCCGATCCCGCCCGAGCAGTTCCTGGGCGAGTACGTCGGTCGCAGGCCGCTGCACATTCCCGCACAGGGAGACACCCGGAAGGCGGCGGTCCTGTCCTGGGCCGATTTCAACCGCCTGCTGGGTCAGGGGTCGCTCTGGACATCGGCCCATCTGCGATTGATGCGAAACTATGTGGCGGTGCCGCCGGAGCAGTACTGCCATCCGGTTCCGACCCCCCAGGGTGAGGTCCTGCGGCCATGGCCGCAAAAGGTCGAGGTCTTCCTGTCCGCCGGCGCCAGTCTGATCGCCAATGACGTCCTGACCATCCACGAGCCGCTGATGCAGATCGGCGAGACGCTGTCGCGGACGTTCGCGGCCAGCATCGGGGCCAACGTCTATTGCTCCTTCCAGGGCGTCCAGGCGTTCGGCACCCATTTCGACAACCACGACGTGGTCGTGATCCAGACTGGCGGGACCAAGGTCTGGAACCTCTACGAAAACCGCGCCGACAATCCGATCGAGAATTTTCCCGACGACGCTGCGACCCGGCGGTGGTTCGAACAGAGCCGCGGCCCCCTGATGCAACAGATCACCATGCAGGAGGGAGACGTCCTCTACCTGCCGCGCGGCTGGTATCACGACGCGCTCGCGACCGACGGACCGTCGCTGCATGTGACCTTCGCGATCACCCCCCTGCATGGGCGCTCCCTGCTGGCCCTGCTGAACATCGAGGCGATGAAGGACCCTGCCTATCGCGCCTTCGCGCCGCCGGCGAGGGAAGACGGGGGCGCAGCCCTGGCGGCTCACCTCGCGGCATACGGCCAGATTCTGGCGCGGATCGCCGCCTCGCCGGCCTTCAATGAAGAGGTTGCCAAATCCCAGACCCGGATGACGCCGCGTCCCCCGTCATTCACCTTGCCGGAGCGCAAGCCGGTCACCCTCTACCGGGTCACGGGCCGATCCTTCCCGGCCTGTCCGGGCGCGGTGCGTGAAACCTATGACTGGGCCATCGCGGAGCGGCAGTTCGCGCTTGAAGACATGGTCGCCGAGTTCCAGTCCCTGTCGGAGGGCGAGGTTCGCGCGGGCGTCGCCGCGGCCGAAGCGGCCGGAGCCGTACAGCGACTGTAGTCAGCGACGCATCGACAGGGTGCGGAGGCCGCCTTAAACCTCAGCCCATGCGCACGCTCGAAGAGATCCTGCATCCCGTCACCCCGGCGCAGTTTCGCGCCGAGTTCGAGGGCCGCCAGCCGCTGCATATCCCGGCCGGTGAGGGATCGAACAAGCGTGCGCTTCTGCCGTGGGACGCATTCAACGGCCTGCTCAACCAGACCAATGTCTGGGACTCCGAACGGCTCAAGCTGATGCGCCACGACGACCCCGTTCCGCCCGAGCAATACTGCCGTCGGAAGCGGACCCCGGAGGGGATGATCTGGCGGCCGTCGCCGGCCAAGGTCGAGGTCTTCCTGTCGGCCGGCGCCGCCATCCTGGCCAATGACGTCCTGACCCTGCATTCGCCGATCACCCGCGCGGGCGTGGCCCTCGGCGAGGCGCTGGCGGCCGAGGTCGGGGCCAGCGTCTTCTGCTCGTTCAAGGGCGGCCGGGCCGTCTCGACCCACTATGACGTCCATGAGGTCTTCGCCGTCCAGACCGAGGGGGAGAAGGTCTGGAACCTGTACGAAGGCCGGGAGCTCGATCCGGTCGGCTACCCGCCGGGCCTGACCCAGACCGACTTCAACAAGGCCTGCGGCCGGCTGGTCTCGACGATCACCATGAGGCCCGGCGACGTGCTCTACATGCCGCGCGGCGTGTACCACGACACGGTGACGCCGGATCAGCCGTCGCTGCATGTGTCCTTCACGGTCATGCCCCTGGCCGGCCGAAGCATCCTGTCCCTGCTCGACGGACCCGTCCTGCAGGACGCGGCCTTCCGCGCCTGGCTGCCGTCCGCCGACGCCGAGGGCGGGGCCCTGCTTGAGGCGCGGCTGGCGGACCTGGCCACCCGGCTGGCCGGGATCGTCGCCTCTCCCGCCTTCCGCGACGAGGTCGCCCTGCTCCAGCGCCGCCTCATGCC
>CAZFQC010000184.1:0-5108 GCA_964520795.1 uncultured Brevundimonas sp.
TCATCGTGTCGGAGGCGACCTATGACTACGATTCGCCGGTCGACTATTTCATGCCCGGCATCACCCGCTTCTCGCACATCTATTACCTGCGGCCGCGGACCGTCGACAAAACCCTCTGCTCGGACTGCTAGCGGCCTGTCAGGGCCTCTCTCAAGGCCCTGATCTTGGCTTCGGTCTCCGCCAGTTCGGCGGCCGGGTCGCTGTCCGCCACAATGCCTGCGCCGGCGAGGGTGCGGAACCGCCACAGGCCGTCCACAAACTCGAATGAGGCCGTCCGGATCAACACCGAGGCGGTCAACCTCCCGTCGTCCTCGATGTGGAACAGACTGCCGCACCATGGTCCGCGCAGGGGCTCATGGGCGGCGATGACCTTCATCGCCTCATGCTTGGGCGCACCGGTGATGGAGCCCGGCGGGAAGGTCGCCTCCAGCAGGTCCGCCGCTCCGATGCCGGGGCGGGCCCGACCCGCAACCGTCGAGACCAGATGGTGGACGGTCGGATGGCTCTCGACCTCGAACAGCGCCGAAACGGAGACCGACCCCGGCTCGGCGACGCGCGACAGGTCGTTGCGCATCAGATCGACGATCATCAGGTTCTCGGCCCGATCCTTGAGGCTGACGCCGAGTTCGATTGCCAGGGCGGCGTCCCTGACCGGATCAGGATCGCGGGGTCGCGTGCCCTTGATTGGACGGCTCTCGATCCGCCGGCTGCCCGGATCGAAGGTCAGGAACAGCTCCGGCGAGTTCGACACGACGGCGCGGTTGCCCAGGCGCCAGAAGGCACCATAGGCCGCGGCCCGGTCCGCCAGACGCAGCATGACGTCGAACGGATCGGCCACGGCCCTCAGTTCACCGCTCCAAGCCCGCGCGATATTGGCCTGGTACAACTGGCCAGAGGCGATCCGGGCCACGACATCGGCGACGGCAGTCAGATAGACCTCCGGCGGTGCCTCGGCGTTGAAGTCCTCGGATGGCGCGGGCGGACACGCCGGTTCCACCGCGCCTGACAGCCAGCCTTCGGCACGGTCCGCGGCGGCGCGCGCGGCGTCCGGACTGTCGCCCCGACCGAAGATCCGCACAACGCCGCCCTGATGGTCGAAAGCCAGCATGGCCGGATAGCGGGCCAGCATCAGGTCGGGCCAGACCGGTTCGCGCGCACCGGTCGCGATCCGGGCCCCGGCATCATAGGCCAGGAGGCCGACGACGCCGGCGGTGAAGTCCGGGTTGCGTAAAATGTCCAGCGTTGCGCCCGGCCCGGTCGGTCCGACCTCGACCAGATCCGGCTCCGCCGCGACAAACGACCAGCGGCCCAGCACGCCGCCGTCCGACAACAGCGCCAATGGCCCTTCCAGACTTCGCAGACCGGCGGCGACCGCCAACGGATCGCGCCACGGCCGGTCACGGACTTCGACCGGACGGTCCGCCATGGTCATCGCGCCAGCCGCGCGCCGATCCGGTCGCGCTGGGCCGCATCGACTCCGAGCGCCTGCTCCAGGTAGGCGTCGATCGAGCCGTGAAGATCGGCGATCGCGGCGAGGGCGGTGTCGAGATACACCGGCTCGACCCCGAGGAAGGCGACCACTGCATCGTGGGACGCCACGCGCCCGGTCATGGCCTCAAGCTGGCGGGCGATGCCCGGTGCCCGACCTTCCAGGTCGACGGCGGTGTTGGTCAGCAAATAGTCGGCGACCATGTCGTCGTGATGGACGCCGAGCAGATGGTGGGTCAGGGCGGCCAGCAGACCGGTGCGGTCCTTGCCCGCCGCGCAATGGATCAGGACCGGGCCGTCCGCCTCGCCGAGTGCGCGGAAATAGCGGGCGAACAGGTCGAGATGCGACGGCTCGAACGCCAGACGGCGATAGGTGTCGGTCATGAAGCGCCGGCCTGAGTCAGGCGTCAGGTCGGCGGTCCGCAAGAAGGTAAGATGCGGCGCCTCGCCACCGTCATCATGGGCGCTCTCGATCACCCTGGCACTGAAGCCGGCCGGCCGCTTCGAGGGCTGGACCCGGCGTTCCGACGGGCGACGCAGGTCGACGACGGTGGCGATACCCAGCGCGCCGAGCCGCTCAAGATCCGCCTCGCTGGCCCGGGCCTGATGGCCGGAGCGGAACAGCCGTCCGGGCGCGACCTGACGGCCCGCCACCGTGGCGTAGTCGCCGTAGTCGCGGAAATTGTCGAGGGCGTCGAAGCGGTGGATGCGGCCGGTCATTCGCCCTGTCTAGACGACCCGGGCAAGGCGAACCACCGCCGTGCCGTCACACCTTGCCCACAAGGCCCTGCATGGCGTCGAGATAGGCGACGAATGCCTTGCGGCCGACCGGGGTCATGGTCGCCTCGGTCAGGGGTTTGCGGCCCTCGAACCGTTTGGTCACGGCGACGAAACCTGCATCCTCCAGCTTTCGAAGATGAACGGACAGATTGCCGTCCGTGGTCTGCAGCCGCGCCTTCAGGGTGTTGAAGTCCGCGGACTCGACGCCGGACAGCACAGCCATGATCCCGAGGCGCACCCGGCCATGGATGACATCGTCGATGCGGTTGATGTCGAAGTCATCCGTCATGGGATCAGGTCCGCGCCTGCCGCATCAGCATCCAGCCGGGCAGGGCCATCAGCAGGAACAGGGTGCCGGCATAGGCCAGATACTGGGCCTGCTGGTCCGCCAGCGCTGCGAGCAGCGGTGCGGCGACAAACGACCCGGCGGCCAGCCACCACAGGACCCGGTTCCGGTACATCGTCGCGCTGACGGCCCAGCCGATGCCGTAAAAGACCATGATCACCGACGGCGTCAGGGCGAGCGCCAGCATGGCCGCCTCTTCGCCCAGACGCAGGCCGAGCATGGCCAGCGAGGTGAACAGCGCGAAAATGCCCCAACCGAGCGCGCTCCAGGTCGTGCTGGATGCCCGATTGCCCGCCGTGACGACGCCGGCCTTTCGTTTCAGACCCGTGACCACCACGATCAGGACAACGAAGAACAGGCCGGTCGCGATCAACCAGATGATGCCTTCCACGAGGCCGGGGATATCGATCAGGCCGCCGATCTGGGCCCAATGGAAAAGGCTGGCCGTTCCGTAGATCAGGCCCGCGAACATCAGAATGGACGCGCCCTGCATCGGGGCACCGGCACCTTCCTCGGCGAGGCGACGCATCCAGGCGATATCGGCGGCGGAGTTTTCGTTGTGCTCAGTCATGGGTTCAATGTCCTTTCAGAGTCGGCGGCCAAAGGCCAGCCACAGGCCCGGGAGCAAGGCCGCAAGCGCCAGCGTGCCGGCCTGGATCAGATACTGGTCCGGCGTTCCGAACAACATGGCGGCTCCGACGGCACCGCCGAGGGCGACGAGGAAGAGCAGGCCCATGTTGGATGTTTCCGTGCGAACGGCGGCGGCGGCCCAGCCGATCGCGTACAGGACGAGGCCGGCAACCGAATTCCAGCGCATCAGGCCCCAGTCTCCGGCGGCGTTCGACACCACCGCCAGGGCCAGGGCGACGCCGACATGGGCCAGGATGAAGAGACGCGACCAGCCGGCTACGCCGCGGGCTGCTTTTCCACCGGTGCGGCGAAGCTGGACGAGGCCGGTCAAGAAGACGCCGACGGCGACCGCCCAGCTGAGCCCCAGAAACGCCGGGTGAAGGGGGAGCGCGCCGCCGAGGATGCCCCATTGAACCAGGTTGGCGGTGCCGAAGACGGATCCGGCCAACAGCAGAAGGCGTCCGGCGCACACGGCCGGGCTCATGTCAGGACGCGACGTCTCGGAGGTGAAGGCGGCTGCGGTCATGGGTGGCTCTCCTTGTGCAGCGCTTCTTTCCACAATCACTTTGCATTGTAAAGTACTTGTTTTCGCCCATTCCCCCTGTCGTCCACGCCCTTGCCCGGGTCGTCGCGACGGGCGACAAGCCCGCATGACCATCCGCTCCCCCATGAGTTTCCAGCGCATCGCCTATGAGGTGCGGGAGGTTTGCAACGGGGTGGAGCTGGCCGCACTGGAGGCGGCGGTCGCCCGCACGGGCCTCGGCGAGGGCGCCAAGGCGATCGATATCGGAACAGGCAATGCGACCGTGGCGATCCGGCTGGCGCAGCGTTTCGGATTGTCTATCGCGGCAATCGAACTGGATCCCGTCATGGCCGAGCTGGCGCGAAGCCGGATCGCGGCGGCGGGTGTCGGCGACCAGGTCTCACTGACGGTCGCCCGGGCGGCCCGGGCTCTGGCCGGGACCGACCCCGTTGACCTGATCGTCGCGCTCGGGACCACCGACGTCAGCGGCGAGGGTCGACCGACGCCCGAGGCCGGCTTCATCGCACTGCGCCGCAGCCTGAAGCCCGGGGGCTGGCTGCTGTGGGGCGACGTCGTCTGGCTGGCCGAACCGCCCGCGCCGCTACGCCAGATCACCGAGGCCACAAACCTCTATACAGACGACGCCGGCTGGCGGGCCGCGGCCGCCGCCGCCGGTTTCGAGGTCATCGACGGGCGGATATCGCCTCAGGACGTGTTTGACGCCTATGCCGGCGACTCAATCGCGGCGGCGCGGGCCTGGCTGGAGGCCCATCCCGAGGCCCCCGAGGCAGCGTCGATTCGCCTCAACGCCGACCGTGTCCAGGCCATCATGGAGTTCGGTCGGGACTACATCGGCTTCGGCCTCTATCTGCTTCGCAACCCTAACTGACCCGCATCAGGCAGTGCGGATGATCCCGCCCGTCGCCGCGATCGGCCAGGGCGTCAGCCGCGCGCCTGCACAGGGTCCGCCGACACAGGCACCCGACAGGGGCTCGAACACCGCCCCGTGCCAGCCGCACAGGATCAGCGAGCCGTCGGGCACCAGATAGCGATCGAGTTCGACGGCCAGGGGAAAGCCCTGGTGCGGACAGCGGTCGACATAGCCGGCGACCTGACCTGCCTTGCGCACCACGAAGCCGTGGAAGAAGGCCTCCCCGATCTGCAGCACGAACCCGCGCGAACCGGGATCGGCGATATCGGCCTCGGCGCAGAGGGCGACACCGGGCGGCGTGGTCCAGACGCGTTTGCGTTCGCTGGCGGGCTGGGTCTGGTCCATGCCGATTGTCAGTGCCGCTCGGCCTTGAGCGGACGCGACAGCAGATTGTCGATCACCGCCTCGAC
>CAZFQC010000185.1:0-5053 GCA_964520795.1 uncultured Brevundimonas sp.
GATCAGCCCACGGAGAATCAGGGCTCTCGACCAGACACAGGGACGGCCCAGGGTGCCATTGCCGAAACCCCATCCCCAAGCCCTGAGCCCTGCTCCTTCCCTCCGTTAACCCCCCACTCACCCTGCCCCCCAACCCGATCTTCACCTTGTGACGGCTAAAACGTCCCGGAATGAGCCAGTCCCGCTTCAACGAGGACCGGCCGCAACCGTGATGTTGAAGGGGCTGCACCCATGTCCAGGACCGTTCTCGTAGTGGACGATGATCCCACCCAGCGCCGCCTCGTGCAGGCCGTGCTGGAGCGTGAGGGCTATGCCGTCGTGCACGCCGAATCCGGCGGCGAGGCCATCGACCGCCTGACCAGGGGCGGCGGGGCCGATGTGGTGCTGCTGGACATGGTCATGCCCGGCATGAGCGGTATGGAGGCCCTGGCCGAGATCCGCACGGCCGGCGTCACGACTCCCGTCATCGTCCTGACCGCCTCGGGCGGAGTGGACGCGGTGGTCAAGGCCATGCAGGCCGGGGCCCAGGACTTCTTCGTCAAGCCGGTCTCGGCCGAACGCCTGCTGGTCGGCGTCTCCAACGCCCTGCAGCTGACCCGGCTGACCGCCGAGGTCGGCCGGCTCAAGAAACACGTCTCCGGTCGCACCTCCTTCGACGATCTGGTGGGCAGCAGCCCGCCCATGCGGATGGTCAAGTCGCTCGGCGCCCGGGCCGCCAAATCCTCCATCCCGGTCCTGATCACGGGCGAGAGCGGCGTCGGCAAGGAAGTCATCGCCCGCGCCCTGCACGGCGCCTCGGACCGGGCCGGCAAGCCGTTCGTCGCGGTCAACTGCGGCGCCCTGCCCGCCAACCTGATCGAGTCCATCCTGTTCGGACATGAGAAGGGTGCCTTCACCGGTGCCCACGACAAACACCTGGGCAAGTTCCAGGAGGCCAACGGCGGCACCCTGTTCCTCGACGAGATCGGCGAGCTGCCGCTCGACATGCAGGTCAAGCTGCTGCGTGCCCTTCAGGAGGGCGAGGTCGACCCCGTCGGTGCCAAACGCTCAGTCAAGGTCGATGTTCGCATCGTCTCGGCGACCAACCGCGACCCGGCCCAGCAGGTCCGCGCCGGTGCCTTCCGCGAGGACCTGTTCTATCGCCTCAACGTCTTCCCGATCGAGGCCCCGTCCCTGCGCGAGCGCCGCGAGGACATCCCGGCCCTGATCGACCACTTCATCGCCCGCTTCAATGTCGAGGAAGGCAAGCGCGTCGCCGGCTGCTCGGGCGAGACCCTGGCCCTGCTCACTGCATTCGACTGGCCCGGCAACGTGCGTCAGCTGGAGAACACCGTCTATCGCGCCATCGTCCTGGCCGATGCGCCCTTCCTGCAGCCGCACGACTTCCCGGCCATTTCGGGCCTGTCCTCACCCCCTGCGGGGGAGGTGGATCGTCGCGACAGCGACGCAACGGAGGGGGCCGAGGCCGTCCATGCCTCCATCGACCTCCCGCCCCTGCCCGACACCCCGATCCGCATCCTCGACGACCGCGGCCATCTGCGCACGCTCGAGGAGATCGAGCGGGACCTGATCCAGCACGCCATCGAGGTCTATGCCGGCCACATGTCGGAGATTGCCCGCCGCCTCGGCATTGGTCGCTCGACCCTGTATCGCAAGGTGCGCGAACAGGGGCTGGAAGGCATCCTCAAGGAAGTCGGCTGAGGCATTCCGGCAACGCCGCGGCGAAGCCCGCAATCTGACCCGGAATTCACTGGCCAGCAGACGGGCAATCCCCGAAAGCGGGATTAGGCTGCACGCGCGCTCAACTCCCGGTTTCCTCGCTGAAGTGCGACGGAAATATCCGGTGGGCACGTTGCAGGGCTAGACTCTCCCCGGGACCCGTCCGCATGCTGCTCGTAACCACCGCCCTGTCCGGCCTCATGGCCGGTTTGATCCAGACTGCGCCGACGCCCCCGCCGCAGCAGCCGCCGCAACAGCCGGCGGCCCCGGCACCCGCGGTCGCGGCCGACCCGGTCCCAACGGGGGAGGTCGATCCCGACGCCTATGCCCTCGATGACGTCACGACCACCGCGCCGCGTCCGCGCGGCAGCGTCAATTCCGATATTCCGCCCGACGTCACCCTGACCGCGGAACAGATCCAGGCCTACGGTGCCTCCAATATCGCCGAACTGCTGACCTATCTGGAGCCGCTGACGCGCAGTTCGCGCGGCCGCGCCGACGGCCAGCCTGTCTTCCTGGTCAACGGCCGCCGCATCTCGGGCTTCCGCGAGATCCAGGGGCTGCCCCCCGAGGCCATCGAGCGAATGGACATCCTGCCCGAGGAGGTCGCGCTCGAATACGGTTACGCCGCCGACCAGCGCGTGGTGAATTTCGTGCTCAAGGCCAATTTCCGCTCCCTCACCGGCGAAATCTCCGGACGCATGCCCACCGAGGGCGGCCGCACCACCACCGAGATCGAGGGCAACACCCTGCATATCTCGGGACCGACCCGCTGGTCGGTGGACGCCGAATACGAACGCTCCAGCCCCCTGTACGAGTCCGAGCGGGACATCGAGCGCGATGCGGGCACGACCCCGTTTGACGACGTCGATTCCTTCCGCACCCTGCTGGGCCAGAGCGAGCGGTCCACGGTGCGCGGCACGTTCAAACGCGATCTGAACAACACCACCCAGGCCACCCTCAGCGGCAGCCTCGAGGATCGCTCCAGCCTCAGCTTCAATGGTCTGCCGGGCGTCATCCTGAGGGTGCCGGCCGGGAATCCGTTCTCGACCTCGCCCCTGCCCACGCCGGTCAGCCGCGTTCTGGACGCAAGCCCCCTGAACCGCGAGACCGACAGCCTGACCGGCGGCCTGGGTCTGGTCGTCGACGGCTTCCTTGGCGACGACTGGCGCTGGACCCTCACCGGCAACTACGACCGCGTCGAAACCGACACCCTGAGCGGCCGGGGCTTCGACATCACCGGGCCGTTCCAGACGCGCCTGAACGCCAATGACCCCACGGCCGACCCGTACGGCATCCTGTCGGCCTCCGACTTCGTCCGCCTGTCCGACGACACCGCCAATTCCGTCTCCCAGGTCCTGTCGACCGAACTGGTGCTGAACGGCGACCTCTTCCGGCTGCCGGCCGGCGGCATCTCCTCCACCTTCCGGATCGGCGCAGACACCCGGTCGCTGGATTCCACCAGCGTCCGCTCCGGCCTGACCACCGAACGCTCGCAGTCGCGCGACCGACTGAACGGACAGGCCAATTTCAGCATTCCCATCGCCAGCCGACGCCAGGACGTCCTGCCGGGGTTCGGCGATCTGTCGGCCAATTTCAACGTCGGTTACGAGGACCTGTCGGACTTCGGCGGCCTCACCACCTTCGGCGCCGGGGTCAACTGGTCGCCCGTCGAGCCCCTGTCGCTGAACGTCAGCTACACCAACGAGCACGGCGCCCCGTCGATATCGCAGCTGAACGACCCGACCATCTCGACCCCCAACGTGCCGGTGTTCGACTTCGCCACCGGCCAGACCGTGCTGGTCACCCGCTTTGACGGCGGCAATCCGGACCTGAATTCGGACAACCGTCAGGTCTGGAAAGCCGGATTCAACCTCAAGCCCTGGTCCGAGACCGACTTCCGGATCCAGTCGACCTGGACCTACAGCCTGACCGAAGACGCCATCGCCGCCTTCCCGACCCTGACGCCGGACCTCGAGGCCGCCCTGCCGGGCCGCTTCAACCGCGTCGGCGGCACGCTGGTATCGTTCGACGCCCGGCCCCTGAATTTCGAGCGGTTCGAACGGCAGGACGTCCGGACCGGCTTCAACTATTCCCGCGCGTTCGGCGCGGCCAATCCGGCGGCCGCGCCCCTGCCCGGTGCCCCCGGCAGCGCCCGTCCGCCCATGGGCGGCGGGATGCCCATGCGCGTTGAAATCCGTGAAGGCGGCCCTCCCGGCGGCGGCGGTGGTCAGATCCGCATGGGCGGCGGCGGTGGCGGACGCGGCGGCATGGGCGGCATGCAGCCCGGCCAGGGCCGCTTCAACCTGTCGGTCTACCATACCTACCGGATCCAGGATGAGATCGTCATCGCCAGCGGCCTGCCTATCCTCGACCTGCTGGACGGTGCCGCTACCGGCGCGCGCGGGGGCAGTCCCCGCAACGAGGTCCAGGCCCAGGGCGGCGTCTTCCGCAACGGTATGGGCGCCTTCGTCAACGCCAACTGGCGCCAGGGCACCCGCGTCGACGGCGGAACCGGTCCGGACATCAATTTCTCAGACCAGGCGACGATCAATCTGAACGTCTTCATCGACCTGAATTCCCGGACCTCCTGGGTCGCGAAATTCCCCTGGCTGAAGGGAGGGCGCGTCAATTTCGGCGTCCAGAACCTGTTCGACACCCGCCCTGAGGCCACTGCCAGCACCGGCGACACGCCGCTGAACTACCAGCCCGACTACCTCGACCCCCAGGGCCGGGTGGTCAGCCTGACGTTCCGGAAGATCCTCTTCTAGGGCTTTGGACTTGGGGCTTCGAGCCTTGGGTCGCTTGCCAGGCCCCAAGCCCTACTCCCTGGCTTTCTTCCCCCACCGCCGCTTCGGCGCCTCGCCCTTCGCCTTGGCGGCGATCTCCTTCAGCTTGCGCCCCTGCATGGCTGACAAGGCCTGCCCCGGTGCGCCCAGTTCGGGGTCGCCGAACGCGCGGCCGTGGGTCTTCACCCGCTCGGACACCGAGTCGAGGAACTCGCCCTCCCATTCGGACAGCGAAACGCCCGCCTTCTCTGCCGAGCGGCGGGCGCGTCTGAGGGCGTTGAGGGCCGCGCGCTGGGCCGCCTTGCGTTCGGCTTCAAACGGGCTGGAGGGCGGCTTCTTCGCGCCGCCCTTGCCCCCGCCGAAGCCGGTTCTCTTCAGTGTCAGATCTCGCCGAGCGCCGAGAGGTACAGGTCGAGGATCGCATCCTCCTCCTGCCGCTTGGCCTTGTCCTGCTTGCGGATGCGGATGACCTTGCGCAGGATCTTCACGTCATAGCCCTCGCCCTTGGCCTCGGCGAAGACCTCCTTCATGTCGGCCATGACCGC
>CAZFQC010000186.1:0-5052 GCA_964520795.1 uncultured Brevundimonas sp.
ATACGCTCGTAGCGCAGGTCCTCGATGTTGAACCGGCTGCCGGGCTGGACGCCGAGCGCGAGCGCCAGGTCCGACAGTTCGATATTGGCGCGCAGCTTGTCGGCCGTGGCCGAGGCGACGTTCAATATCTTGCCGCGCAGGGGAAGGATGGCCTGGGTGATGCGGTCGCGCGCCTGTTTGGCCGAGCCGCCGGCCGAGTCGCCCTCGACGATGAACAGCTCGGTGCCCTCGGCCGTCTGGCGCGAACAGTCGGACAGCTTGCCGGGCAGGCGCAGCTTGCGCGTGGCCTGGGCCCGCTGGACCTCCTTGTCCTTGCGCCGCTTCAGCCGGTCCTCGGCCCGCTCGATGACGAAGCCCAGCAGGGTATTGGCCTGTTTCGGGCTCTCGGTCAGCCAGTGGTCCAGCGGATCGCGCATCAGCTGCTCGACCAGGCGCTGGGCGTCGGGCGAAGACAGCCGGTCCTTGGTCTGGCCCTGGAATTCGGGATTGCGGATAAAGACTGAGATCATCGCCCCGGCATTGGCGATGACGTCCTCGGCGGTGATCAGGCCCGCGCGCTTCTCATTGGTCAGTTCGCCATAGGCCTTGAGGCCCTTGACCAGGGCGGCGCGGAAGCCGGCCTCGTGGGTGCCGCCGTCGGGCGTGGAGACCGTGTTGCAGTAGGACGAGACGAAGCCGTCGGCCTCGCCGAAGCCGATCGGGCTCCAGGTCACCGCCCATTCGACCGCCCCGGCCTCGCCCTTGCGCTCGACGCGCCCGGAGAAGGCAGGGGTAACCGTCTCCAGATCGCCGATCCGCTCGGCCAGGGCGTCCGCCAGACCGTTGGGGAAGTGAAACACCGCCTCGGTCGGGGTCTGGTCGGTGATCCGCTCGGCGGCGCAGGTCCAGCGGATCTCGACGCCGCGGAACAGATAGGCCTTGGACCGCGCCATGCGGAACAGCCGCGCCGGCTTGAAGGCGGCCCCGACGCCGAAGATCTCCTCGTCCGGCTTGAACCGGATCAATGTGCCCTTCTTCTTCGAGGCACCGCCCTGGACGATCGAACCGAGCGGCAGGCCGCGGCTGAAGGACTGGGTCCACTCATGACCGTCACGCCAGACGGTGACGTCCAGCCGTTCGCTCAGGGCGTTGACCACCGAGACCCCGACGCCGTGCAAACCGCCTGAGGTTTCATAGGCTTTTCCGGAAAACTTCCCGCCCGAGTGAAGGACGGTCATGACCACTTCCAGAGCTGACTTGCCCGGATGTTTCGGGTGGGGATCGACCGGGATGCCGCGTCCATCATCCTTGACCGACAGACGGCCCTCGGCGTCGAGGTCGACGGTGATCAGCTTCGCATGGCGGGCCACGGCCTCGTCCATGGCGTTGTCCAGCACCTCGGCGAACAGATGGTGCAGGGCCCGCTCATCGGTGCCGCCGATATACATGCCGGGGCGTTTGCGGACCGGCTCCAGCCCTTCCAGCACCTCGATCGACGAAGCCGAATAGCTGCCGGCCACCGGGGGCTCGGACGGGGCAGGGGCGGGGCGGGCGGACACGGGCTCCGGTCGCGGCGCGGCGGCCTGCGGCGTCAGGGCCGGCTCGGACGGGGCCAGATCGTTCGAAGGCGGCGCAGGCGTCGGCGCCGGGCCCTGCGGCTCGGGCAGATCATCGAACAGGGAAGGCGCGGCGTTGGGACCCATAGGGATACTGTGAGACGATTCGGGGACCGGTCTGGTAGGCCCGGCGGCGCTTCTCCACAAGCGGCGCGGCCGCCGGCAGGGGCGACGGCAACAGGACCCGCGTCAGCACCGCCAGGAACAGCACCCAGGGCAGGCCCTGGTGCGCCATCAGAATGCTCTCCGAGAGGCTCAGCACGAAGAAGGCGGCCATAAAGCCCAGCCCCCACCAGCCCTCGCCGATGCCCGACCCCATACTGCGCAGTACGGCGATCAGGGCCGTACCGGCCATCAGAACGCCCACCAGCACAGCGCCGGGCCAGCCCAGCTGGACCAGCAGATCGATCCAGCCGTTGTGCGCCGACGGCACCAGCCAGCCCGTCTCCTTGCGCACCCAGTCGGCGGGTGGCGACTCCCCGATCCGGCCCCAGAAGGCCCCATAGCCGTAACCTGTCCATGGCCGGTCGGCGACCTTGCGCATCAGGCTGTCCCAGATGTCCGTGCGGCCGGTCAGCGACGGGTCCTTGCCCAGGGCCTCCAGCACGGCCACCGAATGGGTCTCCCAGACCCAGATCCCGAGACCCGCCAGCACGACGGCGCACCAGATGGCGATGACGGAAAAGGCCGCGCCGCCGCGCCTCAGGGCCCAGAAGCCGCCGATCAGGCCAAGCCCGATCAACAGACAGAGCAGGGAGGTCTTGGACTGGGTCGCCAGCACCAGGCCGCTGGACAGCACCAGGGCCGCGGCCGGCAGCAACCGGCGCGGATCGGGCGAGGCCAGGCAGGCGGCAGCGGCTGTCGCGCCAATCACCATCACCGCGCCCATCTGGTTCTTCTCGTACCAGAGGCCGCGCCACAGGCCGGCGTTGTCGAGCTGGTGCACGCCGATGGTCGGGAAGGCGAAAACCATCACCAGACTGCCGACCGCCATGACCAGCGCCGTGTACATCAGCAGCCGGGGCAGGTGCGCGCCACGGAACACGGCACCGAGATAGAGGGCGAAGCCGCAACTGACGGCCAGGGCGATGACCCGGCGCATGGTTGTGGCGAAGTCGATCGACCAGTAGCGCGAGGCGAAGGCCAGCCCCACCAGGGCGGCGATCGCGATCATCGCCGGCCAGGCGCGCCACAGCCGGTCGATCCGGAACAGCAGCAGGCCGAGGATGGCCGCATAGGCCGGCAGCCAGACCAGCCGCAGAACCGGCGTCTCTTCCTGCATCGGCGCAAACACCGGCCCGATCAGGGCTCCGGTCAGCATGGCGATGATCACGCCGCAGATGACCTGCTCCCACAGGCTGGGGGCCGGTTCGGTCAGGGCCATGTCTGGACGGGACTCATGCACCGTTGCAGGGTCAGCCCTCAGGCTTAACGAAGGGTTGGAATCCGATGACGGAGAACCTGCTCAGGCACAGGGACGGCGGCCACGCCCGCGTCGGCTTCGTCGAACTGTTCTTCGATCTGGTGTTCGTCTTCGCCATTACCCAGCTGTCGCACAGCCTGCTCGCGCATCTGACCTGGCCGGGAGTGCTACATGCGTCCCTGTTGCTCGGGGCGCTCTGGTGGGCCTGGATCAATACCAGCTGGATCACCAACTGGCTGGACCCGGACCGTCCCCTCGTGCGCCTCATGCTGTTCTGCCTGATGGGGGCCGGACTTGTGATGTCGACATCGCTGCCGGAGGCGTTCGGGGACAAGGGGTTGGTCTTCGCCGGCGCTTTCGTCTTCATCCAGGTCGGTCGCAGCCTGTTCAGTCTCTGGGCCGTGCGGGCCGACAAGGTCCTGAGTCAGAATTTCCGGCGCATTTGCATCTGGGCCATAGCCGGCGCGGTTCTCTGGATTGCCGGCGGCCTGATGGACGGCCAGGCGCGGCTGATTCTCTGGCTGATTGCCGTCGTCGGCGAGTTCGCGGCGCCCGCCCTCTATTTCTGGGTTCCGGGCCTCGGCCGTTCCCAAACCGCGGACTGGGCGATCGAGGGTGGGCACATGGCCGAACGGGTCGGCCTGTTCATCATCATCTGCCTCGGCGAATCCGTACTCGTCACCGGTGCCACCTTCGCCGGGCTGGAGTGGACGCCATCAGTCGTCGCAGCCTTCGGGACCGCCTTCGTTACGACCCTGGCCATGTGGTGGATCTGGTTCAGCAGGGCCCATGACGCCGCTTCCCACATAATCGCCCATTCCAGCGACCCGGGCCGGGTCGCCCGTCGCGCCTATACCTACCCCCCCATCATCCTCGTCGCAGGCATAGTGATCACCGCCGTCGGTGACGAGCTGTTGCTGAGCCATCCCGATGGAGCCACCAGCTTCGCCACCGCAGCCATCATCATCGGAGGGCCGATGGCGTTCCTTGTCGGAGCACAGGCGTTCAAGATCGGTGCCTTCGGGGTGTGGTCGCCGTCTCGAATGGCAGGGATCGCGGTACTGACCGCCCTGGCTTTCGCCGTGCCGCTACTCACGCCGCTGGGCCTGTCCATGTCTGCGACGGCGGTGCTGGTCGGGGTAGGGGTATGGGAGACGGTGATCACACAAAGGCTGCCGGCAGGCGCGGGATAGTGACGATGCTGACGAGCCTGTTCGGTGAGCGGACGTTTCTGGACCCCGAGGTCGAGCAGTGGCACCTCGACGTCTGGGCCACATTGATCGAACGGCTCAACGAGGGGCGGTCATTCGCTGATACACCGGTCGCCTTGCCGACGCGCGAGTTCTTTCCTCCGACGGAGGCGACCGGTCATGCGAAGGTCGAGCACGTGTTCGCCTGCATCAAGGGGATCATGCAGATTCCGGACTGGCCCTGCCGGCTCGAGGCCCAGCCCTATCGAATGACCGGTCGGCAGGTCTCCCAATTCGTCCACATCGGCGGCGATGAGGCACCGGGTGGCACCTTCCGGATTGAGCCGGACGGCGTCGCCGTTATCACCTACGATCCGGACCTGTTGGACGATCCCATGGCCCTGGTCGCGACCCTGGCCCACGAGCTGGCCCACTACCTGCTCGCGTCCGATGCCGACCTGGTCGAGGACGAGACCCATGAGCTGATGACGGACCTGACGGTCGCCTTCGTCGGCCTGGGCGTGTTCGGTGCCAACACCGCTTTCAGCTTCGAACAGCACGGCGACGCCTTCAGCCAGGGTTGGCAGAGCCGGTCGTCCGGCTACCTCTCACCCCGCAGCTGGGCCTTCGCCCTGGCCATGTTCGGCGAACTGCGTGGCAACGACGGAGGGATGAGCAACTACCTCAAACCCGAGATCGAGGGCCTCCGGCGGCAGGCTTTGAAATACCTCCGGAAGAAGCCGCACCTGCTGGACGGGCTTCGCCACCAGGCCTGATCACGCCTTCTCAACAAACGTATCGATCACCTTCTTCTCGCCGGCCTTCTCGAAGTCGATCAGCAGCT
>CAZFQC010000187.1:0-3543 GCA_964520795.1 uncultured Brevundimonas sp.
AGCGGATGACCCAGCTGACCGCCGAGATCGCCCGCATCGACGACGACATGGCCAACGCCTCGGTCAGCAACCCCAAGGCACTCGAAGGCCTGACCCGGGCGCGGGCGAAGACCCAGGCCGATCTGGACGCTGCGGAACAGGCCTGGATGGCGGCGGAAGAGGCGCTGGCGGAAGTCAGCTGATCAGCGCGCCTTCTTGCCGGGGGCGGAACGCGCCATACTTGCGAATCCCATGCCCATCCGCCGCCTCCCCCCTGAAACCGTCAACCGCATCGCCGCCGGCGAGGTGGTCGAACGCCCGGCCAGCGCCATCAAGGAACTGGTCGAGAACGCGCTCGACGCGGGGGCGACCCGGATCGAGGTGCAGGCCGATGGCGGCGGGCTGACGCGCATCCTGATCGCCGACGACGGGCACGGCATGGCGGCGGACCAGCTGGCCCTGGCCGTCGAACGCCACGCCACCTCCAAGCTGGAAGCCGACGACGCCGGCGACGTCGACCTGCTGCGCATCTCGACCCTGGGCTTTCGCGGCGAGGCCCTGCCCTCGATCGGCTCGGTGGCCCGGCTGACCATCACCAGCCGGCCGCGTGAAGGCGGCGAGGCGCACCAGATCACCGTCGAGGGCGGCGACCAGCGCCCGGTGGCCCCCGCCGGCTTCCCCGGTCCCCACGGTGCCCGGGTCGAGGTCCGAGACCTGTTCTACGCCACGCCCGCCCGGCTCAAATTCATAAAATCCGAGCGGTCCGAGGCCATGGCCATCTCGGAGGAGATCAAGCGTCAGGCCATGGCCCATGAGGCCGTCGCCTTCACCCTCGACCTCGACGGAAAGACCACCCTGCGCCTGCCGGCCGAACACCCGGGCGACGCCGGGCGGCTGAAGCGCCTGGCCGCTCTGCTGGGCCGCGATTTCGAGGCCAATGCCCTGCTGATCGACCAGTCGCGGGACAATGTGCGCCTCACCGGTTACGCGGGACTGCCCACCTACAGCCGCGGCAACGCCGGCCATCAGTATCTGTTCGTCAACGGCCGCCCGGTGAAGGACCGGCTGCTGCAGGGGGCGCTGCGCGGGGCCTATGCCGACTTCCTGGCCCGCGACCGGCACCCGGCGGCGGTGCTGTTCCTCGAGATCGACCCGCTCTTCGTCGATGTGAACGTCCATCCGGCCAAGGCCGAAGTGCGGTTCCGTGACCCGGCGCTGGTGCGCGGCCTTATCGTCGGCGCCCTGCGCCATGCGCTCGCCGGCGCCGGCCACCGCGCCTCAACCACCGTGGCGGCCGATGCGCTGGCGGGGTTTCGCGCCCATGAGGGTGTGGGGCGTGGGGTGTGGGGTGTGGGGGGCGGCGGGGCCGCCACGGGATACAGCGGCTGGCAGGGCTGGGCCGCGCCCGCCAGCGCCCACGCCCAGCTCATCCCCGGCCTCAACGAACGCTCCGCCCGCGTCGAACCCGATTTCAACCCCACACCCGACACCCCACACCCCACACCCCATTCCCCCGATCCGGTCGACTCCCCCCTCGGCGCCGCCCGGGCCCAGCTGCACGGCACCTATATCGTCGCCCAGACCCGCGACGGCCTCGTCGTCGTCGACCAGCACGCGGCCCACGAACGCCTCGTCTACGAGCGGATGAAGGTGCAGATGGCGCGGGGCTCGGTCACCCGTCAGGCCCTGCTGACCCCCGAGGTGGTGGAACTGGACCCCGCCGAGGCCGAACGCGTCTCGGCCCGCGCCGACGAACTGGCCGAGCTGGGGCTGATCGTGGAGGCCTTCGGCGCCGGCGCCGTGCTGGTCCGCGAGACCCCGGCCCTGCTCGGCGACACCGACGTCCAGGGCCTGATCCGCGATATCGCCGACGACCTGGCCGAACACGGCGCGGCCCTGGCCCTGTCCGAGCGGCTCGGCGAGGTCTGCGGGACCATGGCCTGTCACGGCAGCGTCCGCGCCGGCCGGGTCCTCTCGGCCCCCGAAATGAACGCCCTGCTGCGCGAGATGGAGGCCACGCCCCACTCCGGCCAGTGCAACCATGGCCGCCCCACCTATGTCGAACTCAAGCTGGCCGACCTCGAAAGGCTGTTCGGGCGGCGCTAGTCCTTCGCAGGCAGGCACATCTCGACCACCGTCTCGACGGGGCGTGCCCGCAGGTCGGCGATGATCGCCTCCCGGTCTGGCGAAAGCAGGACCACCCAAGCCAGTGCCGCCGATTGTATCAGGACTACAACGGACAGCAGGACCATCAGGGCCGGCCCCATTCCCGATTTCCTGGTCGACATTTCAAGCCCGCCAAGTTTTCATCGATCACTGTTCTGCCGAGACCGGGCGGGCCCATCAATCGCCAAGGTGGAAAACCGGCGTTTCACCCGTTCAAAGCCGTCGGAGCGTGACAAGACCGCCGCGGTTCCGTAAGGTAAGCTTCACCATTCCGACAGGAAGCCTGTGTCCGAGATTGCGCGAAAGGCCTGAGGCCTCTCACAGCGTTGAGAAGAGCCTCTGAACCGCACGTCGGCGTGATCCCGCCGGCGCGACCTTTCACGCCTTTCCGGACATATCCCATGAACATCTCCCGAGCGGAGCAGCGCACGCTGCACGCCCTGGCGCAGGGCGGCGCGATCGTCCTCGAACGCGACGTCGACGGCCGCATCCTGCGCGCTGACTGTTTCACCCGCGACGGCTTCCTGCTGACCGACTGCACCCTGTCGGTCTGGAAGAAGCTGAAGACCAAGGGGCTGATCGCCTCGCTCGGCGGCGGCCCCTATCGGGTCAACCGCGACGGCCTGGCGCGCATGCGCAGCCAGCTCGACAACCGGGTTTCAGCCCGCCGCTGGTAGAACCCTGAGGAAAAGGACGCGCGCGGCGCCATAGTCGCGCGCGTCCAGCCGCTCGTAGCCGGGCGTGTCGATCTCGGGCTCATCCGAGCCGCGTTCGAACACCACCACCGCGCCCGGCTTCAGCCAATTGCCCTCTAGCAACCGCAGCAGGGTCTGTTCGCCGAGGCCCTTGCGATAGGGCGGGTCGAGGAAGGCCAGATCGAAGGCCTCGCCGTCGGACCCGGGGCGGGGGCCGAGGTCGGTGGCGCTGCGCCGGTGCACCCGGGTCCGGCCCATGACGTGAAACGCATCGGCGTTCTCGCGAATGGCTCCCCGTGCCTCCTCATCGGTCTCGACGAACAGGGCGAAGGCGGCCCCCCGGCTGATCGCCTCGAAACCGAGGGCACCCGAGCCGGCGTACAGGTCCATGACCCGCATGCCGTCCAGCGGCTCGGCCCAGGCGGCATGCTCCAGCACATTGAAAACAGCCTGCCGCGCGCGGTCGGAGGTCGGGCGCGTGCCCTGCCCCTCCGGCGCGACGATGGTCCGGCCCTTCAGACTGCCCGCGACGATCCGCACGGATCAGCCCTTGGAGCGGGGACCGCGCGGCGAACCGCGCCCACCGGCCGGACCGGCGCCGGGACGGGAGCCGGCCGGCTTGGCAAAGCCGCCCGGACGAGCGCCGGTCTTGCCCGCGAACGGCGGCTTGCCGCCGGGTTTCCGGTCGAACGGGCGTTTGTCG
>CAZFQC010000187.1:3643-5028 GCA_964520795.1 uncultured Brevundimonas sp.
GTCGTCCGATCGGGCCGCAGGCCGCGCGCCGGTGCGGGCGTCGCCGCGCGGGCGGTCGATGAACTGGTCCTCGCGCGGCTTGAACACGCGCTTGGGCCGCTCGCCGGCGGCTTCGGCCCCTTCGGGCCGCGCGCGCGGGGTGAAATTCTTCTTCGGATGCTCAAATTTCGGCGCGGCCTTGGCCCAGCCGGCCTTCTTCTGGGGCCGGGCGGCGCGATCGGCGGCGGCGTCAGCGGCCGCTCCCGCGGCGCGAACCCGGCTGGGCTTGCGCGACGGATCGGATATGGCCGAGCCCGACGCGCCCTTCCTGATCGGGGCCGAGGTGCGGCGACCCGGAATCGGCGCGGGCGTCGAGACGGTGTTCCCGGTCGGCAGGTTCTCGGGCCGGATATGCTGGGCCAGCATCTCCCGGATCACCCGGGGACCGACCTCCTCGACCGAACCGACGGGCAGGGTGCCGAGCTGGAACGGACCATAGGCAAGGCGGATCAGCCGGTTCACGGTCAGGCCGAGATGCTCCAGCACCTTGCGGACCTCCCGGTTCTTGCCCTCGGTGATGGAGACGCTGATCCACAGGTTGGCGGGGGCGTTCCCCTCGCTGTCCTTGGCCTTGTCCAGCGTCGCCTCGATCGGGCCGTAGTGGATTCCGTCGACCGTGACGCCGTCCTTCAGCGAATCCAGCTGCAGCTGACTGACGCGGCCGCGGGCGCGGGCGCGGTACTGACGCACCAGCTCCGTCGAGGGCAGTTCGAGCGCGCGGCTCAGTTCGCCGTCATTGGTCAGCAGCAGCAGTCCTTCGGTGTTGAGGTCGAGCCGGCCCACTGACAACACCCGCGGCAGGCCGCTGGGCAGGGCGTCGAACACGGTCGGCCGTCCGGCCGGATCGGTATGCGAGGTCAGCAGGCCGGCGGGCTTGTGATAGCGCCAGACCCGGGTCGCCTCGGCCGAGCCGATCGGCTTGCCGTCGACGGTGATGACGTCGTCGCGCGTGACCAGCACGGCGGGGGTGTCGAGGATCTTGCCGTTCACCGCCACCTTGCCGAGGCCGATCAGCCGCTCGACCTCGCGGCGCGAAGCGATGCCGGCCCGGGCCATGACCTTGGCGATCCGCTCGCTGCGCTTGGGACCTTCGTCGGCCTTGGGACCGGGCTTGCCGTCCCTGGAGAACGGCTTGCCGCCGGGCTTGCCGCCCGGTTTTCCAAAGGTCTTTCCGCCCTTGGGCGGGCCGCGATCGTCGCTGCTCTCGGCGCGCTTGACGTAGGGTTTGCGGGGGCCATCGCGGCTGTCGTCTTGACGCGGGCGCGGCTTCTTGTCGTTGTCTCGGGGATGGCTGGCCATGATGAGCGGTTCATGCACATGGCCTTGGCGTGTGCGCAAGCGGCGGC
>CAZFQC010000188.1:0-5010 GCA_964520795.1 uncultured Brevundimonas sp.
CCCAGCACGTCCTGCATGTCGTAGAGGCCCGGCTTGCGGCTGCGCACCCAGGCGGCGGCGGCGACGGCGCCGCGGGCGAACAGGGACCGGTCGATGGCCGAATGGCTGAGGGTCAGGGTCTCGTCTTCCGAGGCGAACAGGACGGTGTGTTCGCCGATGACCCCGCCGGCGCGCAGGGAGGCGAAGCCGATCCGGCCGGTCTCCCGCTCGCCCGTGATCCCGTCGTAAGGCGCGGAGCGGACCTCGGCCAGGTCGACGTCGCGGCCATTGGCGGCGGCCTCGCCCAGCATCAGGGCGGTGCCCGACGGCGCGTCGGCCTTGCGGCGGTGATGGGTTTCCAGCACCTCGATGTCCCAGTCGGCGGCGTCGAGCCGCTGGGCCGCGTGTTCGACCAGTCCGATCAATATGTTGACGCCCAGCGAGAAATTGCCGCTGCGGACGATGGCGATCCTTTCCGACGCCTTGTGGATGTCGGTTTCCTGTTCGGGCGTCAGGCCGGTAGAGCCGATGACCAGGGCCGGTCCGCCGCGCTCGGCGCAGGTGCGGGCCAGTTCTACGGAGGCGTCAGGCGTCGAAAAGTCGATGATCACGTCGCACAACGACAGATCGGGCGTCTCGCCGCGGTCGAAGCGGGCGGCGACGACGACGTCCTCGCGGGCGTCCAGAACGGTCGAGACGGCCCGGCCCATCCGGCCGCGCGCGCCGGAAATGCCGGCGTGAAAGATGACGCTCAACTCGGACCCCTGTCAGTTCGCGGCCATTCTGGCGCTATTCGACAGCGCCGTCATCCTCGGCCGACGCCTACTGCGGCGACTCGGACCCCAGAATGTCGGCCCAGAAGCGTTTGGCCTTGCCGGCGAAGGAGGAGTTGCGGGGCGTCTGGCTCTCGCCCAGCGAGGCCGCCAGCTCCTGCAGCAGCGCCTTCTGGTGCGCGGTCAGATCGGTCGGGGTTTCGACGAACAGCTCGACCACCAGGTCGCCGCGGTTCTTGCCGTTCAGATGCGGCATGCCCTTGCCCTTGATCCGGACCGTCTTGCCGGTCTGGGCCCCGGCCGGGACGCTCACCGGCGCCCGACAACGGCCATCGCAGGCTTCGGACGTCAGGCAGGGGGCGTCGATCTCGCCGCCCAGGGCCGCGGTGGTCATCGGCACGGGCACGGTGACCAGCAGGTCGAGATTGTCGCGCTCGAACAGTTCGTGGGGCGTGACCGAGATGAAGACATAGAGGTCGCCGCGCGGGCCGCCGCGGGTCCCCGCATCGCCCTCGCCCGACAGACGGATGCGCGAGCCGTCGTCGACCCCGGCCGGGATCTTGAGCTGGAGCTTGCGGTTCTTGCGCACCTGACCGTGGCCGGCGCAGGCCGTGCAGGCGTCCGCGGCGGCCAGACGGGAGCCCTGCCCGCCGCAATGGGGGCAGGTACGCTCGACCTGGAAGAAGCCGTTGGCGGAGCGCACGCGGCCCGCACCCTGGCAGGTGGTGCAGGTCGAGGCCTTGGCACCCTTTTTCGCCCCGGAGCCTTCGCAGGTCTCGCAGGCGGCCGTGGTGGGCACGGCGATCTCGACGTCGGAGCCCTTGTAGGCCTGTTCCAGGGTGATCTCGAGGTCGTAGCGCAGGTCTGATCCGCGGCGCGGACCATGCTGGCGGGCCCCGCCGCCGGCGCGGCCGCCGAAGACGTCGCCGAACGCATCGCCGAAGACCTGGGAGAAGATGTCGTTGACGTCGGCGAAGCCCTGGCCCTGGCCGCCGAACCCGCCGCCGCCGCCGTTGACGCCGGCATGGCCGAACCGGTCGTAGGCGGCCCGCTTCTGGTCATCCGACAGGACCGAATAGGCCTCCGAAATCTCCTTGAAACGCGCCATGGAATCGTCGCACCCGCCGTTCCGGTCAGGGTGGTGCTGCATCGCCAGCTTGCGATAGGCAGCCTTCAGCCCGGCGGCGTCGATGGTCCGTTCGACCCCCAGAACCTCGTAATAGTCACGCGTCGCCATGCGGCGTTCGTCCTCTTACCCTTGCCGGTGGCCCGCGCCTCTTGCCGGGCGGCGACCGTACGGCTGACCGGGCTGACATGGGTGCCCGGTGCGATGATGCAAGTTTCGTGAAACAGCCATTCCTCCCCCAGCGAAGCGATCGGGGGAGGGGGACCGCGAAGCGGTGGAGGGGCGGTTTGCTCTGCGCGCGATCCTGAAAGAGACCGTGCGACGGGAGTCGCCCCTCCACCATCCTTCGGATGGTCCCCCTCCCCCGGAAGGGGAGGAAAAGGCCTAGGCGCTCTTCTTCTCGTCGTCGCCCGAGACTTCCTCGAACTCGGCATCGACCACGCCGTCGTCGGCGGTGGCCGTGGCATCATCGCTGTCACCGGCACCCTGCTGCGCGGCGTACATGGCCTCGCCCAGCTTCATCGAGGCCTGGACCAGGGTGTTGGTCTTCGTCCGGATGTCTTCCGGATCCGTGCCGTCCTTGGCCGTCTTCAGCTCGGCCAGGGCGGTCTCGATCGCGGCCTTCTCGTCGGGCCCGACCTTGTCGCCGTGCTCGGCCATGGCCTTTTCGGTCGAGTGGATCAGGCTGTCGGCGGCGTTGACCGCCTCGACCATTTCCTTCTTCGCCTTGTCGGCCGCGGCGTTGGCCTCGGCTTCCTTGACCATCCTGTCGATGTCGGCGTCCGACAGGCCGCCGTTGGCCTGGATGCGGATCGACTGTTCCTTGTTGGTCGCCTTGTCCTTGGCGGTGACATGGACGATGCCGTTGGCGTCGATGTCGAAGGCGACCTCGATCTGCGGCATGCCGCGCGGTGCCGGCGGAATGCCCATCAGGTCGAACTGGCCCAGCACCTTGTTGTCGGCCGCCATCGGGCGCTCGCCCTGGAAGACCCGGATCGTTACGGCCGACTGGTTGTCGTCGGCGGTGGAGAAGGTCTGGCTCTTCTTGGTCGGGATGGTGGTGTTGCGTTCGATCAGCGGGGTGAAGACGCCGCCCAGGGTCTCGATGCCCAGGGTCAGCGGGGTCACGTCCAGCAGCAGCACGTCCTTGACGTCGCCCTGAAGCACGCCGGCCTGGACCGCAGCGCCCAGCGCCACGACTTCATCGGGGTTCACGCCCTTGTGCGGCTCCTTGCCGAAGAAGGCCTTCACGGCCTCCTGCACCTTGGGCATGCGGGTCATGCCGCCGACCAGAACCACTTCGTCGATGTCCGAGGCCTTGAGGCCCGCGTCCTTCAGCGCCTTGGCGCAGGGTTCGATGGTGCGGGCCACCAGGTCCTCGACGAGGGCCTCCAGCTTGGCGCGCGACAGCTTGATGTTCAGGTGCAGCGGGCCCGAGGCGTTCATGGTGATGAACGGCAGATTGACCTCGTACTGGGTCGTGGAGCTGAGCTCCTTCTTGGCCTTTTCGGCCTCTTCCTTCAGGCGCTGCAGGGCCAGCTTGTCCGAGCGCAGGTCGACGCCCTGCTCCTTCTTGAACTCGTCGGCCAGATAGTCGACCAGGCGCAGGTCGAAATCCTCGCCGCCGAGGAAGGTGTCGCCATTGGTCGACTTCACCTCGAACACGCCGTCGCCGATCTCGAGGATCGAGACGTCGAAGGTGCCGCCGCCGAGGTCATAGACGGCGATCTTCTGGCCGTCGTTCTTCTCGAGGCCATAGGCCAGGGCGGCCGCGGTCGGCTCGTTGATAATGCGCAGGACTTCCAGGCCGGCGATCTTGCCGGCGTCCTTGGTCGCCTGACGCTGGGCGTCGTTGAAATAGGCCGGAACGGTGATGACGGCTTGGGTCACGGTCTCGCCGAGATAGGCCTCCGCAGCCTCCTTCATCTTGCCGAGGGTGAAGGCCGAGATCTGTTGCGGCGAGTAATCCTTGCCGTTGGCGCGCACCCAGGCGTCGCCGGTCGGTCCCTTGACGATCTCATAGGGGACCATCTTCTTGTCCTTGGCCACCACCGGATCATCGAACGAGCGGCCGATCAGGCGCTTGATGGCGAAGAAGGTGTTGGTCGGGTTGGTCACGGCCTGGCGGCGCGCCGGCTGACCCACAAGGGTCTCTCCGCCGTCCTGGATGGCGATGACGGAGGGCGTGGTGCGATTGCCCTCGGCGTTCTCGATAACCTTGGGACTCTTGCCGTCCATGACGGCCACGCACGAGTTGGTGGTGCCCAGGTCGATGCCGATGATCTTGGCCATTGGTGGTCTTTCACTCCATTTCGGCGGGCGATGCGGCGGCCTTTTAAAGCGAAGCGCCGCGCATGACCGCCCCCGGTGTCAGGGTCTTTGGTCGGTTGGTACGGTTCCGGCCACAAAGCCCCACGGGTTGCGGGGTTTTAGGACGGTTGAGGCGGATATGGGAAACGCCCCCCCGCCTGCAAGCCCCAAACGTTTCCGGCGACCGATTCAAACGTCAGGGACCGTCAGAAGAACCGGCACCCTGGAACTGGCATAACACCGTCATCGCCGAGCCATCAGGGTCCGGCCGCTGGGGAGAGACTGACATGAACACCTTCAAGACCATCGCCCGCGCCGCGCTGATCGTGGCGGCCCTCGGAACCGCTTCCGTCGCCGCTGCAGAGCCGGTTGTCGCCGCCGACCGGATCGCCGTTTCGGCCCCGGTCCAGTCGCGTGACGGCCTGAACCGCCGGGTGCGTATCCACAACAACACCGGCTGGACCATGCTGCGCTTCTATGCGTCGGATTCCCGGGTCACCAGCTGGGAGGAAGACATGCTCGGCCGCGGCACCCTGGCCGCCGGCAGCAGCATCATGATGAACATCGACGACGGCTCGGGCGCCTGCCTGTATGACTTCAAGGCCGAGTTCACCAACGGCCAGGTGCTGACGCGCTTCAACGTCAACGTCTGCCAGATCGCGGACTACTACTACACGCGCTGATTTTGGGGCGCTAACGCTCGCCGCGCGGCGGCTCGCTGCTTGAGCGCCGCGCGGGAACCCCTACTTTCGGGTATGGCGTCTGCGCGCGAGATCGATACGGGAATGGAGGGCTTCCGGTTCTGGCCGGGAGCCCTTTCCG
>CAZFQC010000189.1:0-4973 GCA_964520795.1 uncultured Brevundimonas sp.
TAGTTGTCCTGGACCTCGATGTCGGCCTGGGTGAAGAAGCGGAAGATCTGGGTCAGAAGGTTGCGTTCCGACGGCGTCAGATTGGCCGCCCAGTCCTTGCAGTCCTCGCCCAGCGGCACCTCTTCCGGCATCCAGTGGACCTGCTGCTGCTTCTTCCACATGTCGAAGGCCCACGGGTAGCGGAACGGCTTGTAGGCCGCCGAGGCGGTGAGCAGGCCGGGGGTGGTGGGCTTGATCGAGACGTGCGCGTTCATCGGTACGGGGCTCTGGAAGCGAATCCGGGATTGAGGATTCACCATGCGGGCGGACGGTCCCGGTGCCAAGCCGAATTAGGGCTATATTGCGATCACTTTTTGCGCGACCGCTAGATGTGGTAGGTCCCCGGCAGGTGTCTGGGGATGTGGCTGGGGACAGTCCCAAGCTCTCCCTATGGATGCCGGCGCAGGTCTCGGGCGCAGAATGCCGGCGGGTGTGCCAGGCTGACCGGCGCAAGAGGAGGCTTCCATGACCTACACCGTCTATGGCGCCATGGGCTCGGGCTCGGTCCCGGTCGAGGCGGCCCTGACCCTGATCGGCGCGCCCTATACCGTGATCGAGGCCGTCACCTGGGAGGGCAAGGCCGAGCGCGACAAGGTCGCCCCGGTCAATCCGATGCGGCAGATCCCGGCCCTGGTCACGCCGGACGGAGAGACGATTACCGAAAGCGCGGCCATCCTGATCTGGCTGGCCGAACAGCATCCGGAGGCGGCGCTGGGGCCCGAGCCGGGTGATCCCCGGCGGGCGCAGTTCCTGCGCTGGATGACCTTTGTGCCGGCAGCGGTCTATTCGATGTTCTGGGTGCGGGACGAGCCGTCGCGGCTGGCGGGCGACGATCCGACCGCACAGGAGATGATCAGGGTCCGCACCGCCGAACGGATCGCCGACTGCTGGGCGGCGATGGAAAGCCGGATCGAGCCGGGGCATTACCTTCTTGGCGCAGAACTGACGGTTCTGGATCTGTATGTCTCGGTCGCCAGCCGCTGGACGCCGCACCGCAGCCGGTTCCATGAGGTGGCCCCGCGCATGGGCGAGGTCATGCGGCGCGTCGACGCCCTGCCGGAACTGACGGCGTTCTGGGCTGAACGGTTTCCGCTGACGGGTCGATACGGCAGCTAGGCGGTCAGGCCGCCTCGGCCTCGAGGGTCACGCGGGCGGCGGGGAGATCGCCGGTCAGGGCCCGGTTGACCATCGACAGCAGGCCGGCCTGGTTGATCGGCTTGGCCATATGGGCGTTCATGCCGGCGGCGAGGCAGCGGCTCACGTCCTCGGGCATGGCGTCCGCGGTCATGGCCACGATCGACAGGCTCTCGCCGGTGCCCGACCGGGCCCGGATGCGGCGGGTCGCTTCCAGCCCGTCCATGGTGGGCATCCGGACATCCATCAGCACCAGGTCGAACGGCTGCTCCGCCACGGCATCGAGGGCCTGCTGGCCGTCACAGGCCTCCACGACCTCGCAGCCGAAGGCTTCCAGCATGATACGGGCGACCTCGCGATTGACCGGGTGATCGTCGACGACCAGCACACAGGGTGCCCGGCCGGGGTCCTCGGCCGGCGAAGCGACCTCTTCGGCCGGCACGGCCTCCTCGACGGCGTCGGCAGCGCGCTCATAGGGCAGGTGAAGAATGAAGGTGGAGCCCTGGCCGACCCGGCTGTCGACGTCGATCCGTCCGCCCATGCGCCGGACATGCCGCGCGGCCAGGGCCAGACCCAGACCCACGCCGGAATGGTTGCGGCGGATCGAGGCGTCGCCCTGGGCGAAGGCTTCGAACAGGTCGGGAAGGACCGAGGCCTCGATGCCGCAGCCCGTGTCGGAGACGCGGATGCAGACGCCGTCGACGGCGCGGTCCAGCCGGACCACGACCTCGCCCTGGTCCGTGAATTTGACCGCATTGGCGACGAGGGGATGCAGGGCCTGACGCAGGGCACGGCGGTCGGCGATGAAGCGCGACCGGGCCGGCAGCCGGTCATCGATGGTCAGTCTGAGCCCGCGGGCCTCGGCCGCGGCCAGGCTGGGCGTGGCCGTCTCACGTGCCACCGCGGCCAGATCGAGTGGCTCATTGGTCAGGGTGTCGTCGCCGCGGGCGAAGTCGAGGATGTCCTCGACCAGCATCAACAGGCCGTCGCTGGATTCGCGGATCTGACGCGCCTGGCGCACGGCCTCGGTGTCGAGGCCCGGGCGCGCCGCCAGGACGTCGGCGAAGCCGGCCACGCCGTTCAGGGGCGTGCGCATCTCATGGCTCATCATGGCCAGGAAGCGCGAGCGGGCGGCGGCGGCGTCCTCGGCCCGGCGGCGGGCCTCCTGGGCGGCGAGGGTGCGGGCGCGCAGGCGCGTCTCCAGGCTGCGCCGTTCGGTCATCACCGTGCTGATCGGCAGGACGGTGGCGACCATGGTCAGCAGATAGATGTTGTAGATGCCCATCCGGCGCAGCATTGGCGACACGCCCTCCAGCCCCGCAATGTCCGTCAGCCGGGTCAGATGCACGGGGCCGTGGCCGGTCAGGGTCGCCACGCCGGTGATCCCGGCCAGCAGGATCAGGGCTGCGGCGGTCTTGGTCGGCGAAAGCCTCAGACCGATCAGCAGCATGGGGAGCAGGGTCAGGTAGGCGACCGGGGCGTCGTCCTGCCAGAAGGCCGCGGTGGTCACGACCAGCATGAGGGCGAACAGGCCGATCGCCTCGGACCGGCTGGCGCGGGTCATACCCTCGAAGCGGTGGCCGCGGGCGAACAGCAACAGGATCGGCGTGACCAGCAGCAGGCCCAGAAGCTCGACGATGAAGAAGGAGTAGAGGTTGAACGCCCAGGCGCTGACCGTCCAGTCGCGCGCGAACAGGGCAATGGAGAAGCCGACGGCGGCGGTCACGGCGACGGCGGGCGCGGCCGCGTAGATGGCGAAGGCAAACAGCCGGCGGGGACGGCGCATGTCCAGCGCGGCGCCGCACACACGGCGGGCCAGGAAGGCGGCCAGCACGGCCTCGCCGAGGTTCATCAGGGCGTTTACCCAGAGGAAGACGCCGGCGTCGCCGCGGATCACATTGCTGAACAGATTGATGGTGAAACAGGCGGTGAGAACCGCGACGGCGGGCCGCCGATGCAGCTGCAGCAGGGCCGCGAGCATAATGCCGTTTGAGAGCCAGACCGCCACCGAGTCAAAAGCGGCCACGCTCCAGTGGCCGATCGCCTGCGACGCGGCGAACAGCAGCACATAGGCCCAGGCCGGCGGGCCCGCGACGCGCCCTGCCTCATGCCTGAAAAGACGCCAACGACCTCGCAACCGGTTTCCTCCGGCCAAATCCAGGATCGGGAGCTTTACAGCGAAGGCGTAAACAAATCGGGTGCCTTGGCGACCGCTAGCCGACCGCCAGGACCCACAGACCCGTCGCCGCGAATCCGGCCGCCGCCGCGATGCGGATCCATTTCAGCGGCAAACGCTTCGCCGCTGCCTCGCCCAGCAGGACCGCCGGGCCATTGACCAGCATCATGCCGAGGGTTGAACCGGCGACCACCAGCGGGATGCTCTGGAACTGGGCCGCCAGCATGGCGGTGGCGACCTGGGTCTTGTCGCCCATCTCGATCAGGAAGAAGGCGGCGGTCGTGGTCCAGAAGACGCCGGCAAAGGTCTTTTCGCTGCGATCGGGGGCTTCGTCGAACCGGTCCGGGATCAGGGCCCAGACGGCGAAGCCGAGGAAGGCCAGGCCCACCCCCCAGCGCACCCAGTCGCCGTCCATGAACCTCGCCAGCAAAGATCCCGCCAGAGCGGCGAAGGCGTGGTTGGCCAGGGTCGCGACCAGAATGCCGAGCAGGATGGGCAGGGGCCGTCGCCAGGCCGCCGCCAGCATGATGGCCAGCAGCATGGTCTTGTCGCCGATCTCCGCAATGGAGACGAGGCCGGTCGAAATCAGGAAGGCTTCCAAGACATCATCGTTGGCGGGGCGGCGGCGGACAAACCATTGGCGTCGCAGCCGGGCCCCGCGTGAAGCACCCTGCGAAGCCAACGGTCTCGCCGTGATGTCTTGAGGTCCTATCGCTCGCGCCGCGGGCGCTCGCTGCTTGAGGACCGCGCCCTCAAGTCGCCGCGCACCGCGTGCGTGGCACAGGGCCCCAAGGACCTTTCCGCGCCATCCTCTCCGGGCGAGAGGAAGTATGTTGACGCGAACCCCGCTGATCGGTGCGGGCGGCTACTCCCCGATGACGGGGCGGTCTCTATCCATCATGACCTCGTCCGGCAAGGTCTCATCGTGCGGACCACCCGCATGGACCGCCTGCCGGCGCTGCACCGCACAGGCCGCCAGCCAGAGGGCCATGGCCCAGGCCGCGCCGATGCTCCAGCCGGCGAGCACATCCGACGCCCAGTGGGCGGCCAGATAGACCCGCGTCAGCCCGACGATCAGCGTCAGCAACATGGCCACGCCCAGCACAAAGGCCTTGAACCGCCGTTTCGGGAAGGCGCGGGTCAGCATCACACCGATGCTGAGATAGAAGACCGCCGACAGCAGGGCATGGCCCGAGGGGAAGCTGGCGTTGATCGTCTCGACCGCCCGGAAGGCTATCGGCGGCCGGTCGCGCTCGAAAAGCGCCTTCAACCCCTCGCTCAGGGCCACGCCTCCCGCGAGGCCCAGCACCAGCAACAGGGCCGACAGCCGCTTGCGCTGCAGGATCAGGAACAGGACCACAATCACGGCGAACAGGCCGAGGACGGCGATCCCGCCGAGAGAGGTCAGGTCGAGGGCGGCGGTCTCGAGCCAGGGCGGACCCCAGCCGTCGGCCGAGCCGCCGGGCCGCATGGCCAGCAGCACCGCCTGGTCGAAGGCCCGGCCGTCGGCCTCGGTCATGTCGTCCGCCAGTTCGACGAAGGCCATGATCCCCAGGGCGACGACCAGAAGGGCTGTGAGCGCGACAATTTCCGTCCGGGCGATGCGCCAGGCGCGACGTGCAAA
>CAZFQC010000190.1:0-4970 GCA_964520795.1 uncultured Brevundimonas sp.
AGGCCGTGGTCGATCAGACCGCGGCCTTTTCCATGTCGCCGGCCTCATGCGGGTCCGGCGCGGTAGCGATACGGCGCGTGTCCTGGCGGCGTGGCAGTTTCCAGGTCTGATCCGGCGCGAAACGGTCCCCGGTCCAGGCCAGAGCGGTGACGGTGATGTGGTGCGCGTCCCAGTCGATCTGATTGAAGCTGGGGGGCGCGCCCCGCTCGCGATGCGACAGCGTCCCGCAACCGACAGCGTAGGAGCACTGATCCCCGAGGCTGATGGGCAGGGCGAAAGGGACATGGACGTGACCGGTGGCAATCAGGTCAACCCCGGCCTCTGCGAAGATCAGGGCGGCCGCGTCGCCGCGCTTCACGTCGCCGGTCATGGGGGCGCCAATCATCTCGACCAGGGGGTGGTGGCAGGCCAGGACCCGCAGCGCGCCGACAGGTGCCTGGCGCAGGGCCTCTGCTGCCTTGCGGGTCTGATCGAGGTCGATAACGCCCTTGGACCAGTTCACCCGCGCCTGCCAGCCGCGCGCCGTGACGACGCCCCGCACCATCAGGTCCGGGCTCAGGAACTGGTGATCGTGGGCCGGGTGGCCGGTGGCGCGCTCGAAAGCCCTCCATGGGCTGAACACCCGGGCGATCAGGCTCCAGTAGGGAACATCGTGGTTGCCGACGATGACGAACCGGGGATCCGGCATGGCGTCGATCCAGCGCCCGGCCGCGGCGAACTCCCCGGGCAGTCCCTTCTGTGTGATGTCTCCGGTAATCAGCACCAGATCGTGGGCGGTGGCGTGGGCATAGTCGAGGGCGGCGGCGCAGGCGTGTGTGTGCTCACAGCCGAAATGAATGTCGGAAAACTGGAGAATTCGCCCCACTAGACGGCGTGCCCCGCGGCAGGCGGATTCGGTGCGAGTGCGCGGAAGGCGGTGCGTATGAAGCGAACCTCGGCCACATGGCGCAGCAGGGCCGGTTCTCCGTCGATCACAGCCGGAATGCGCGATCGCGCACGGATCGTAGCCCGCTGGATTGCCTTCGTGGTCACGGCGGGATCCTGACGCCAGTCGTCGAACACGGCATGGGCGGCGAGACGGAAGGCCTCGAGGGCGTCCGAAGGGTTCATTGCGGCGGCCTCCAGGCCGGTCTGCTCATCCATCACCTTTGAAATCATCGGACTGATCAGCACAAGCGCCTCGGCTCGACGGTCGGAACGGCCATCGAGCGAGAAGCGCAGACGTCCGGAGAAGGCCCGTTTGAGCGCCCGGCGTCCGTAGGCCCAGGCGAGGCCGAACTTGCCCTCGCGGACCGCCTCCCGGGCCGGGGCCCAAAGGGCGGGCGCACCCAGGATGGCCGCGCAGTAGAAGGCCTGCCGGAACTGGCCATCCGTGACTTCGCCCCCGGCCACTCGCTGCGGCGCGCCTTCCTCCAGCGCCCGCCTGAGCGCGAGTTTCCAGTCGGCCGTGCCGTAGAGCGCCCGGGGAAGCATGTTCATGGTACCGCCCGGCAGTGGTGCGACCAGCGGCCCGTCCGGTCCTGAGCGAGAGGCGATGGTCCCGGCCGTGCCGTCTCCGGCAAGCACGAACAGCGCGTCGGGTCGGGCGTCCAGAGCCTGCTGGACCTGGGCGTCGAACTGCCCGCCCTCCAGCGCCACTATGGTGGTTTCGCAGGCATAGCCCGCCAGGATCGCGGCCGCCTCGTCCAGGGCATTCAACCCGACGCCGCCGGACAATGGATTGACCAGCATGATCACCCGCCCCAGCGCGACGTGCGGTGTCAGGCCATGCGTTTCAGCATTCGGGGTCTCGGTTGCGAGTTCACTCGCCGGCGTCACAGTGTCGGTCATGCCGCCCGAACGTCCTGACCGGAACGATGTTCCGGTCAGGAGCGATCAAGCGTGACTATTGTTTCTTCATCTCGTCAGAGGCCGCGGCGGCCCCGGCCTGTGCGGCGTCGCCCGCTTTTTCAGCAGCCGCTCCAGTGGCGTCGGCGGCTTCGTCGGCAACTCGCGGAGCCTCGCCCTTAACCGTGGAGACGCCCTTGGCGATCCAGCCGTCCATCATGGCGCCGCCTTCAGCCAACGACTGTTCCTTGATGCCCAGCACGGCTGTCAGAACGCCGAACAGCGCCAGCAGGGTGACGATCACTCCCACCAGCGGATTGCCCGACCGCCGCCGGGTGCGGGCCCATACCGGACTGTGCTCGCCGTCGTCCGCCATGCGGACCGGTTCAGAAAAACGCATACGAAACCCCCGTATCAACTCAGGATACCGTTGTCGCACCCTCCGCGCGACGACGGCCAAAGCCTATTACAGACTTAACGTCTATAATAGCGTGGGAACCGCCCCGCTTATCCAGCGTTCACACCCGTGGGGCGAACCCGAGGGACGAAGGAAACACACATGAACAAGGCAATCATCGCGATCGCCGGCGCCGGCCTCCTGGTCAGCGCCTGCGCCACTGACCAGTACGGCAACAACACCGGACCCAACGAGACGGTTCGCCAGGGCGCCATCGGCGCGGGCATCGGTGCAGTCGCCGGTGCCATCATCGGCAACAATGTCGGCGACGGAAACGCGGGCCGCGGCGCGGCCATCGGCGCTATCGTTGGCGGTGTGGCCGGAGCGGTGCGCGGTTCGGCGCAGGACCGGGCCAACCAGCAGCGTTATCGCGACAACCAGAACCGGTATTACTACTGCTACGACGGTCGTCAGGACGAATGCTACTGGGAGAACGGCCAGCGCCGCTACTAGGCGCGTGTCGATCTACTGAATGTTCAGGGCGGTTCGTCGCGAGGCGGGCCGCCCTTTTTCCGGGCTGGCAGGGGTTGGATATGAAGCGATTGATCGGCCTTGCGGGGCTTGCCGTTGCGGTGGGGCTGTCGGGGTGCGGGGTGACTCGGTTCATGGACCGCAGCGCGGTGGTGACGGAGCCGTCGCGGTGCACGGCGAAGCGGTTCGAGGTCTATTTCGCCGACAGCGAGGCGCGGCTGACGGAGCCGGCGCGGCAGGCCATCGGCATGGCGGCGGCGCAGCTGCAGGGCTGCGACATCCGCAAGGTCCAGGTGCTGGGCCTGGCTGACGCGCGCGGCGGGGCGACGGCGAACCTGAGCCTGTCCGGGCGGCGGGCGCAGGCGGTGGCCGAGGCCCTTACAGCCGCCGGCTGGCCGGCCCCGGCCTTCGAGGTGGAAGCGGTCGGAGACGAGGGCGCGGTGACCGACGCCGGCGTGCGCGAGCCGATGCGGCGGCGCACCGAAGTGCTGGTCGAGGCCGCGCCGCGCTGAACAGACGGGCCGCGACGCCGCGACGCTCCACGCGGGCGGTGACGGGAGGCCCTGTGGACGGCTAAGGTCTCCGCGACCGTCTGTGGAGGCCGCGTGATCCATCTCGTCCGATTGTTGATCCTGCTGGCCCTCGGCCTGTGGCCGGTCGGGGTCATGGCCCAGACGGCGGCGGGCCCCGGGCCCCAGCGCACCGAACGCATCGAGGCCGAGCTGGTCCCGATGTCGGCCTGGGCAGCACCCGGCTCAACCGCCGTGGTGGCGGTCAAACAGACCATCGCGCCCGGCTGGCATACCTATTGGCGCAATCCGGGCGACTCCGGCGGGGCGACGACCCTGGCCTGGACCCTGCCGCAGGGCGTGCGGGCCGGCGACATCGTCTGGCCCGTGCCGGAGCGGCAACGGCTCGCCGGTCTGATGAACTACGGCTATTCGGGCGAGGTCTGGCTGCCGGTCCCGGTCGAGATCCCCCTGACGGCGCGCGCCGGCTCGGTCCTGCCGCTGACGGTCAAGGCCTCCTTCTTCGTCTGCAGCGCAGAGATGTGCGTGCCCGAGGACCTGACCCTGCGGCTGGACCTGCCGATCCGCGAAGGCGCCGCGCCGCCGGACCGACGCCACGGCGCCGCGATCACGGCGGTTCTGGAGAGGGCCCCCCGCCCGGCCGGAATCGAGGCGCGGATCGCCCTCGAGGACGGCGTGCTGACGCTCTCGGCCGCGGGCGGACCGCTGGCGGGCCGCAACCCGGGCCCGAGCTATTTCTTCCCCTTCACCGGCGGCGTCATCGACCATCCGGCGGCCCAGACCGGCGAATGGGGGCCGCAGGGGCTGACGCTTCGACTGGCGCCGGGCGGCGAGACCCGGGCGGCGGGGCTGACCGGGCCGGTCGAAGGGGTGCTGGTCACCGCCCACGGCACCTGGGAGATCCGTGCCGGGGCCGGCGCGTCCCTCGCCGGAACAAGCGGATCGGGCGCGCTGGCCGCCGCCGCGGATACGGCGTCACCCGGACCCGACGCGGAGGCCGGGCCCGGCCTGGCCACCTTCGCTCAAGCCCTTCTGTTCGCCGTCCTCGGCGGCCTGATCCTGAACCTGATGCCCTGCGTCTTCCCGATCCTGGCGATGAAGGCGGCCTCGCTGGCGGCCTCGGCCCATGACGCGCGCCACGCCCGGCGCGACGGCCTGGCCTTCCTGGCCGGCGTCCTGACCACCTTCCTGCTGCTGGCCGGCAGCCTGCTGGCGTTGCGGGCAGCCGGTCAGGCGGTCGGCTGGGGCTTCCAGCTGCAGTCACCGCCGGTGACCGCCGGTCTGGCCCTGCTGATGCTGGCCGTCGCCCTGAACCTGTCGGGAGTCTTCCATGTCGGCGGAGGGCTGCAGGGCGCCGGATCGGGGCCGCTGTCGCGCCTGCCCGGCGGACTCGGTGCCTTCTTCACCGGGGCGCTGGCGGTGATCGTGGCCGCGCCCTGCACCGCCCCCTTCATGGCCTTTGCCCTCGGCGCGGCCCTGGTCATGCCCTGGCCGCTGGCGCTGCTGGTCTTCCTCGGTCTCGGGCTCGGCCTCGCCCTGCCCTTCGTCGCGGTCAGCCTGTCGCCCGGCCTGCTGGCGAAACTGCCGCGTCCCGGCCCCTGGATGGAGCGGCTGAAAGGACTGCTGGCCTTTCCCATGTATGCGACGGCCCTGTGGCTGGCCTGGGTGTTCAGCCGCCAGACCGG
>CAZFQC010000191.1:0-4964 GCA_964520795.1 uncultured Brevundimonas sp.
CAGACCACGACGCTCGAGGTGGTCGACGTCGTCTCCTACCAGAAGCAGATCATCGGGCGCGAAATCTCGGCCGGGGTCTTCGACTTCCTCGACGGCAATGTCTTCGACATCTCGGCCGGCGAGGGCGGTCTGGAGCCGGTCCAGCTGGCCGTCCGCGCCCTGATCGAACGGGCCTCGGTCGAGTTCATGGCCAATCTCTACGGCGCGCCCGGCCCGGAAATCTGCCTCAGCGCCGGGCCCGACCCCCTGGGCGGCACGGTCGGTCCGACCGGCGGCTACTATCCCGCTTACCCCAATACGGACACGAACAATGGCGCAACCCGCGCGGATCCGTCTCGCTGGCACGATCGCCGCGACGATGCTGTGCGCCGCAGCCGCTACTGAGGCCGCAGCCCAGGACGGCACGATTGTCCTGAACCAGCAACTGCAACTGGGCGACGTCTTCGCCGGCCAGACGCTGAACGTTGTCGATTCGCAGGACCAGGTGACGGTCGAGACCTCGGCCCGGGGCAACAGCGCCTCAGGCGCGGTCTATAACGGCTCGATCACCGTCCAGTCCGACCAGACCATGCAGGGCGATGCCGTCGCGACCACCGACCTCACCCTCGGCGGCGACACCTGGGGCGAAGTAAACGTCACGACCCAGGCCGGCGGCAACTATCTGGCGGTCAGCGCCTATGACGCGACCCTGACCCTCGACGCGGCCCAGACCACCGACGACGGCCTGATCAGCGCGACCACTGAGGTCGGCGACAGCACCGCCCGGCTGCACGCCGGTGCCGCCGTGGGTGCCTCGGCCATATCCAACACCGTGGCCCTCTATGGTCAGACCTCGGTTGTCAGCGGAGCCATCGACCAGTCCTCATCGGCCCTCGTCCGTTCCTTTGCCCGCATCGAGAGCCAGTACATCCCCGATGCGGCCAGCGTGACCAGCCAGGCGATCGTCAACGCCATCGCGGTCAACAGCGACAACACCTCGGGGCAGGACCTCGGCATCACCCAGCGTTCGTTCGGCAGCTTCATCGAGTCCGAGGCCAGCGCCAACGCCGGCAATGCCTGGGACCTCGCCGCCCGTGCCCGCGCCACCGCCAACCAGGCCGTGCTGTACAACGAGGGTGGCTCGGTCGTGAACGTCGCTGACCAGCGGAACAGCAGCTTCGTGCGCGCCTCGGCCCTGACCACCGCTTACGATTACGGCCGCGCTGAAGCCTATGCCCGCGGTGCAGCCAATGAACTGTCGGTGGGCAACAACGACATCTATGTCGAGATCGACAACACCCAGTTCAACACCGGCGGGGTCGACGTCACGGCCACCTTCTCCGGAACGAACGGCTATGACGTCTCGGTCGGCGCGGACGCCGTCGGCAACAGCGTCACCGGCTACGCCTGCTCCGAATGTGAAGGTCGGCTGGAAGCCGCCAACAGCCAGACCAACACAGGCGATGTGTCAGCGGTCGCCAATACAACCATTGCAGGTTCCAACCGCTCGGTGATCACCGGGGCCAATGCCGTCGGAAACTCAGCCAGTTTCTACGTCTCGCGGCCGGGATCCTAGCGACTTACGTAAAGTTCACTTTACACTCGCCGGGGTTTGGGCAACCTTGGCGCACAAGACCCAGATTCCCGTCTGTTGTTCACCCGGGCCGTGCTGTGAGGCGCGGCCTTCAATTCGCCCGGAGCCCTAATGACCCTTCGTCATCTTCTGCTGGCCGCCGTGTCCGGCGTCGCCCTCCTCACCGGTCCGCTTTCGGGCGCGGCCCTTGCCCAGGAAGGCCCTGGTGCCACGCCGTCCGATCCGTGGGCCCAGGCCACCAGCGACGTTCCGGTGGATTCCAGCGTCCGCTTCGGCGTTCTGCCCAACGGCATGCAGTACGCGGTGATGCGCAACGCCACGCCGCCGGGACAGGCGTCCCTGCGCCTGCGCATCGACGCCGGCTCGCTGATGGAGAATGAGGACCAGCTGGGTCTGGCCCACTTCATGGAGCATATGGCCTTCAACGGGACGACCAACATCCCCGAGAACGAGTTGCTGCGCATTCTCGAGCGTCTGGGCCTCGCCTTCGGTGCCGACACCAACGCCGCGACCGGCTTTGACCAGACCTATTACCAGCTGGAACTGCCGCGCACGAATGACGAGACCGTCGACGCCGCCCTGCGCATCATGCGCGAACAGGTGTCGGAAGCGCTGATGGACCCCGCCGCCGTGGACGCCGAACGCGGCGTGATCGAGGGCGAGGAGCGGACCCGCAACACCCCCGGCCTTCGGTCCGCCAAGGCCCAACTGGCCCTGCTGGCACCCGGCCAGCGCCTGTCCAACCGCTTCCCGATCGGCGACCTGAACATCATCCGCACCGCGCCGCGCGAACGGTTCGTGGAATTCTACAACGCCTACTACCGCCCGAACCGGGCGACCTTCATCGCTGTCGGCGACTTCGACGTCGATGTCATGGAGGCCAAGATCCGCGCCGCCTTCGAGAGCTGGCAGCCCAAGGCCGCCGAGGGCCCGGAACCGGATCTGGGCACGGTCCGGCCGCGCGGGCCCCAGACCAGCATCCTGGTCGAACCCGGCATCCAGTCGTCGATCCAGCTGAACTGGGTCCGCGATCCCGATCTGGACCCCGACACCGTTGCCGAGCGTCGGTCCAACCTGATCCGCAACCTCGGCCTGGCCGTGCTCAACCGTCGCCTTGGAGAGATCTCCCGTCAGGAGAACGCGCCCTTCATCAACGCCGGCGCGGCCAGCTCGACCGTGGTCGACAGTCTCGAGATCGGCGGGATCAACGCCACCTTCAATCCGGGCGGCTGGCAGCGCGCTCTGGAGACGATCGAGCAGGAACAGCGCCGTCTGGTCCAGTTCGGCGTCTCGGACGCCGAGCTGCAGCGCGAGATCACCGAAACCCGCACAGCGCTTGAAAACGCCGCCGCCGCTGCCGCGACCCGCACTACGCCGGGCCTGGTCAATGGCCTGCTGAACGCCGCCAACAGCGAGTCGGTCTTCACCGCCCCGGCCACAAACCTCGCCCTGTTCAACCAGGCGATCGAGGGTCTGACGGCGGCGCAGGTGAACAGCGTCCTGCCACCCGTCTTCGAAGGTCAGGGTCCGGTGATTCTGGTCATCACCCCGGTCGAGATCGAAGGCGGTGCCGAGGCCGTCACGGCCGCGCTCGAAGCCTCGCGTCAGGCACCGGTCGCCGCCCCTGCCGCCCAGGCGCAGCTGGACTGGCCCTATTCGAATTTCGGAACGCCTGCGGCACCAACGGGCAGGACCGAACTGGCCGCCGTTGGAGCCACGGTCGTCACCTTCCCGAACGGCGTACGCCTGACCGTGAAGCCGACCACCTTCCGCGACGAGCAGATCCTCGTCAGCGTCCGGACCGGCATCGGCGAACTGTCCCTGCCGACCGACCGCTCCACGCCGCTGGCGTTCGCCGGCTTCGTGTTCCAGGCGGGCGGCCTTGGCCAGCTGACAGCCGATGAACTCAACCGTGTCCTCAGCGGCCGCATCTACAGCGTCGGCTTCAGCGCCGACAGCGACGCCTGGCAGCTCTCGGGCGCCACCCGCCCGCAGGACCTGAACCTGCAGATGCAGGTCCTGGCCGCCTATCTGACGGATCCGGGTCTGCGCCCCGCGCCGTTCCAGCAGATTCAGGCCCTTTTCCCGCAGATCATCGCCCAGCAGATGGCCACGCCGGGCGGGGCCTTCGCCCTGCAGTCCGGCGAGCTTCTCGCCAGCGGCGACAAGCGCGCATCGCTTCCGACGGCCGCGGAAGTCAGCGCCTGGACGGTCGAGCAACTGCGCAGCGGCGTCACCGCCGGCCTCGCCTCGGGCCCGATCGATGTGACGGTCGTTGGCGATGTGACGGTCGAGGACGCCATCGCCGCCGTCTCGACGACCTTCGGTGCCCTGCCCGCCCGAGGGCCTGCACCCCGGCCGGCACCGGGTGCCACCGAGCGGCGCTTCCCCGCCGGCACGTCCGAGCCGGTCGTGCTGAAACACACCGGTCCCGGTGAGCAGGGCCTGGCCTACATCGCCTGGCCGACCACCGACTCGGTGAACGATCGCACCGAGGCCCGGGTTATCCAGATCCTCGGCGAGGTCATGAGCCTGCGCGCCACCGAAGAGATCCGCGAGCGGCTGGCGATCGCCTATTCGCCTGGTGTCGGCTCCAGCAACTCCGACACCTTCACCGGATACGGCTCCATCTTCGTCCAGGCCCTGACCCGTCCTGAGTCCTTCACGGCCTTCTATGACGCCGTGAACGCCATCACGGCCTCGCTGCGGGATACGCCGATCACCGAAGACGAACTGAACCGCGCCCGCCTGCCCGAGGTGGAGCGTCTCCGGCGCACCCAGGCCGGCAACGAATACTGGCTGGGCCAGCTGTCGGGGGTGGCCGCCGATCCGGCCGACGTCGACCAGATCCTGACCCACATCTCCGACCTGGAGGCCATCACCGTGGCCGACATCCAGCGTGCAGCGCGTCAGTATCTGCGGCCCGAAACGGCCTGGCGCGGCGTGGCGGTTTCCGACAACCCCGTCGCTCCGGCCGCGGCGGCCCCGGCGCAATAGTCGAAAAAATGGCCCCGGTTCCTTTCGGGACCGGGGCCAGTTTGCTTCTCAGGATCGTCGACAGAGCCGACGCTCTCACTCTGGGCCGCGGCGACTGACGCGCGGCTGAACGCCGGTGTTCACTCCACCGTCAGAAAACCCGGCCGCCGACGCCGCCATCCAGGGTGATGGTCGCGCCCTGCACGGCGTAGCCGGCCTGTTCGACCACTTCCTCGCGGTATTCGGTGTAGGTCTCCTCGCGGACCCAGGTCAGGATCTTCACGCCCGCGCCGTAGCGACGCAGCAGCGAGCGTTCATTGCATTCGCGTTCGGCCCGCTGGGCCTTGCACTCGACCCGGCCGCCACGACCGTGCCACAGGGCCTCGCCCTTGCGGCAGTCCATGGTCTCGCCATG
>CAZFQC010000192.1:0-4869 GCA_964520795.1 uncultured Brevundimonas sp.
GACGGTCACCGCCGTCAGGGCCGCGGGCAGACGGCCCAGCGACCAGGCGACGCCCCCCTGCCCGACCACATGCATCAGGCCGAGGCCGGCGCAGGCGGCCCAGCCGCCCCACGAGCCCGGCAGCACAGCCTCGCCCAGCAGCAGGGCCGCCAGCAACAGGCCCGGCGCGGCGATGGCCGTCGACCACAGCATGACCCGCCCGGCCGAATGGCGGTCGCGCGCGCCCTTCACGGCGATGAAATAGCCCGCGTACCAGAGGGCCGTAATACCGGCGAAGACGTCGCCCAGCGGCGGGTTCGACCCCTGCCCCCCGTCGGCCCCCAGCGACATGGTCACCGCCCCGGCGATGGCGGCGGCCAGGGCCACGAGGAACAGGGCCCGCGGCCGGTCGCGGAAGACCCACCAGCCGACGAGGGTCACCACCACGGGCGTGAGGTTGGTCAGGGTCGTGGCATTGGCCACGGAGGTGAAGGCGATCGAATAGTGCCAGAAGGCGAGGTCGAGCACGAGCAGGCCGCCCGCCAGCACCATCCAGCTCGAGGGCCGGCCGATCCCCTCCGCGCCGGGTCTGGCCGTCATCAGCAACAGCCACGGCAGGGCGAAGGCGAAGCGCCAGAAGCCGGCGGCGGCCGGGCCGGCGTCCGAGAGGCGGACGAGGATGGGCGCCAAGCCGAGCACCATGGCGGCGAGGACCAGCACGATCAGGGCGGCGGCGCGGGAGGGCAGGACCGGCGCCCCCGGCGTCACGCGAAACGGCCGGCCAGCAGGCCGATGGCGAACAGGGGCACATAGCCGATCCCGGCGACCAGCTGGATCGTGATCCACAGGGCGACCGCCTTGGCCAGGCCGAAGACGGGCGCACTGTACCAGCGGCCCGCCCCCATGCGCATGAAGGCGGCGATGGCGATGACGAACAGGGCGACATTGCCGACCAGGGTCCCGATGCCGCCGTCGTACATGAACCATGCGAAGGGGATCAGGGGCACGGTCAGGGCGTTGAGCCAGGCGAAGGCCGCGCGGAAGCCGCGCCGCCAGCCCAGGGTGTCCGGATCCCACCAGCGCAGCAGGGGCGCCGCGCCCAGGGCGTAGAACACCGACAGCAGCGGCACCAGGACCAGGCTCATCCAGTTGTCGGCGTCGCCCATGAAGGCGTCGCGGCTCTTGCCCGAGGCGGCGATCAGCGGGTCGATCATCTCCGGCGGCATGCCTCCCAGCATGATGGCCGTGCCGCCCTGCAGGAACAGGATCAGCATCAGGAGGGCGTTGAGCGCCAGATAGAGGCGCAGCGGCCGGGCATAGCGGCCGCCGCCCTCCGGCCCCCGGGTCATCCAGGCCTCCAGCACCGCGCGGGGGAGCACGACCACGTCGCGGGCGGTCCTCAGCTCGAGCAGGCCGAAACCGAGGGCGTCGTCGGACAGATCGTTCAGCCCCCGGGCGTTCGGCTCGGGCGCGGGCGGCGGCGGGGTGGTCATGGCGGAATCCCTCTTGGGGCAACGATGGCATGGAGGGTGGGCGGTTGCCAGTGGGTGCTCCCGTCGCCGGGTCCCTCCCACCCGGCTTCGCCTGACGGCACGGCCACCTCCCTCGTGGAGGGAGGGAGAGGGGTCAGGCGGGACTGCGCCGTACGACCAATACTGACGCAGTGAGGGGGTCTCTGACCCCATGGCAAGGGGCGGACGAGCGACGCGGATCGAACTTGCGGAGGCGCAGAATTGGCGATGCGCCTACTGCGGAGTCGTGATGGAGATGGAGACGCCGGGCCAACTGCTGGCGACGCGGGAACACATCATTCCCCGGAGCGAGGGCGGGAGCGACGACCGGTCAAACCTCGTTGCGGCCTGCCGAGGATGTAACGAGGCGCGGTCCAACCGGGTCGACGCCCATGCCTTTGCCAGGCTCAGGCGGAAACATCTCGACGCCGGGATCTGGGTTTCGGGGAGCCGTCCGACCGCGCGAAGCCTTGCCGCGATGCGTGGGATGGAGTTGGAGCGCTCCGTCGCGGCGTGGAAGGACCGATACCGCGCAACCCGTGCACGGTTCCAGGACATGGCCCTGGGCCGCCATGCGATGATCCGGATCACGTGAACGCGCCGGCAGGTCTCGCGATCAAGCCGGGATCAGGTCAGCCGGTACGTCCCGCGCCGCTCCCCGAACGCCAGCCAGCCGCGGTCGCGGAGGACCTGCAGCTGCTGGCGGATTTTGGGGCGGACGTTGTTGTTGGCCGGATAGAGGGCGGCCAGCCGGGCCTCCTGCGCATAGACGTCGGCGAGGGTGAACTCCGGCCGCCCCACCGCCTCGACCGCGCCCATGACGGCCAGAAGCCAGCCGCGGGCGGTCTGGCTGGTGTCGCGCAGGAAGAGGGTCGAGCGCCAGCGGTCGCGCACCTCGGTCTGCGGCACCGGGACGCCGGAGCGGATCAGCGGGATGCGGCCCGCATGGGGGACGTCGCACAGTCGGATGGTGCAGCCCTGCCAGCCTGCGCGACGGGCGTTCGGGCCCAGCGGCGGGCGCGGGCGGATGATCGCCGCGGTGAAGAACTGGCGCGGCACGACAATCAGATCGAGGACGCGGCGCGCCTCGGGGTCGTAGCCTATGACGAACAGGTTGGGATTGTTGGCCGCCGCCAGCCGTTGCTGCATCGCGCCCCACGCGCCGGCGGGCAGCACGCCCCCGACGGTGCCCCGGCCCGCCTTGAGCTCATATTCCTCGGCACAGGCCGCGCAGCGGAAGTCGCCGACGCGGGTGTTGTTGGGCAGGGCGGGCAGACGGTCGGCGTCGCAGTTGGGGCAGAAGCCGTGCTCGGCCATCCAACCCTCGGTGAGGTGTCGCGCCTTCTGGGTGCCGCTTTTGTAGACGGCGGTCGGCTCGGCAAAGCCGAGACTGCACCAGTGATTGTCGCCCTGCCCCACCCACCCACCGTAGCGGGTGGTTGGATTCCCAACAAACCGCTCATCCCCGCGAACGCGGGGACCCAGTTCTTTGGGTGATGGGACGGTTTCGGTTCAGACCCACCGTTCGTCCGGAAGCGCCGGCGTCACGCTGGACAGGACTGGGTCCCCGCGGTCGCGGGGATGAGCGGAAGAGAGGGATCAGCCCTTGCCGCGCGAGTAGCTCTCGATCTCGTTCCCGTTGGCGTCGAGGGCCACGACATGGCGCGCGTCGAACTCGACCACGCCCCGCTCGGTCCACTGGACAGGCACGAAGCCGTCATAGGCGAGGTCGACGGCCTCCTCGAGAGAGTCGGCTTCGACCTCGGTGGTGTAGTCGACGTAGGCATCGACGCGGGAGAGGATGGTGAACTTCGGCATGGCGGCCTCCTTTCGAAAGGAGCGTGCCGCAACAAGAATTCTCCCGCTACCGACCCAAGATTGTGGGTGGGATGGCTGCTTTCTCCTAACACTGACGGGAGATCAGTTCGGGACTCCCCAACGCGATCTCAGCGTGGCAGTTTCCCGTCATGGGAGAGATGTACTGGCGCAACACCTTTGGGAACCTCGGGGCCGCCTGTTGACTTTTAGGGCAACGATCTCACATGGTCTCTCGCAGGGGTGAATCGAGCTATTTGAAGTTCCTGATTGGGAAAGTCGGATGGCCGTTCGCCCCCTCTACGTCACGCCAGGGTTTTGGACATGGATCGACAATACGCCAGAACTCCACGAGCCAGCGAAAGCGCTCGGCGGCCGCTCCATCTATGAGCAAATAGAACTCATGCTCATTGATTTCCGTTGTGCCGTGCGCCCCCCGGGCGCGTCGGAATTGCGCCGTATGATGCCCACGAAGCATGGAGTTTGGAAGGCGCATCCGCCTGGCGCACGCCTCTTCGGATGGGCACCTGAGCCAAGTTCCTTAGTCATCGTATCCGGTGAACGAGAAGCGATTATTAAGTCCAACCGGCCACTCTACGACCAGCATTTGCAGGGTGTCAGGGATTATCAAAAGCTCCACGGCTTGGAGTCGTGGATTGTCAGGGGTGACTATCGTGCCATCTTCCCGACCTAAGCCGAGCCTTCGTCGGCAGATTTATCTGGCTCTCGTCAGCAAGGTTGAGGGGCAGATTCGTGATGTGTTCGCAAAGCGAGCGGAACTCGAAGGCCTGACTCAGGTCGCTGTCGCCGATAAGCTCGGCGTGCACCGGGCCGTTGTAAACCGCCGCCTCAATGGGCGAACCAATATGACCATCGAGACCATCGCTGACATGGCTTGGGCGATAGGTGCCTGTGTCGATGTGGACATCTACGATCCTGCTGAACGACCAGACAGAAATCACATCTTGGCTCAAGAAGTGCGCACTCTTGCACTCCCTCAAACAGCTCCGGGGTATTCTCGAATCGCGGACGAATCCGCATCGTTTACTGCGGTCGCGGCATGAAGCCGCTCGTCGAGTCACCTCCGGAGTTCTTTGGACGAACGATCTTCGCAGAGGACATTCGCCTGGAGAAAACGGGCCAATTTACGATTGTTGGTATGTTTCCCGGCGGTGTAGAGGTCGAAAACCTTCCTGCAGTTCTTCCTCGTATGGCGATGCTGGTCGAGTTTCAGTGGCGGCTAGGTGCGCTCAAAGAGACTGCCCGATTGGCGGCGTATATGCCCGGGATGCCCTTAGACCATCCCATTTGGGAAACGACTGTACTTCCACCAGAGGCAGAGCCGACGGCACTTGAGAAAATTACGCTCGCCGAAAATGATGGGCCATTTCCGGGAGAGCTTATTTCACGTGGCACCAGTGTTGTGAATATGGCGAATATTGCAGTTCCGAAATCCGGCATGCTTCAAGTTCGTGCTTTCGCGGCGGGTAAAGTATTTGCGATCGGTGGACTATATTTTTCCCCAAAAAATAACGAGTTTGGGGAAAAGTGACGTTCTGTAGAT
>CAZFQC010000193.1:0-4862 GCA_964520795.1 uncultured Brevundimonas sp.
TCTTCTCGGGCGCGACCATGACGGTCAACGGCGCGGCGGCGACGCCGGCGACCTTCCTCAGCGTGCTGAACGCCCAGCTGGGCGGTGCCGCGACGGCCAGTTTCACCGACGGTCGCCTGACCATAGCGGCCACCGGCTCCAACGGCGTGGCCCTGGGTGACGACGCCGCCAGTCCCTCGGACAAGGCCGGGCGGGGATTCTCGCACTATTTCGGACTGAACGACCTGATTTCGACCGACCGCCCGGCCTTCTACGACAACGGGCTGTCAGCCACCTCGCCCCACGGCTTCACCGCCGGCGAGACCCTGACGTTCCGATTCACGGGAGAGGCCGGATCGCGGCTGCGCGACCTTCAGGTGGCCGTGCCGGCAGGGGGTACCGTGGGCGACCTCGTTACGGCCCTCAACGACACGGCCACCGGGATCGGCCGCTTCGGGTCCTTCGCCCTGGCCGCCGACGGTTCGCTTTCCTTCACCGGATACGGCAATCCGGCGCCGACCCTGAGCGTGCTGGAAGACCGCACGACCCAGGTTCCGTCGGGCGTGTCCGTGACCGAGCTGTTCGGCATCGGCGGGGGCGTGCGCGCCTCGCGGGCGGACGGCTTCGCCCTGCGCGCCGACATCCGCCAGAGCCCGTCGAAACTGGCGCTGGCGCAGCTGAACCTGTCCGCCGCCGTCGGAACCCAGGCCCTGAGCGTCGGCGATGGCCGGGGCGCGCTCGCGCTCGCTGACGCCGGTGAGCGGTCGGCGAATTTCCAGGCCGCCGGCGGATCGTCCGGCGGGTCGACCTCCGTCTCGCGCTATGCGGCGGAACTGTCGGGCGAGATCGGCGGCAAGGCGGCGGCGGCCAGGAGCCGGATGGAGACGGCCGGTGCCCTCTATGCGGAAGCGGGGGCCCGCCAGACCGCGCACGAGGGCGTCAACCTGGACGAGGAGCTGGTGTTGATGACGACCTACCAGCAGGCCTTCAACGCCTCGGCCCGTCTGATCCAGGCGGCCAAGGACATGTACGACACACTGATCGGGATGGTCTGATGACCCGCGTCGCCACCTTCGGCAACTATCAGTCGGCCCTGCTTGACCTGATGAAGGCCCAGACCCGGGCGGCGGACGCCCAGGAGCGGGTCGCGACCCAGAAGGTCGCCACCGATATGACCGGCTTCGGCCGCCAGGCAGAGACCCTGACGGCGATGAAGGGCGCGCAGAGTCGGATCCAGGGCTTCATCGACACCGGTACCGCGGTGAGCGCGCGTCTGACGACCCAGGATATCGCCATGGGCCAGATCAGCGACGCCATTACGGGCGTGCGCGAGGCCCTGGGCGGGGCGATCGCGACCGATTCCGGCGGGTCGTTGATGCTGGATCTGGAGGGCCATTTCCAATCCGCCCGCGCGGGTCTGAACATGCGGCACCACGGGGGCTATCTGTTCGCCGGAGCCTCGACCTCGACCGCGCCGCTGGCGGCCGCCAGTCTGTCCGAACTGGAGGCGGCGCCCGACGTGGCCTCGCTGTTCAGCAATGACCAGCTGAAAACCGCCAGCCGGGTCGCCGAGGGCACGACCCTGGAGACCGGCTTCCTCGCCGATGACCTGGGGACGGACATCATGTCCATTCTGCGCGACATCCAGACCTACCATTCAACGCCCGGATCGGGTCCGCTGGACGGCAGGCTCACGGAGCCGCAGAAGGCCTTCCTGACAACGCAACTGGCCCGGCTCGAACAGGCGGCCACCTCCGTGGTCGACAAGATGGCCAGGACCGGTTCCCTGGCCAAACAGGTCGAGGGCATCGGCGAGGGGCTGGAGGCCCAGAAGGGCGCGCTGGACGAACTGGTCGCGGGCCGCACCGACGCCGACATGGCGGCGGCGATCACCGACCTCCAGCTGTCCCAGGTCGCCATCGAGGCCTCGGCCCAGGTGATCAGTCAGCTGCGCCAGGTCTCCCTGCTCAACTATCTGAACTGACCCGGCCGGGCCGCATCTCATTCGGGATCGGCACCGTACTTCCGCAAAACCGTGGCTGAACGAATACGGCGGAGCCGCGTTCTGGTGTCTGCCCCACCTTTGCCGTTTGGCCAGCGTAGGCAAAGCAGGCAGGGCGAACTAGGTAGGGGTATGGCCGCAGCGGGATTCCAGATCGAGGACGGCGGGTTCGGGCTGACCCTCAGGTTGTCCGGCGACTGGACCGCGACCGAATTGGGCCGGGTCTCGGCCCGTCTGGACAACGAACTGCGGGATCGGTGCGTCGACAGGGTCGATCTCTCGGGTCTGGGCCGGTTCGATACCGCGGGTGCGCTCGCCATCGTCCAGGCCTCCAACTGCATCCTGCCGCCTTCGGCCTGGGCCCAGCGACCCGAGGCCGGGCGCACCTATGCGATGGTTGAGAAGCTGGAGCGCGAAAGCGCCGGTCCGCCGCCCCGGTCGATGGCCTGGGTGCGGAGCTTCGCCAAGGTCGGTCGCGGCGTCGGCGACATCGCGGCCGAAGCGACCCTGTCCATGGCCTTTCTCGGTCGGCTGGTCGTGGCCGTCGGTGCGGCGCTCCGCCATCCGCGGGCGATACGCTGGCCGGCGTGGTTCAGCCAGGCCGAACGGTCCGGCCTCGACGCCATTCCGATCGTTGCCGTCACCAACTTCTTCATCGGCGCGGTCATCGCCTACCTCGGTGCCAATCTGCTGACCCAGTTCGGGGCCGGCGTCTTCACCGTCCAGCTGGTTGCAGTGGCGGTGTTGCGGGAATTCGCCGTGGTCATCACCTCCGTGCTGCTGGCGGGCCGGTCGTCCTCGTCCTTTGCAGCCGAGATCGGCTCGATGCGGATGAACCAGGAAGTCGACGCCATGCAGGTGATGGGGGTGAACCCCTTCCAGGCCCTGGTGATCCCGAGGCTCGCCGCCATGCTGGCCATGCTGCCCCTGCTGACCTTCATCGGCATGATCGCCGGCATGATCGGCGGCATGCTCGTGACCTGGAGCGAACTTGACTACGGTCCCTCCTTCTTTCTCCAGCGCGTCACCGAGGATTCGAAGATGATCACCCACCTCGGTGTGGGGCTGATCAAGGCACCGGTGTTTGCGGTCGTGGTGGCTGCCATCGGCTGCCGCCAGGGCATGGCCGTGGCCGGGGATGTCGAGAGTCTGGGCCGGCGGGTGACCGCTGCTGTGGTTCAGGCCATCTTCGCCATCATCTTCCTCGACGCGGTCTTCGCCATGATCTTCCTGGAGTTGAACTGGTGACCGCCTTTCCGGGAAGATCCCCTGAGCTGTTGATCGAGGTGCGTGGCCTGCTGAGTCAGTTCGGCGATCGCGTGATCCACGAAAACCTCGACCTCGAGCTTGAGCGCGGCGAGGTGCTCGGCGTGGTCGGCGGTTCGGGCTCCGGCAAGACCGTGTTGCTCAACTCGATCATCGGCCTGAAGGAACCGGAGGGCGGATCAGTCAGCGTCCTCGGCTACGACCGCGCGACCATGACCGCGGTCGAGGAGGCCGACATCGAGCGCCGCACGGGCATTCTGTTCCAGCAGGGGGCGCTGTTCTCTGCCCTCAGCGTCATCGAGAACGTCGCCTCGCCCCTGGTCGAGCACACCCGTTTGCCGAAGGATGTGATCCGCGAGCTGGCCGAGATGAAGATCGCCATGGTCGGTCTGAAGCCCGAGTCGCACCATCTCAAGCCCGCCGAACTCTCCGGTGGCATGCGCAAGCGCGTCGGCCTGGCCCGGGCCCTGGCCCTGGATCCCGAGCTGCTGTTCCTCGACGAACCGACCGCCGGACTGGACCCGATCGGGGCCGGGGCCTTTGACGAACTCATCCGGCGACTGTCCGACGATCTGGGCCTGACCGTCTTCATGATTACACATGACCTCGACAGTCTGTACGCCATCACCGACAAGGTTGCCGTGGTCGCTGACCGGCGCATCGTCGCCAAGGCCACGGTTCAGGAACTCGAGCGTTCAGACCATCCGTGGATACGGGAATATTTCCTTGGCCCGCGCGGTCGCGCTGCGGTCAAGGCGGCTTAAGGAGAGCCGAGAATGGAAAGAGACGCCCACTACGCCGCCGTCGGCATCGCCACCATCGCCCTTCTGGCGGCGTTGGTTGTGTTCGCCATGTGGCTGGCCCGCCTGTCCTTCAACGAGGAATATGATGTCTATGACATCGTCTTCTACGGCCCGGTCCGCGGCCTGTCGGAAGGCGGCGAGGTGCATTTCAACGGCATCCGCGTCGGCGAGGTCACCGACCTGAACCTCGATCCCGACAAGGGCGACCAGGTCATCGCCCGTATCCGCGTTGACGCCACGACGCCGGTCCGCGTCACCTCGCGCGCTCAGCTGGAACCGCAGGGCATCACCGGCCTGAACTATATCCAGGTCACCGCCGGCAATCCGCAGAGCGCCATCCTGAAGGACCAGTATCCGGACAATGTCGTGCCGGTGATCCAGAGCCAGCCGTCGCCGATCGCCGAGCTGCTGAGCGGTTCCGGAACGGTTCTGGCCCAGACGGTGGACGCGCTGAACCGCATCAACCGGGTGCTGTCGGATGACAACATCCGCTCCTTCTCCTCGAGCCTGAAGAACGTCGAGGCCCTGACCGCCGAGCTGGAGGCCCGCAAGGGCATGCTCGAGCAGCTTGAGCAGGCGCTGATCAAGGCCAACTCCGCCGTGGCCGAGTTCGAGGCGCTCGCCGCCAGCACGCGCGGCATCATCGAGGGCGATGGTCGGGAGGCCGTGGCGAACATCAATGCGGCGGCCGAGGAGGCGCGCGCAGCCGTGGCCTCGATCAACCGGACCGCCACCAACGTCGAGGCGCCGCTGAACGAGTTCGCCACCACCGGCCTGCCGCAACTGCAGCAGTCGATCCAGGGGCTGGAGGA
>CAZFQC010000194.1:0-4795 GCA_964520795.1 uncultured Brevundimonas sp.
CCCACCTTCATCAACGTCGGCGAGCGGACCAACGTCACCGGCTCGGCCAAATTCAAGAAGCTGATCATCGACGGCGACTATGCCGCCGCCCTGTCGGTGGCGCGGCAGCAGGTCGAGGCCGGGGCCTCGGTGATCGACATCAATATGGACGAGGGCCTGCTGGACTCGAAGCAGGCGATGATCACCTTCCTCAACCTGATCGCGGCCGAGCCGGACATCGCCCGCGTGCCGGTGATGATCGACAGCTCCAAATGGGAGGTGATCGAGGCAGGCCTGAAATGCGTTCAGGGCAAGCCGATCGTCAATTCGATCTCGATGAAGGCGGGCGAGGCCGAGTTCCGCGAACAGGCGGTGAAATGTCTGCGCTACGGCGCCGCCGTGGTGGTCATGGCCTTCGACGAGGTCGGCCAGGCCGACACCGCCGCGCGCAAGATCGAGATCTGCACGCGGGCCTATCGCATCCTGGTGGACGAGGTCGGCTTCCCGCCCGAGGACATCATTTTCGACCCCAACATCTTCGCTGTGGCGACGGGGATCGAGGAGCACGACAACTACGCCGTCGACTTCATCGAGGCGACCCGGGTGATCAAGGCCACCCTGCCGTACGCCCGCGTCTCGGGCGGGGTGTCGAACGTCTCGTTCAGCTTCCGCGGCAATGAGCCGGTGCGCCGGGCGATCCACAGCGTCTTCCTGTACCACGCCATCCAGGCGGGCATGGACATGGGGATCGTCAATGCCGGCGACCTGCCCGTCTATGACACGCTCGATCCGACGCTGCGCGAGGCGGTCGAGGATGTGATCCTGAACCGGCCACAGCGGACCAATGTCTCGAACACCGAGCGGCTGGTCGACATCGCGCCGAACTACAAGGGCGACAAGGGCGTGGCCCGGGTCGTCGATCTGAAATGGCGCGACCAGCCCGTCGGCAAGCGGATCGAACACGCCCTGGTCAACGGCATTACAGAGTTCATCGAGGCGGACACCGAAGAGGCGCGGCTGTCGTTCGACCGGCCGCTGCACGTCATCGAGGGTCCGCTGATGGACGGGATGAACGTGGTCGGCGACCTGTTCGGCTCGGGCAAGATGTTCCTGCCGCAGGTGGTGAAGTCGGCCCGGGTGATGAAGCAGGCCGTGGCCTGGCTGGAGCCTTTCATGGAGGCCGAAAAGGCCGGCAAGCCGCGCGAACAGGCTGGCCGCATTCTGATGGCCACGGTGAAGGGCGACGTCCATGACATCGGCAAGAACATCGTCGGCGTCGTGCTGCAGTGCAACAACTACGAGGTCATCGACCTGGGCGTCATGGTCCCGGCGGACCGGATCCTGGACGCGGCGATCGAACACAAGGTCGATATCATCGGCCTTTCCGGCCTGATCACCCCCTCACTGGACGAGATGGTCCTCGTGGCACGGGAAATGGAGCGGCGGGGCTTCGACATCCCGCTGCTGATCGGCGGGGCGACCACCAGCCGGACCCATACGGCGGTCAAGATCGAGCCCGGCTACCGGGCCGGCTCGACCACCTATGTTGTGGACGCCAGCCGGGCCGTCGGCGTGGTCTCGGGCCTGCTGTCTCCGACCGAAAAGGCGAGGAACGAGGCCGCCACACGCGACGAATACATCCGCATCCGCGAGCAGTATGCGCGCGGTCAGGAGGTCAAGGCGCGGGCCGGCCTGACGCAGGCGCGCGCCAACCGGTTCAGACCCCAGGCGGCGACACCCCTGCCCCCGCGGCCTTCCTTTGTCGGGGTGAAGGCGTTTGACGCCTGGGACCTGGGCGATCTGGCCGCGCACATCGACTGGACGCCCTTCTTCGCCAGCTGGGAGTTGATCGGCCGCTATCCGCAGATCCTCGAGGACGAGATCGTCGGTGAAGCCGCGCGCGACCTGTTCCGGGACGCCCAAACCATGCTGAAGCGGATCGTCGACGAGAAATGGTTCACGGCGAAGGGCGTGGTCGGCTTCTGGCCCGCCAATGCCGACGGCGACGACGTCGTCGTCTGGACCGACGACAGCCGCACCACGGAACAGGCCCGGTTCCACACCCTGCGCCAGCAGATGCTGAAGTCGAACGGCAAGCCGAACCTGGCCCTGTCGGACTTCGTGGCCGACGTCGGCGAGGACTGGATCGGGGCCTTTGCGGTCACGGCGGGTCATGGCGAACTGGAGATCGCCAAACGCTTCAAGGACGCCGGCGACGACTATTCGGCCATCCTCGCCACGGCCCTGGCCGACCGGCTCGCCGAGGCCTTCGCCGAGGCCCTGCACAAGCGGGTGCGCACCGAACTGTGGGGCCATGCAGCCGGTGAGGCGACGACGATCGACGACCTGATCGCCGAAAATTACCAGGGCATCCGCCCGGCCCCCGGCTATCCGGCGCAGCCTGATCACACTGAAAAAGCCACGCTGTTCAATCTGTTGCAGGCCGAAGTGAATGCCGGCATGGCATTGACGGAGAGCTTTGCCATGACCCCGCCGGCCTCGGTCTCGGGCCTGTATTTCGGCCACGCGGAGAGCCACTATTTCGGCGTCGGCAAGATCGACCGCGACCAGGTCGAGGACTATGCCCGTCGCAAAGGCTGGGACCTGGCGACGGCGGAGCGCTGGCTGTCGCCGATCCTGAACTATGACCCTGGCGCGGTGCCGCGGGTCGAGGCGGCCTGACGCGCGCCGATCGCTTGGCCGGACCCGCCGGTTGATCTAACAAGGTCAGGGCGTCGGGCGTGATCCGGCGCGCCCCCGTTTGATGGTCTGACTGGAGCCGGCATGAGCCCTTCGCCTTCCGAGAAGCGGCGCGGCTGGCACTGGAGCGACTACTGGCGGAGCGGCCGCACGGACGTGATGACGGTCCAGACGGCGAGCGGGCCTGTCGCCTTTGACACCCGGCCTGTCTGGACGGACTGGTTCCAGACCTTTGCCCCGGGTGCCCGGTTGCTGGACCTCGCGACCGGGAACGGTCAGGTCGCCGGCTATGCAAGCGCTGCCGCCACGGCGGGCGGAAAGGCCTTCACCGTCACCGGCGTCGACTATGCCGACGTCGAGGCGGCCGCCGCAGGAATGCCTGCCGACTGTCGCTTGCTGGGCGGGGTCGCTCTGGAAAAGCTGCCCTTCCCTGCGGCGTCCTTTGATGGAGCCTCATCCCAGTTCGGGATCGAATATGCGGACACCCGGGCCGCGTTGCTGGAACTGGCAAGGGTGCTGACGCCGGGAGGGCGGGCAATGATGCTGATCCACCATGCTGACAGCGTCATCACACGGCAGACGGCGGATCAGATCACTGCCTATGACACAGTGCTGGGCAAATCCGGCGCGATCCGCCATGCCCGTCGCGCCTTCACAGCCCATCTGAAGGGATTGCCGGCAGCTGGCGCCGAAGCCGCCCTGCGGGAGGCCGTCGGGCGAGCGGCGGACCAGTTGCAACCGACGCCGGCATTCGACCCGGTGCGCTACATGGTTGGCTATCTCGACGATCTGGCGCGAGGGGTCGCCACCTATGAGCCAGGGAGTGCGCTGGCCCGGCTGGACGTCTTCGAATCCGGCAACGCGGCGTGGCGGCACCGCCAGCAAAGCCAGACCCAGGCCGCTCTCGGCGAGCAGGGACGTGAGGTCTTCATTCAGCGGGCGGCCAGGACCGGACTGGCGCTGACGGAACGGGCCGACCTGACGGACACCGGCGGACAGTTGATCGGCTGGCAGGCAGCGTTCCGGAAAACCTGATCCAGAGGCCGGTTCCTATTCCAGACCGACGTCCGCCGGCGTCGCCGGCGGCGTGGTGATGTTCAGGCGCAGGCGACGCGCGGCGTGCTCGCAGCGACCCGGAAGCCCGAAGAACAGGCCGAAAGCCTGGCTGCGCACCGCCTCGTCCTGGCCGACCAGCGGCGTCCATTTGGCAGAGGCTTCAGCCGCCGCAGCGGCGGCGGCGGCGCGGCTGGCGGCGGTCTGACGCGGCTCGGCGGCGTCGAGGGCGGCGCGGAAATCAGCAGCCTCGAGCTTGCCCAGCCGGATGATGTCGAGGTCCAGGGCGTCACCGTTGGTCAGGGTCTCGCCGAGCGCCACATGGCCGTTCACCAGGGCTTCGCACCAGGCGACCAGCGGATAGTCGCCCTCGGGCGCGCCGCGCGGCATCGGGTTGGCATAGGCCACAGCCTCACGAAAGCGTTCGGTTTCAACGGCTTCGTCACGGGGTGCCGTCGAGATCACACCGGCGTCCTGCGACGGCGGCGGCGTCTGCGTGCTGATGATGAGGGCGGAGACGAGACTGAGGAACATGAAGGTATCCAGGGTCGGGCAGCGGATAGGTCAGACCGCAACGCTTGAACAGGGCCGATGGTTTTTCTGCGGCGGCCCGGCCGCAAACAAAAAGGGCGGCGGACCCGTAGATCCGCCGCCCCAGATGTTCTTGACGTCAGGCCTTAGAAGTTGGCGGTGACACCGAAGAAGAAGTAACGGCCCAGCGAGTCGTACAGCTGCGGGTAGGTGTTACCGTTGCCGGTCGTACCCGTGCTGAGCGTCAGTTGCGGATCGTCATCGAGGACGTTGTTGACGCCGGCCCGAACGGTGACGGTATCCATCACCTGCCACGTCGCCGCCAGGTCGAGATAGTTCTCGGCGTCGAAGAAGCGGTCGATACGGGTTCCACCGTTGTTCAGCGAACCGTCGGCAGCCAGGACGGCAACCTCAGCTTCGCCGTAGTGACGCCACGTCGCCGAGATGTCCATGTCCCACGGGGTGAGCCAGGTCGCACGGGCGCGGTGACGCCATTCCGGGTTCGGAACGCCGCACTGGTTGGCGTAGAAGC
>CAZFQC010000195.1:0-4765 GCA_964520795.1 uncultured Brevundimonas sp.
AACCCACGACCCTCGGTTTTGGAGACCGATGCTCTACCAGCTGAGCTACACTCCTAGGTTCCGGACAAAACTATAACGCGCCGGAGGGTCTCCCCCCAGGCGCGCTCGGCTTCGCCAGACCGCGGCGTATGCCCGACCCCGCGGGGGTTTTCAAGCGCGATGTCCGGTTGCCCGTCCGGTTCTCACGCTGGTCAGGAGTCCGCGCCCTCGACGCTACGTTTGAGGTTGGGCAGGACGAATGAGCGCCACCCGCCGTCGAGCATGTCCCGGACCGGCCTGATGGATTCAGCGTCGAACTGCTCCCAACCGGAATGAAGCAGACACGCCGTGACCGGACCCTCGGCGGGCCCGGACAGGACGATCTCCACGTGGGTCTCGGGCGTCCCCGGCAGGAACCAGCTAAATCGCAGGCGATCCGGCGGCTCAATGGCCTTGATCACGCAGTGGGTGGCCCCCCCCGTCGAGCCGGCCGCGCGACGTTCGGGATCCGGCTGCATGTGAAACAGGCTCCCGACCTCGGGGACGAAGCCGGTACAGCCCAGCCACGCCTGCACGAACGCCGGCGTGGTCAGCACAGTCCAGGTCCGCTCGCGCGTGGCGTCGATCGTGATCAGGCAACAGATGTCCGCCAATTTCGTCATTGCGCGCGCTCCGCCATCGCTTTCAAGATCTTCAATCGACCGAACCAGAAGCGCTCCAGCCATGCGACGACTTCGTCCATCGCATGGTCGTTGAGCCGGTAGAGGTTTTCCTTGCCCGCTCGACTCACCGAGACGAGGTCGGCGTCCATCAGCAACTTCAAATGCCGCGATACGGCCGGTCGACTGATCGGGAACCGATTGCTCAGGTCATGAACGGGCATTGGCCCTTCGGCCAGAGCTTCGACAATCTCGCGCCGGGTCCGGTCAGCGAGAGCCCTGAAGGTCGCGTCTGCATCGCATCGGGTAACCATCAGGTTACGGGTTAACCGACCTGCGTACGCCCGTCAAACCATCTGAAGCCAGGGCCCGAAGGCGTGGCCCATCAGCCCTCGTACTGTTCGGCCACGGCCCGGGCCTCGTCCTCGGCCTTGACCACCTGTTTGAACAGCAGCTTGTCGATGCGGCGGTCGTCCATGTCGATGACCTCGACCTCGAACCGGCCCAGTTGCAGGATTTCGCCCTCGTGCGGGACGCGCGACAGCTGGTGCAGGACCAGGCCGGCGATGGTGTGAAACCCGTCCGCCTCGCCGAAATCCTCGCCCAGGGTGTCAGCCAGTTCATCGATGTCGGTCTGGCCGTCGACCAGCCAGCTGCCGTCCTCCCGCTGGCGGACATTGACCTCGGCGTCGTCGTGGCCCTCGTCAAAGTCGCCGGCGATCATCTCCAGCAGGTCGGTGGCGGTCACAACGCCCTCGAAGGCACCGAACTCGTCCACGAGGAAGGCCATGTGGACCTTGGAGGCCTTCATGATCTCCAGCGCCTTCAGCACCGAGGTCGACTGCGGGATGAAGGCCGGCGTCTGCACATGGCGCTCGATGTTGAACTCGCCATTGTCCAGCAGACTGTCCAGCAGGTCCTTCTTGTGGACCACGCCCAGCGGATTATCGACGTCATTCTCGCGCGCCACCACGATCCGCGAATAGGGGCAGGTGCGGACCTCGGTGCGCAGGATCTCCTCGCTGTCGTCCAGAGCAATCCAGAACACCTCGTGTCGCGGCGTCATGGCTACGCGGATCGGCCGGTCGCCGAGACGCAGGATCTCCTCGATCATGGTCTGCTCTTCAGGCTCGATCAGGCCCGACGCCGTGCCCTCGGCGATCATCGTCTCGACCTCTTCCTGGGTCACGTCCGAACCGTCGCGGTCCTTGACGCCCATGACCTTGAGGATGGCCGAGGTCGAGGCGGTCAGGATCAGCACGAACGGCTTCAGCACGATGGCCACGGTCGAGATCGGCGCCGCCATCTTGGAGGCGATCGGCTCCGGGAAGATCAGCGCCAGCCGCTTGGGCACCAGCTCGCCGACGATCACCGAGACGTAGGTGATGAAGATGATCACCAGGGTGGTCGAGATCACCTGCGCCCAGTGGCCGAGGACCGGAAAGGCCTCCGAAAGGATGCGGTTCAGTTCGCCCGCGATCGACGCCTGGCCGTAGGCACCCGCGGCGATGCCGATCAGGGTGATGCCGACCTGGACCGCCGAGAGGAAATGGGTCGGGTCCTCAGCCAGCTTCAGGGCGGCGCGCGCACCCTTGTCGCCCCGTTCGGCGCGGCTCTGCAGCTTGGACTTGCGGGACGAGACGACCGCCAGCTCGGTCATGGCGAACAGGCCGTTGAGCACCACGAGGAGCAGAACGACGACGATGGCGAAGGCTAGCATCTAGGGGGGTCGAAACCGGCGCGGCGCGACAGTCGGCGTCCGCGAGCGGCATGATAGGGGGAATCCGTCGCCGCCGCCACGGTTTCCTTGAGGGTCAGCGGGTGCGGCCGGCCTCGACGCCACCATAGGCCCCGCGCGCGCCGTCGTCCGGCAGGGCCGCACAGGCCGACATGCCGATGAAGGTGCCGATGAACAGGCCGATCCGAAGCGCGCGCCGCATGGTTACTGAATCCCTAACGTCCGTGATGCGAACGTAGCGACCCGTTTCCGGTTGCATGCAAGGGCTTGCCCCAAGCGGGCGCGGCGTTAACCGCCCTGCATCACCCAACCGGCGATCAGGAAGGCCCCGATCAGGGCCAGGATGGCCCAGCCGATCCAGTTGTCGTTGTGCGGAGCCTGGCCGTCCAGGGCGACGACCCGGCCCTTTTTCACCGCGACGCCAAAGCTGACCCCGTTGAAGTCACGCGCCTCCCGGACCGCCGCAAAATGGTCCAGCGCCAGGGTGGCCGGCACGATCCGGCGGGTCACCGTCAGGTCCAGCGTATGCACCGCCTGACGCGCACTCCGCCATTCCAGCGCGCTGCGGAGGAAGGTGCCTGGCCCGGCGCGCTCGACCTTCCAGGGCTGGATGTGGATCGCCGCGGGCAGGTTGAAGACGCGCTCCGTCATCACCCGGCGCGGCGCGCCAAGGTCAATCGGCTCGGTCCGGCGCGCGGTCTCGATGTCGCGCAGGTTCGGGCCGATTACGTCATCCCGCGAGACGAACCGCATCCGTCCGGGGTCCAGCGCCTTGAACGGCCGGTCGACGTCATACAGCTCCACCACCTCCAGCCGGTTGTCCGCCGCGTGGTCGATCACCTCGAGTGGCCCCGCCTCGACCACCTGACCGTATTCGGCCTCGAGCGATTCCCGGAACCGGCGGCTGACGTTGCGGCGGCCGTCATTGGCCAGCCAGCGTCGCATGTCGTCGGCGCGCCAGTCACGATAGACGGTCCGCATCTCCAGCCGCGCCGGCATGGAGGCCTGTTTGTCGAAGGTCCAGATCTCGCGGGTCGCACAGACCGTCGGAATCCCTCCCTCGCGCATCCGCTCGAGGGTCGCCCCCGCGACCAGCGGCAGCGACCAGCCGTGACGCGGCCGGGTCAGGTTCGCCAGGTCCCCGCCCTGGCTGGACTGGGTCGGATCCACCCACCAGGCCTCGCCGTCGATGGTCACGCGCACGATACAGTGGTCGAAGGCCGTCGCGTTGGGCGGCTCATTCTCGAGGTCCGGACCGATGCGGGTATTCACCAGCGCCGGGACCGCCTCCACCCCCATCCGTCGCAGCACGGCCACCAGCAGGCGCGAGGCGTCCTTGCAGTCGCCGTAGCGGGTCTCCCAGATGGTCTCGACCGGCCGCGGGCGGTAGCCGCCGTCGCCGACCCCGACCGAATGGTACCGCAAGGCGCCCTGCACGAACCGCAGGCCCGCCGCGGTCCGACCGGCCGGCGTGGGCTCGGCCGCCATGATCCCCGCCGTCGCGGCTTCCAGCGTCTCCGGCAGGTGGGCGGGCGGCTCGTAGAAGCCGCTGAACAGCCCCGCCACCTCGTCCCAGCCGATCGTATCGGTCACATGCACCGAGGCGAAGCCGGCGTGCCAGGGCGGGGCGTCCGCCTCGTGCCGCCACGGCCCGAGGTCGCGCGCGATCCAGCGCAGCGTCCGCACCCCGTCCGCCGTGACATCCTGCAGTTTCGGCAGCCGGCCGAACGGCCGCAGGGTCACCGCCCGGCTCGCCGGGATGCGGACCTCCACCCGGGTCTCGATGACGGGCGAGCTCCACTGCAGCCGCGGCGAGATGCTCAGCGACCCCTTCAGCACGGGATTGCCGCCGATGATCGAGAAGGCCGTGTCGACCACGTCGCCGACCCGCACATCCGGCACGATCATGTGGGCCGTCAGCCGTCCGTCATAGACCGCCCGCTCCAGGTTCAGCTCGCGCCGGAACAGCTCGAAGGCCTCGGGCCTTGCCGCCTCGCGCACCGCCCCGTCGCGCCAGACCCGGATGCCGTGGATGACCAGCCGCTCATAGGAGGGATTGAACGCCGCCTCGAAACTGGCCGCCGGCTGGAGGCCGTCGCTGCCCGTCACCTGCTGCACCAGCCGGCTGGTGAAGACGCGCTCGGCCCCGCTTGCGTCCAGCCGGGTGTCCGACAGCCAGAAACAACAGCCGCGCTCGCTCAGGGCCGACGGATCGCGCTCGCCGATGTCGAACAGGCCCATGTCGAACCCGTCCGGTGCCGGTCCGAACGACAGCCCGCGCGCTTCCGCCTGTCCGCCCCCAAACGCCACGCCTGCATCCCCCGACACAACTTCCCGGCGACGCTAGACGATGATCCCGCGGGCGTCACCTTCATCCCCTGTCAGGCGA
>CAZFQC010000196.1:0-4760 GCA_964520795.1 uncultured Brevundimonas sp.
ACCCGAGCGCGGCAGTCCGCCAAGGGCCCGACAGGGAGATAGGCAACCCCTCAACCCCCATGGTATGCGCGGATCATGGCTGCCTCCGCCGGACCCGAAATCGAACGGCTGATCAGCCTCCTCGCCAAGCTGCCGGGCCTCGGTCCCCGTTCGGCCCGCCGCGCCGCGCTGGCCCTGTTGAAGAAGCGCGAACAGTTGCTGGTCCCGCTCGCCGCCTCCCTCGCCGAGACCGCGGCCAAGGTCGTCTCCTGCAGCGTCTGCGGCGCGCCCGACACCCGCGACCCCTGTTCCATCTGTTCCAACGCCGCCCGCGACAACGCCCTGATCTGCGTGGTCGAGGAGGCCGGTGCCCTGTGGGCGATGGAGCGGTCCGGCGCCTTCCGCGGCAAATACCACGTGCTGGGCGGCCTGCTCTCGGCCCTCGACGGCGTCGGCCCCGATGCGCTCCGGGTCGCCGAACTGGTCGGCCGGGTGCGCGGCGGCGAGGCGAAGGAGGTTGTCCTGGCCCTGCCCGCCACCGTCGACGGCCAGACCACCGCCCACTACATCGCCGAGCGGCTGGCCGGCTCGGGCGTCGAGATTACCTCCCTGGCCCGCGGCGTCCCGGTCGGCGGAGAGCTGGACTGGCTCGACGACGGCACCATCATCCAGGCCATGAGGCAGCGCCGCCCGACCTGATGCGTCAGGAACGGTCGCAGGCCCTGGGCTGACCGGTTACGGCGCGGGCAGACTCGCGATAGAGACGGGGCATGTCCCCATTCCTCATCGCCTTTTTCGCCGCCGCGGTCGTCGCCGTCATCGCCCTCGTCTGGGCCCTGATGGAGCGCCGCCGCGCCGCCGCCGCCGAGGCGAAGGCCTGGGACCTCCACGCCCGGCACGCCGAGACCGAGGCGCGGATGCGCCTGTTCGAGGACCAGGCCGCGACCTCCTCCGAACTGCTCCGCGCCCAGGCGGCCCAGTCAGCGACCACGGTGGCCGAGGAACTGCTCAAGCGCACGGACGAGACCTTCCGCAATCGCGAGGAAATGTCCCGACAGCGCATGGAGGCCCAGCTCAAGCCTGTGGCCGAAACCCTGGCCAAATTCCAGGAACATGTCGCCGCGCTGGAGAAGGTCCGCTCCGAGGAGACCGGCGGGCTGAAGGAGCAGCTGGCCCTGCTGATGACCGCCTCGACCGCCACCCGCGACGAGGCGCGGCGCCTGACCGAGGCCCTGCGCGGCAATACCGGCCGGCGCGGCCGCTGGGGCGAGCAGACCTGCCGGAATGTGCTGGAGGCCGCCGGCATGGCCGGGCGGTTCGACTTCGAGGAACAGTCGTCCAGCGCCGACGACGCCGGCCGCCAGCAGCGGCCCGACTTCGTCGTCCGCCTGCCCGGCGGCGGCATGTTCGTGATCGACGCCAAGGTCTCGCTCGCCTTCGGCGACGAAGCCGACGGCGACGAGGAGGCCCAGGCGAAGGCCGCCTCCCTGCGCACCGCCGCCAGTATGAAGACCCACGTCCGCCAGCTGTCGTCCAAGGCCTATCAGGACCAGTTCAAGCCCAGCCCCGACTTCGTGGCCATGTTCGTGCCCGGCGACGCCTTCCTGGCCGCCGCCCTCGACCACGAGCCGGACCTGATGACCACGGCCATGGCCTCGCGCGTGGTCATCGTCACCCCCACCACCCTGTTCGCCCTGTGCAAGGCCGTCGCCTATGGCTGGCGCGCCGAGGAGCAGGCGAAGAACGCCGAGGACGTCGCGAAACTGGGCAAGGAGCTCTACAAACGCCTTTCGGTCATGGGCGGCCACGCCGCCGCCGTCGGGCGCGCGCTCGACAGCGCCGTCGGCAAATACAACCAGTTCGTCGGCTCGCTCGAGAGCCAGGTCATGGTCTCGGCCCGCCGCTTCGAGGACCTGCAGGTCGACCACGAGGGCAAGGAGCTGCCCGAATTGACGCCGATCGAACAGGCCCCACGCGCCCTGAGCCGGCCCGAACTGGCCGAAACCCCCGCCCTGCGCATCGCCGAGGGCGGCTGAGGCGGCCCCAACGGCCCCGCTGACAAGGGTGCTTGACAGCTTGGTCGCGATGTATGTAAAACGTCCTTGTCATTCGAACGAGGACCTCTCCGCCATGGCCAAGGGCCTGAAATCTGTCTTCCTCTGGTCCATCGCGGGTCTCGCCGCGCTGATCGCCCTCGTGTTCGTCGCGGCCGCCGTGGTCGGCTTCTTCTCGGCCCAGGGCAGCGTCGACGAGGACCGGGCCATCGTCTGGATCATGGGTGCCTTCGTCACCCTGATCATGATCGGTTCGATGGTCGCCGGTGCCGCCTGGATGCGGTCCATCGATGAGGCCGCGCGCGAGGCGCACAAGGCCGCCTGGTACTGGGGCGGCTCGGGCGGCATGGCCGTCGGCGGTGTCCTGCTCTGCATGGCCACCCTGCCGCAGGCCGGTGCCATCCATATTCCGTCCTGGCTCGACGGCCGCACAGACCCCGCCGCCTACGCGGCCACCGGCGCCTTCGGCATGATGATGCTGATGCTGATCGGCTACACCGTGGTCTGGGCCTGGTGGTGGATCACCCGGATGCGGGACTGACCTCATGAACAACAGCCTCAAGGTGCTGCGCGCCGAAAGGAGCTGGAGCCAGGCCGACCTCGCCCAGGCCCTGGGGGTGTCGCGCCAGACCGTCAATGCGCTGGAGACCGGTCGCTACGACCCCTCCCTGCCGCTCGCCTTCAAGATCGCCCGGGTCTTCGGCCAGCCCATCGAAGCCATCTTCACGGAGGACTGATCATGAACACCAGTCTTGATACCCCCCGGCCCTCATTCCTGCGCAAGGCAGGCATGTTCGTCGTCCTCGCCGGCCTCGGCGGAGCCTTCGGCTACGGTGCCGCCACCCTGACCGCCGGCAGCCTCGCCAGCTGGGAGGACGAACTCGCCGTGGTCATGGCCGCCGCCATGACCGGCATAGGCCTGATCACGGCCTTCATCGTCGCCCGTCGCCCGGCCGATGTGCCCCGCGGCTGCGGCATCCTGCAGGTGATCGTCATGCTGCTGGCCGCCGTCATGTTCCTGCTGCCCGTGTTCGGCGGCACCTGGGCCTCGCCCGAAGTGGTGTTCGGGGCCGTGCTCCTGCTGCTGGCGGCCCAGAGCGTCGCCAACCTCCTGCTGTGGCGCGCCGCCGATGAAATGCTCCGCCGGGTCATGCTCGAGACCAGTGCGCTGGCCTTCTGGGCCCTCCAGCTGGGCCTGTTCATCTATGCCGCCGCCGAACGCCTCGGACTGGTCGGGTCTGTCACGGCCTGGGGCCTGATGGGCATATTGATGGGTGTCTATTTCATCGCCTCCGCCATCGCGGCGGCCCGACGCGGCATGCACTAGGCCGCTCCCTTTCGCGAATTCCAAACCTCCCCGGGATGAACCTCATGTCCACCAACCTCCGCCTGAAATCCGTCTCCCGCACGGCCCTTGGCGTCGTTCTCGGCCTTGGCCTGGCGGGCGCAGTCGCCTTCCAGCCCGTCCGGGCGTTCGCCCAGGCCGTCGAGGCCGCCCCGGCTCCGGCCGCCGCCGCCCGCGTCGTGCCCCGGGCCGAGGGCGCCGGCCCTGCCCTGTGGGTGGTCCGGGACGCCGATTCGACCATCTATCTGTTCGGCACGGTTCACGTGCTCCGGCCCACCACCGCCTGGGGCTCGACCCGGGTCGACGAAGCCTTCAACAGCGCTTCCGAAATCTGGTTCGAGATCACCAATCCGGACGACCAGGCCGTCGCCATTCCGCTCATCCAGCAGTACGGTCTGTCGCCGGACCGGCCCCTGTCCAGCCTGCTGACCGCCGAGGAGTTCGCCAGACTCGACGCCGCCGCCCGGACCATTGGCGCGTCCGGGGCCCAGATCGACGCCTTCCGTCCCTGGTTCGCCGGGCTCAGCCTGGCCCTCGCGCCCCTGGCCAAGGCCGGCTACGAGCCGAACTCGGGCGTCGAACTGACCCTGCGGGCCCGCGCACAGTCTGCCGGAAAGCCGATCAAGGGGCTGGAGACCCTGGATGAGCAGATCCGCATCCTGGCGAGCATGTCCGAGGCGGAACAACTGGCCTTCCTGCGCTCCAGCCTGGACTCCTTCGACGAAGCGACCACCGAACTGGACGCCCTGGTCAACGCCTGGTCCACCGGCGACGTCGGCAGTGTCGAGCGTCTGGCGGTTTCGGAAATGCAGGGCCAGAGCCAGGCGATGTACGATGCCCTGCTGGTCCGGCGGAATGCCAACTGGGCGGGGCAGATCCAGACCCTGCTCGCGGGATCGGGCACCACGTTCATCGCTGTCGGCGCGGCCCATCTGGCCGGTGACGACAGCGTGCAGGAAATCCTCGAGGACCGTGGGGTCAACGTCGAGGTCGCGCCGTGACGCCGGAGTCCGGGCACCCGGCCCCGCCGACCAATCCGCGCTGGGTCAAGATCACGGTCATTGCCCTGATTGCCTTCGTCTGGCTGGCCGCCGTGGTCGCCATCGTCCGGGGCGAGTCATGGGTGGAGGCCGGCTTCACGGCCCTGATCGCCACCCTCTGCCTGTCCGCGGTCGATCTGGGCATTGACCTCAGCCGTCGGAGAAAGTCGTGAAACAGTTGAGCACGATCGTCTTCGTCGCCGCCTTCCTGGTGTGGGCCTGGCTGGAGTTCGTCGCGCGCGTCCCCGATGAGGGCGTCCAGGACGTCCTGTTCTGGGTCGGTATGGCGGCCTTGCTGGTCCATGGCCGGGACAGCAACCGGCGGCGATCGGTGGCCTGACG
>CAZFQC010000197.1:0-4757 GCA_964520795.1 uncultured Brevundimonas sp.
AACATCACCCGCGCGCGGCGCTGGGGATTGGTCGAGGACCAGCCGTCAAAGGCGTGCTGGGCGGCCTGGACGGCGCGATCCATCTCGGCGACCGAAGCCAGTTGCACCCGGGCCTGGACCTCGCCGGTGTTGGGATTGAACACGTCCGAGAAGCGGCCCGAGGCACCGGTGAAGCTGGCGCCGTCGATGAAGTGGTTGATGTCGCGCATGATCGGAAACGGTCCTGGAAAACGAAACAGTCGGGTCGGATGGGCAGCGGTTTAGCCCCTGACTCGTCGCGGCGCCAGCCGATCTAGACAGCCGCGTCGAACAGGGCGTCGCGGGCGATGTCGGCCTGGAGCATGGGGAAGAAATGATTGCCGCCGGCCACGGTCCCGACGGTCACATGGGGCAGGCCGCGCGGGTTCTCGGGCAGGCGGCAGGGCCCGATCCCCTCGGCCTTGAGCACCGTCACCGGGCAGTTCAGTTGTTTCAGGGCGCGCCAGGGGTCGTGGCTCTGGGCGGCATAGTTGGAGGCCTCCCAGGCCGGGTCGCAGGCCAGGGTGAAACCGTCCGCCGTCTCGATGAGTCCGTCGGCGATATAGTCGGCCAGCATCATCTCGGGCCAGCCGCGGAAGGCGCCGCGACCCAGGTAGGCCGCCATGGCCTGTTCGCGGCTTTCAAAGACCCGGCGGCGGCGCAGGGCGTTCCGGGCCAGAGGGATGCGCGAGCCGAGCCGGTCCAGAAGGGGTAGCTTGAAGGCCGCGACGACCCAGCGGCTCCAGATGACAGGATCGAACAGGACCAGTCCGCCGACGCGGTCAGGCCGCTCGGCCGCCGCGAGCAAGGCCGAGGTGCCGCCCATCGAGTGGCCCGCGAGAATCGCCGGCGGCCCGTCGAGCGTGTCCAGCAGGGAGACGAGGTCGTCGCGGTGATCGTGCCAGTCACGGCGCCCGCCGCCCTCGGCCGGCAGGGTCGTGGAACCATGGCCGCGCAGGTCCGGGGCCCAGATGCGCAGGGACCCCGAGAGGGGCACCAGAAGGGTGCGATAGGTCAGGGCGTTGAAGCCGTTGGCGTGGACGAAGATGAGGTCAACGGGCCGTTTCGGGTCGCCGAAATCCAGCACATGCATCTGGCCCTCGCCCCCGTGGTTGGACACCGGGAGACTCAGGCGACGGGGCGGGGAGAGCCGGATCGCATCCATGGTGCGGAGATAGTCGTCGCGCCCGACGAATGCCAGCGGGTCAGACTATCGGCAGGCCGGGCACCGGCCGTGGGCCTCGATCGTCGTGCGGGCGATGGCATAGCCGGCGGCCTCGGCCGCGCGGCCCAGATCGCCGGCGACGGGCGCGGAGACCTCGGCCGTGGCCCCGCAGCAGTCGCAGATCAGGAAGGCGGCGGCATGATCGACCGCCCCGGAGGTGCAGGCGACATAGGCGCTGATCGAGGCGATGCGGTGGGCCAGGCCCTTGCGCTCGAGGAACTCAAGAGCACGATAGACGGTGGGCGGCTTGGCCGGCTGGCCGTCCCCGCCGAAGCGGGCGATCAGGTCATAGGCCTTTACCGGCTCCCCCGCGGACAGCAGCAACTCCAGAACGCGCAGGCGCGGCGGCGTCATCCGCTCACCCTCGGCGCTCAGGCGCAGATCGGCCGCCTGGATGGCGCGGGCGACATCGGCGGACCCCGGGGGGCCGTCGGCGTGATGGTGGCCGCAGGCTTCGCTCATGACCCTGAGCTAGGGCTTCAGGGGCGGTCCCGCAACATCCGGGGGCTTGACGAGCCGTGATGTTATCTCATAACACCACGAACCCGGTCTTGTCAGGATATCCCCATGAGTTTCGCTGTCGTGTCCCGTGCCGCCCTTTTGACCGCCGCAAGCTGGGCCGCCCTCGCCGGGGTCGCCGCGGCCCAGGACGGGGAGCGCGCGACCGAACTCGACGAGGTCATCGTGACGGGCGCGCCCTACGGCATCAGCGCCCGGGCCACGACCATCGCCACCACGGTAATCGATGAGGAGACCCTGGCCTCAGCGCCCGCGGCGTCCCTTGGTGATCTGGTCGCGGGCCTGCCCGGGATGCGCTCGACCGACTTCGCGCCGGGGGCCAGCCGGCCCGTGATCCGGGGCCTGAGCGGGCCGCGGGTGCAGGTGCTGACCAACGGCATCGGCCTGATCGACGCCAGTTCGGTGTCGCCCGACCACCAGGTGGCCACGGACCCGGCCGAGGCGAACCGGATCGAGATCGTGCGCGGCCCGGCGACCCTCGCCTATGGCGGCACGGCCATCGGCGGGGTCGTCAATGTGCTGGACAACCGCATCCCGACCGCCCTGCCCGACGGCCTCGACGGCGCGGTCTCGACCCAGGTGTCCAGCGTGGACAACGGCCGCTCGATCGCGGGCCGGCTGACCTTCGCCGTCGGGCCGATCGCGGTCAGCCTCGACGGCGTCAGCAAGCGGGCCGACGACTATGACATCCCCGCCCCCGCCATCTCGCAGCGGCTGGCCGATGCCGAGGGCATCCCGCGCGGACCGGGCGGGACCCAGCCCAACAGTTTCTCCGAACTGGACAGCCGGGGTGTCGGCCTGTCGTGGATCGGGTCGCGCGGCTTCATCGGGGCCTCGATCAAGGATCTGTCCAGCACCTATGGGGTGGTGGCCGAGGCCGACGTCTTCATCGAGCTGGAACAGACGCGGGAGGACGTGCGCGGGGAGCTGACCCTCGACAGCGGCCCATTCCAGCGCCTGACCGGCTCGTTCGGCCATGCCGACTACACCCACACCGAGTTCGAGGGCCCTGGCAATCCGGGCACCGTCTTCCAGTCCGACGGCTGGGAGGCGCGCGCCGACCTGGTGCAGCGGACCCGCGACGGCTGGAACGGCGCGATCGGCGTCCAGACCCTGTCGCGCTCGTTCGAGGCCATCGGGGCGGAAGCCTTTGTCCCGGGCAGCGAGATCGAGGAGGCCGGGATCTATACGGTCCAGCGGCTGGACCGCGCCGCCTGGGGCCTGGAGGGCGGACTGCGCTATGATCGGCGCTCGGTGCGCGCCACCCCGTTGTCGGGCGGGGCAGAGGTGGATCGTGAATTCGACAACTGGTCGGGATCGGCGGCGGCCTTCATCAAGCCAATGCCGGACCTGTTCCTCGGCATCAGCCTGGCCCACAACGAACGCGCCCCTTCCGAGGTCGAACTGTTCGCCGACGGCCTGCACATCGCCACCGGCGTCTATGAGACCGGCGATGTCACCCTGGACAATGAGACGGTCACCACGATCGAGGGCACGGTCCACTATGAGGCCGGGCGGTTCCACGGCGACCTGCACGTCTATGCCTCGAAATACGACGGCTTCATCGACGAGCGGGACACGGGGGCGGTGTTTGTCGACGGCGGCGAGAGCTTTCCGATCTTCCAGTTCGTCCAGACCGGGGCGGAGTTCCGCGGCTTCGAGGCCGAGGCCGGCTATGACCTGTGGGCCAGCGGCGGTCGGGCCCTGAGCTTCGAGGGCGCGCTCGACTTCGTGGACGCGGAGACCGATCTGGGTCCGGCGGCGCGCATCCCGCCTTACAGCGTCAGCGGACGCCTGCTCTGGACCTCGACGCCGCTGGACGCGACCCTGGAGGTGCGGCGGGTCGGCGAGCAGGACCAGCTGGCCGGCTACGAACTCGGCACCGACGGCTATACGATGGTCAATCTGTCAGCCGTCTGGCGTCCGTTCGCCGACCGGGACATTTCCGTCTTTGCCGAGGGTCACAACCTGACCGATACGGAGGCGCGGGAGCATGTCAGTTTCCTGAAGGACGTCGCGCCCCTGCCGGGCCGGAATTTCCGGGCAGGGATCAGCTACCGCTTCTAGGCGGACGGTCGTTCGGGGCGTGCCGGAGCGCCTTCAAGGCGAGCCGGTTTGCTGCCCTGCCGTGTCTGCGCTAGACACGCGCCTTCCTTCACCCTGCAGAGCCGTATCGCGTCCATGACCGACACCACTTCCAACGCCAACCTCTCCGGCAACGTCCTGTTCTACGGCAAGCCGGAGCCCCTGTCGGTCGAGGCCCACGGAGCCCTTGGCGTCGACCCCGTCGACAAGCCCTACGGCTTTGTCGCCCAGACCAATCTGGTGCCGCTGACGGTCACCGAATTCGCCCCGGCCGCCCTGTCCTATCCGGTGATCTTCATCGGCGACGCCCGGATGCCGGTCGCCGTCATGGCCCTGCGCGGCGGCGAGAACCTGTTCGTCAGCGACGCCGGCGAGTTCAAGGCCGAGGCCTATATCCCGGCCTATGTCCGCCGCTATCCGTTCGTCTTCGCCAATGACGAGGTCCAGAAACGTCTGATCCTCTGCGTCGACCGCAGCGCGCCCTTCATCAAGGACGGCGGCGCCACGCCCCTGTTCATCGATGGCAAGCCCTCGCCCTACGTCGAACAGGCGATGGAGTTCTGCAACAATTTCGAGCAGGAGCGTCAGCGCACCGACGCCTTCGTCAAACTGCTGACCGATCTGGACCTGCTGGACACCCGCGAGGCCGTGTTCACGCCGCGCAATCCGGACGGCACCGCAGCCGCGCCGCAGAAGATCGCCGAATATTTCGCGGTCTCGGAAGACAAGCTGAAGGCCCTGCCGGCCGACAAGCTGGCCGAACTGCGCGATAACGGTGCCCTGGGCCAGATCTACGCCCACCTGGTCTCGCTGCTGGGCTGGGACCGACTGATCGCCCTGACCTTCCAGCGCAATGCGGCGCAACCGGCGGCCGCGAACGCCTGACGGGTGGCTAGTGGCTAGTGGCTAG
>CAZFQC010000198.1:0-4745 GCA_964520795.1 uncultured Brevundimonas sp.
TGGGCATCGTCGCGGCCGTTCTGGGGGTCATCAAGACCATGGGTTCGATCACCGAACCGCCGGAAATCCTCGGCGGCATGATCGGCGGCGCCCTGGTCGGCACCTTCATGGGCGTGTTCATGGCCTATGGCCTGGTCGGCCCGATCGCGGCCCGGCTGAAGGGAATCGTCGACGAGGAATGCGCCTACTACAAGATCATCCAGTCGGTCCTGGTCGCCCACCTGCACGGCAATGCGGCCCAGATCTCGGTCGAGATCGGCCGCGGCGACATCCCCTCGGCCGCCCAGCCGTCGTTCGGTGAGATGGAAGAATCGCTGTCGGCGGCGCCGACCGACGCCTGACCTCGCCCACAGGTCGCTGCACCGGCCTTCCGCCGCAATAGCAGGGTTTCCGTCGCCGGATTTTTCCGGGCCGGGTGCCGTCACAGCGGGCCTTTCCACCGCAGGGTCACATCGCTTCACGAATCCGTGAGAATAGGGCTTGGCTTTCGCTCACGTTCCCGTTATCTCCGGAACTGCGAGGAGTTCATGACCTCGTATGACCCTTCTGAAGGAAACACATTATGCGCATCACCGCTCTGGTCGCCGCTTCGGTCGCCGCTCTGGCCCTGGCCGCCTGCACCCCCGCCGCCGACAAGGCTGAAGAAGCTCCGGCCGCCGACGCCGCTGCCGAAGCCCCGGCCGCCGACGCCGCCATGGCCCCGGCTGCCGACGCCGCTGCTCCGGCTGCCGACGCCGCTGCCGCCCCGGCCGCCGACGCCGCTGCCGCTCCGGCTGCCGACGCCGCTGCCCCGGCCGCCGCTCACTAATACGAGCGACATCATTCTGGCCTTCGGGCCTGATGAAGGAAGGGCCGTCCCGAAAGGGGCGGCCCTTTTTCGTTGTCCCGTGCCCCACACGGTTCCAAATATGGGCGCTATTTAACTTGCGGGGGTTCGCGCCGGCTCGGTATCCAATGGGCGGGACACCCTCGTCCACCGAATCCCAAGGAGCCATCCGATGCGCATCACCGCCCTGCTCGTGGCCGCCTCCGCCGCGCTTGCCCTGACCGCCTGCCAGAAGGCCGAGGAAAAGGCCGACGGTGCCTCGACCGAAGCCGTTGAGGCCGCCGGCGTCGCCGATCCCGCCGCCGCCAACGTCACCATCGACCAGGCCGCCGCAGACGCCGAGGCCGCCGCCGAAGCCGCCGCCGCCGCTGAACTGGCGCCGGCCGCCGCTGACGCCGCTGCTCCGGCACCCGCTGCCGCCGCTCCGGCCGCTCCGGCCGCGGCTCACTAGACGTCGCAAGCCGGCGCTCGCGCCTGCGGAAAGGGGCCGCTCTCCGGGGCGGCCCTTTTTCGTTGCACTGCGGCTCGGGCGGTATAGGCCGTGGCGGATGGCTGAAGACCGCGCCCCCCGCCTGATCTGGACCGACGACGGTGCCCCGCGTTCGGGACGATTCGGCGATGTCTATTTCTCGCAGCAGGACGGGCTGGCCGAGACGCGGGCGGTCTTTCTCGCCGGATGCGGCTTGCCGGAGGCCTGGCGGGGTCGGAGCCGCTTCTGCGTGGCCGAGCTGGGGTTCGGCACCGGTCTGAACATCGCGGCCTTGCTGGATCTGTGGCGTCGCGAGGGGCCTGCCGACGGTTGGTTGAGCCTGTTCTCGGTGGAGGGCTTCCCCCTTGTTCGCGACGAAGCGGCGCGCGCACTGGCGTCCTGGCCGGAACTGGCCGAGGCGACGCAGGCGCTGCTGGACGTCTGGCCCGACACGACGCCGGGGTTTCACCGGCTCGACCTGCCCGGGTTCAGAGCGACGCTCGATCTGGCGGTCGGTGACGTCGGCTGGGCCCTGTCGCAGTGGTCCGGGCGGGCCGACGCCTGGTTCCTCGACGGCTTCGCGCCCTCGACCAATCCCGACATGTGGTCGGATGCGGTGATGGACGGCATCGCCGCCCGCTCCGCGCCGGGCGCGCGGGTCGCGACCTTCACCGTCGCCGGGGCCGTGCGCCGGGGGCTGGCGGAGCGGGGATTCGCGGTCGACAAGCGGCCCGGCCACGGCCGCAAGCGCGAGCGGCTGGAAGCCCGTTTGCCTGAGGCCGCCGTTACGTCCAACCGGATGCCGTCCGTGGCCGTGATCGGCGCCGGGATCGCCGGGGCGGCGCTGGCGCGCGCCTTTGCGGCCCTCGGCGTACGGGCGACGGTCGTCGAGGCCGACAAGGCCGGGGCGGGCGGCTCCGGATTCCCGACGTCCCTGGTGACGCCGCGTCTGGACGCGGGAGACGTCGGAATCGCCACCTTGCATGCCCAGGCCTTGACGCGGGCGGGGGGGCTCTACGCGGCTGTGCCCGGAGCGGTGATCGAGACGGGGGTCCTTCAACTCGAACAGACACCGCGCGACGCGGCACGGTTCGCCAAGGTCGCGCTTCAGCCGGTCTGGGCCGAAGGGGCCATGGAGGTCCGGGACGCCGCGACCTGCGCCGCCCGGCTGGGTGAGCCGGTCGGCTGCGGCGGGCTGTGGATGCGCGACGCCATGGCGATCCGGCCTCGCGCCGTGCTCGACGCCTGGCTGGAGGACCCGGCCCGGATCACCGCCCGCGTGGCGCGGATTGAACCTGCGGGGGCCAGCTGGCGGCTGCTGGACGAGGCCGGCGGCCAGATCGTCGAGGCGGACATCGTGGTGTTCGCCGCGGGCTGGGGGACAGCCGGCCTGGTCCCTGACCTTCCGCTGGCGCCGGTCCAGGGTCAGGCCAACTGGGTGGCCGGCGTCAAGGCCGGGCCTGTCGCCTGGGGCGGCTATGCGGCACCAACGGGTTCCGGGCTGCTGTTCGGCGCGACACACGATCGGGGCGAAACGGACGGCGGGCCGTCGGACGAGGCCGGAGCCCGCAATCTGGCGACGGTCGCGGCCCGTCTGCCGGAGCTGGCTGCCCGGATCGCGGCGGCGGGACCCGCGCAGGCCCGGACAGCGGTGCGCGCCACAACGCCGGACCGCCTGCCGCTGGCGGGGGCCGTGACAGGCGGTGAGGGCTTGTTCGTGCTGGGTGGGCTGGGGTCGCGTGGCTTCTGCGTCGCGCCCCTGCTGGCGGACCATGTGGCGGCCCTCGCCCTTGGAGCGGCGTCTCCGCTGCCTTCGGACCTGGCGGCGCGGGTTGACCCGCTACGAAACGCTATCGCCGGCGCCCTTGTGCAACCGATCGGCAGGGTGGACGGTTGAGGTTCCGGTTCCTCGAGGAGACTTCCCCATGCGCTCGCTCGCCTTCGCCGCTCTCGGCACCGTCACCTTTCTGGCTTCCTGCGCGCCCGTTGCCGACGGCGGCATGGCGGGCGATCCGCCGGCCCGCGCCCGGCAGTGTTTCAGCGTCCGGCAGGTGAGTAATTTCGAACAGGGCCGCCCGGATCAGGTCTTCCTGCGGGTGGGCCGCAACGACGTTTATGAGCTGAACGCGGCCGGCGGCTGTCCCGACATGGATTTCGCCGTCCAGATGGCGCTGATCCCCGATGGCGGCATGGTCGGTTCGCGCCTGTGCACGGACGATTGGGCGCGGATCGTGGTGCCGGGATCGACGTCGCAGACCTCGGTCTGCCGCGTGCGCGTCAGTCGCAAGCTGACCGCCGAGGAGATCGCGGCCCTGCCGGCCAGGCACCGGCCCTAGGCTTTCCGGCCTCAGGTCTTCTGGGCGTAGCCCAGTCGTTGGTTGAGCTTTTCGATCAGGTCGATGGCGGTGTCCGCAATGACCGAGCCGGGCGGATAGACGGCGGCGGCACCCATGTCGATCAGGGTCTGGACGTCCGACGGCGGTATGACGCCGCCGACCACGATCATGATGTCGGGGCGACCCAGCTTCTCCAGCTCCGCCCTCAGTTCGGGGACCAGGGTCAGGTGGCCGGCCGCCAGGGATGAGGCACCGACGGCGTGGACATTGCCGGCCACGGCGTCACGGGCGGCCTCGGCCGGGGTCTGGAACAGGGCACCGGCGGTGGCGTCGAGCCCGAGGTCGCCATAGGCGGTGGCGATGACCTTCTGGCCGCGGTCGTGGCCGTCCTGGCCCAGTTTGGCGATCAGGATGCGCGGCGGACCGCCGTCATTGTCGACAAAGGCGGCGACCATGTCGCGGGCGCGGGCGATCTTCGGGTCATTGCCGGCCTCGCGGGCATAGACGCCATGGGCGGTCTTCACCGTCGCCACATGGCGGCCGAAGGCGGCTTCCAGCGCATCGGAGATCTCGCCGACGGTGGCAAAGGCCCGCGCGGCCCGGACCGACAGTTCCAGCAGGTTGGCCTTGCCCCTTGCGCCCGCCGTCAGGGCGTCGAGGGCGGCCCGGGTCTTCGCCTCGTCGCGTTCGGCGCGAAGGCGCTTCAGCTTCTCGATCTGGGCCGCCAGGACGGCGGCGTTGTCGACCTTGAGCATGGGGATGTCGTCGACGGCGTCGGACAGGTAGCGGTTCACACCGACAACCGTCTGCTGGCCCGTGTCGATCCGGGCCTGGGTGCGGGCCGAGGCCTCCTCGATCCGCATCTTGGGCACGCCGGCCTCGATGGCCTTGGCCATCCCGCCCAGCGCCTCGACCTCGGCCATCAGGACGCGGGCCTTTCCGGCCAGTTCCTGGGTCAGCCGCTCGACATAGTAGCTGCCGCCCCAGGGATCGATGACCCGGGTCAGGCCGGTCTCCATCTGCAGCAGCAGCTGGGTGTTGCGGGCGATCCGGGCCGAAAAGTCGGTGGGCAGGGCCAGGGCCTCGTCCAGCGCATTGGTGTGCAGGCTCTGGG
>CAZFQC010000199.1:0-4745 GCA_964520795.1 uncultured Brevundimonas sp.
GCAGGGCGCTGTTCAGGGTCAGCATCTGCGCCGCCGCCCGGCTCCACCAGCCGACAGCGTAGCTGTACTGCGCCTGCATCGCCGCGGCCGGGGTCGCGGCGGTGGCGATCGAGGTCGCGGCTTTCGACGCGTGCCCGGCTTCGGTCACGATGCCCGAGCCCAGACGGCCGCCGATGTCGCCGAACGTCTTCGCCACGGACGAGGCCGAGGCCGACAGGGCCTCGACCTTCTCCGAGCTCATCAGCGACATTTCCTTCAGATCGGCCTTGCGCGGATCGACCATGCCGGCGGCCATGATCTCCAGCCGGGCGTTGATGACGTCGCTGGCGGCCTTCATCATCTCGCCACCCGACAGGGCGGTACTGGCCGCCCGCGCGCCGTCGCGGGTCAGGCGGCGGCCGGTCTTGATGGCTTTTTCGAACTCGGTCATCGCCAAGCCTTGGGCCGGATTCAGGCCTCGGGCAAGACCTCGGCGGCGAAGTCGGCGACATCCTTCAACAGGGCCGGGACTGCCGCCTCGATGATGGTGCGGCCATGCTCCGGGCTGGCCTGGGCCGGGTCCGAGCCGATCCGCCCGTCCGGGAAGCGCGCGCGATAGTCCAGGGCGTCGCGGATCGGCCCGCTCGGCGCGATCTGCGGGCTGTAGGCTGCCGTCTTGATATGGTCCGGGTAGGCCGCCTGGGTCACGGCGATCTCCGACGGCGTCGCATGCATGCCGTGGCCGGTCGGGAAGATGCGGTTGCACAGGCTGTTCACGCCCGGCAGGTCCCACCAGTTCTTCAGCTTCAGCACGAACGGCGGCTGTTCCTCGACGAAGGACCATTCCGCATGGATCTCGGCAAAGGTCGCCTCGATGGTGGCGACATTGCCGCCGTGACCGTTGAGGAAATAGATCCGCTCGAAGCCATGGCGGCTCAGCGAGCTGACCCAGTCGGTGATGGCGGCCATGAAGGTCGAGGGGCGCAGGGAGATGGTGCCCGCGAAGGCCAGATGATGCTGGGCCATGCCGATGTTGAAGGTCGGGGCGACGACGAGGCTTGCGTCCTGCTTCTCGGCCGCGTGGGCGATGATCTCGGGGCACATCCAGTCGGTGCCCAGCAGGCCGGTCGGGCCGTGCTGTTCGTTCGAGCCGATCGGCACCACCACCGTCTTCGTGGTCTTCAGCCGGGCGTCGATCTCGGGCCAGGACGACAGATGGATCAGCATGGGGAAACTCCGGGGGGATTTGCGCGCGGTCTAGGCCGATTGCGGCACGAGGCCAACCGTCAGCGGGCGCCAGACCTTATCGGGCGAAGGCCCGCAGGAACCGGTGCACGGCCTCGGCGGCGCGCGCTTCAAGGTCGATCCGCGGCTGGGCCACGCCGAGAATGGCGCGCAGGTGGCCGTGCCCCAGCACCATGCCCGCAAACATCTCGGCCGCAACCTCGGGCTCCGGGATGCGAAGCAGCTCAAGCCGATCCTGTTCGGCCAGCCAGGCCGCCAGACGGCGCATGCCCTCGGCCGGCCCCGCCTGATAGATGGCGTCGGCCAGGTCCGGCATCTCCGGCGACATCAGGGCCACGCCGCGCAACGACGCCCCCGCCTCCGCCCGCAACAGCTTGTCCAGCAGGCCGACGGCGAAGGCGGTCAGCACCGTCGCGGGATCGCCCCCGGCGCGCAGCGGGGCGCTGATGGCGTCAGACCGTCGGGCGGCGAGGGCCCGGCCGATCTCCAGCTTGTTGGGAAAGCGGTTGTACAGGGTCTGGCGCGAAACCCCGGCCCGGCGCGCAATCTGGTCCATCGAGGCCAGGGCCCCTTTCTCTCCGAACAGCGCCGTGGCCGCCTCGAGAATGGCCTCGGTCTTGGCCGGGTCGACCTGTCCGGGACGCCGGGCCATCAATGCGCCTCCACCGGCGGCGCCCCGGCGGGTGCCTTCACCGGGCGCGACAACAGGGTGACGAAGGCCGCGAAGGCGCAGGCGATGGCCAGCATGGCGAAGGCGTCGCCGAAGGCCAGGGTCGTCGCCTGCTTCTGCAGCATGCCATGGACCGCCTTCATGGCGGATCCGGCCGGATCGATCGTGCCCGCGAATCGCGCCTGCATCCCCGCCAGCATGGCCTGCATGCCCGCGCTGGTTACCGGTATGGCCTGGGTCAGTTCGCTCATATGCAGGGCGGTGTTCTGCGTCAGGGAGGTGTTGAGGATCGCCAGGCCGAAGGCCCCGCCGACGTTGCGGCTCAGATTGACCAGGCCCGAGGCGTTCTTGACCATCTCCGGCGGCAGGGTCGACATCGTCACCTGCTGGGCCGCGATCATGGCCAGCATGACGCCGCATCCGCGCACGGCCTGGACGCTGGCGAACTCCCAGAAGCCCCAGTCGTCGGTCACCAGCCGCGCTTCCCACATGCCCCAGGCGCACAGGAGGAAGCCGCCGAACATCAGCAGGCGCAGATCGACCTTGCGGACCAGCCGCCCGGCGAAGGGCGCGGTCAGGAACATGGCCAGGCCCGAGACGATCATGGTCGTCCCCACCTCGGACGCCGAATAGCCCCGCACCCGCCCGAGGAAGAGCGGCATCAGGAAGGTCCCGCCGAACAGGGCGGCCCCGACGATGAAGGTCATCACCACCCCGACGAGGAAATTGCGGTTGGCGAAGGCCCGCAGCTCGACGATCGGATTGCGGTAGCTCAGCGAGCGCCAGACGAAGGCCGGGCCGGCAATGCCGGCGACCACGGCCAGCAGCAGGATCATGTCATCGGCGAACCAGTCGTTCTTCGATCCTTCCTCCAGCACGAACTGCAGGCTCATCAGGAAGGTCGCCATCAGCCCCAGTCCGGCCCAGTCGAACCCCGTGGCCAGCGACGCATCGCCCTTGTCGAAATCGGCGTAGCGGCCGACCAGGAACAGCACCAGCATGCCCGGGATGACGTTGATGAAGAACAGCCAGCGCCAGCTCAGCCACTCGGTCAGATGTCCGCCCAGGGTCGGGCCGACCGTGGGCGCCAGGGTGACGATCAGCCCCATGACGATACTGGCCGTGATCCGCTTGTCCGGCGGAAAGGCGGTGAAGGCGACCGCGAAGACGGTCGGGATCATGGCTCCGCCGACAAAGCCCTGCAGCGCCCGGAAGAAGATCATCGCCTCGATCGAGGACGACATGCCGGTGGCGACGCTCATCAGCAGGAAGCCGGCGCAGGAGACAAGAAAGACCTTCTGCGTCCCCCACAGCCGCGACAGATAGCCCGACAGGGGGATCATCACGACCTCGGGGATCAGATAGGCGGTCTGGATCCAGCTGATCTCGTCGGCCGAGGCGCCGACCCCCGCCTGGATCTGCGGCAGGGACGAGGCCACGATCTGGATGTCGAGGATGGCCATGAACTGGCCGATCACCATCCCGGCGAAGCCGAGCAGCAGGAAGGTCCAGTTGATGGCGGGTGCCGGGGCGGGCCCGGCCTCGAGCGTCGGGGCGGCGGCAGTCACCGGACCGGGGCGCCTGTTTCCGCAGCGGCCACGACGGGTCCCGTGGCGGCCTCGGCGAAAGTCAGTCCGCCGCGGCTCTTCAGGTCGACCTTGACCTCGACGGACAGGCCGGGCCGCAAGGCGGCGGCACCCGCCCGCTCGACGCGGATGCGGACCGGCACGCGCTGGGTGATGCGGGTGAAATTGCCGGTCGCATTCTCGACCGGGATCAGGGCGAATTCCGAGCCCGTGGCCGGGGCGAAGCTGTCGATATGGCCGACCAGATGCTCGCCGGGGAAGGCGTCGGCCCGGATCTCGACGGTCTGGCCGAGGCGCAGCCGTCCGAGCTGGGTTTCCTTGAAATTGGCCACCACCCAGGTGTCCCCCAGCGGCACGATGGACAGGATCTGCCCGCCGGGCCGCACATATTGTCCGACGCGGACGCCGCGGGCGCCGACCACGCCGCCGACCGGCGCGCGGATGACGGTGCGGTCCAGGGCGATGCGGGCCTGTTCGACCCGGGCGCGGGCCACATCGACCGCGGCCAGGCTCTGGCTCCGGGTCGTGCCCAGCACGCCGGCGGTGCGCTGTTCGGCGACCAGGGCGGCCTCCGCCTCGGCGACCGAGGCCTGGGCCGTGCGGGCACCGGCCCGTTCAGTCTGGATTCGCTGTTGCGACACCCAGCCCTGCTCGGCCAGCCGGCCGTAGCGGTCGACCTGTTGTGCGGCCAGTTCGGCCTGGGCGCGGGCCTGGGCCACGCCGGCGGCGCGCGCGGCGATGACGGCCTGTTCCTGGACGGCGCGGGCGTCGACATTGCCGACAGCGGCGACCACGGCGGCCAGATTGGCCTCGGCCTCGGCCAGGTCGGCGCGGGCGTCGGCGTCGTCCAGCCGGATCAGGATCTGGCCCGGCGCGACCCGCTGGTTGTCGGACACCAGCACCTCGACGACATAGCCGTCGATCTGGGGGCTGACGCCGGTGGTGTCGGCCTGGACGAAGGCGTTGTCGGTGGCCTCCCAGCGCTGCTTGTTTTGCCACCACACGGTGCCGCCGATGATGAGGGCCAGGGCCGCGACGGCGGCGACGATCAGCGGCAATCGCTTCTTGTGGGCGGGGGTCAGGGTCATGGGGGACTCGAAAGCGTGTCGGGGAGGACGGCGCATAAATGGACAAGACTGTCCATAAATCAACCGGTCATGGGAAGACGCCTCTACACATCCTGTTTCGGATCGTTCTTGACCCCGGCCCGGCCCCCGGCGACGAGGGGATATGAAGCCGCCCAGGGCCCGTTCCAAAGCCGCGCC
>CAZFQC010000200.1:0-4722 GCA_964520795.1 uncultured Brevundimonas sp.
GCAGCAGGACGGCATTGACCTTCACGGCGGAGAAGCCCTCGGCCAGCGCCAGGTCCAGGCCCGTCAGAACCTGGTCCAGCTTGTCGTGGCCGGTGATTTGGTGGAACGTTTCGGGGTCGATCGAGTCTATGCTGACGTTGATGTGACTGAGACCAGCGCTCCGCCAGGCGGTCGCATGACGCGCGAGGTTCCAACCATTTGTGGTCATCGCGACCTTGGCCACGCCGGGTGCCGCCGCGACCGTCTCGATGATATCGTTGAAGTCCTTGCGGACAGTGGGCTCGCCGCCGGTCAGGCGAACCTTGCTGAGTCCCAGTTCGGAAAAGCCGGCCACCAGTCGACGAATCTCGTCGACTGTCAGGAAGGACAAGGGACCGGTCTTCTTCCAGCCGTTCGGCAGGCAGTAGGTGCAGCTGAAATTGCACACCTCGGTCACCGACAGGCGAAGGTAGTGAAACCGGCGGCCGAAGCCGTCGGCCATGGCAGTGGCGTCGAACGCCATGGAAGCTCCTTTCCAAACACGGGAGGCGGAGGGATTTCTCCCGCCGCCCTCGATCCTTGCGGATCCGGCTGTCGGACCATGGCGTGGAGGCGCTTTAGGTCGGACCGCTCGGAGCGAACTCACGAGGATTTCTATCGGACCATATCGCCCCAACCTATGACGCGAGGCCTGACGGGCCTTGATGAAGATCAAGCACGACGACGGCGTCCACCTGTCCCGCCAACGAAGCCGGCCATGCTACTCAGTGGGTGCGAACCAGACCGACTGGCAGGAAGAGATGCGGATCCATGACGAATGCGGGGGGTATCGGACGGCGAAACGGGGTGATGCTGCTGGCAGCCGCAGCCTTGGTCGCCTGCGCGCCCCGCCGCGCCGGCCCCGTGCCGATCGACCTGTTCGCTGCGGCCAGTCTCCGGGAGGTGTTGGACGCGGCCATTGTCGACTACCAGCGCCATTCCGGCCGCAGCGTTCGGGCCACCTACGCAGGCAGCGCCCTGTTGGCCCGCCAAATCGAGCAGGGTGCGCCCGCTGACCTGTTCGTTTCGGCAGACGAAATCTGGATGGACTGGCTGAAACAACGTGGCTTCATAGAATCTGCGGCCCGACGCCGGATCGCCTCCAACCGACTGGTGCTGATCGTCCCGGCGACGTCCTCCATCACCTCCGTCAATCTGGCCTCACCAAACGGCGTGGCCGCTCGGCTTGGCGATGGCCGCCTGGCGATCGCCGAAGCCAATGTGCCCGCCGGTCGCTACGCGCGCAAAGCCCTGACACGTCTGAACTTGTGGGAGTCGGTCGAGGATCGGCTGGCTCCCGGTGACGACGTGCGCGCTGCGCTGGGCCTGGTCGCGCGCGGCGAGACTCCCCTCGGCGTGGTCTATTCGACAGACGCACGCGCCGAGCCGCGGGTGCGGGTTGTGGCGACCTTTCCCGCCTCCAGTCATCCGCCCATCACCTATTCGGCGGCTCCGGTTCAACGCCAGGACGGATCTGGTGACCCTGCAGGGGCCAAGGCCTTTCTGGATTTCCTGAGCGGCGCAGACGGGCAGGCCCTGCTTCGGCGCTTCGGCTTCGCGCCGGTGCCAGTCTGAGCAGCCCGGATGTTCACGCTCAGCCCCGAGGAGCTGCAGATCATCGGCCTGTCGCTGAAGGTTGCGGCGACGGCGACGCTATTCAGCCTGCCGCCGGGCGTCGCCCTTGCCTATCTGCTTTCACGCTACAGCTTCCCCGGCAAGGCTCTGGTTTCGGGCCTGACCCACTTGCCCCTGATCCTGCCGCCGGTAGTGACCGGCTATGCGTTGCTTTTGCTCTTCGGCCGGAGCGGCCCTCTTGGCCGCTTGCTCGAGCCGATGGGGATTGTGTTCGCCTTCGACTGGACGGGAGCGGCGCTGGCCTCGGCGGTCATGGGCTTCCCGTTGCTGGTCCGGGCTGTGCGGCTGTCCTTCGACATGGTCGATCCCCGGATCGAAAGCGCGGCCGAGACCCTCGGTGCCAGGCCGATCGTCCGGTTCCTGACCATCACCCTGCCGCTCGCCTTGCCCGGCGTTGCAGCCGGAACAGTGCTGGCATTCGCCAAGGCGCTCGGTGAATTCGGCGCCACCATCACCTTCGTGGCCAGCATACCCGGAGAGACCCGTACGCTGCCGCTCGCGATCTACAGCCTGACCCAGGCTCCCGACGGCGAGGCGGCCCTGTTGAGATTGGTCCTGATCTCGGTCGGCGTGTCGATCGGTGCCCTCGTTCTCTCGGAATGGGGCGCACGCTCCGTCGCGCGGCGGGTCGGAGGGATGCGGTGATGCTGGAGGTGTCAGCGCAGATCGTCCTCGGCGACTTCTCTCTGGATGTCGCCTTCTCGAGCGAGGCCCGCATCACCTGCCTGTTCGGTCGCTCAGGGGCAGGCAAGACCACGGTGGCCGAACTGGTCGCCGGCCTGATCCGGCCCCTCCGGGGTCGGGTGGTGCTGGACGAGGAGGTGCTCCTCGATACCGACGCCGGGGTGTCGGTCCCGGTCTGGAAACGCCGCATCGGTTACGTCTTCCAGGACGCGCGGTTGTTTCCGCACATGACGGTCCGGGACAACCTGCTGTACGGCCCCCGCCGGTCGGGCGATCCAGAACCCGCCCTTGACGAGGCGGTGGCTCTGTTGGGACTCGAAAACCTGCTGGAGCGCCGACCCGGTGCGTTGTCCGGCGGCGAGGCCCGACGGGTCGCGATCGGACGGGCCCTGCTGATCCGTCCCCGTCTGCTGATCCTCGATGAGCCTCTGGCGGGGCTGGACGGCGCCCGTCGTGGGGAGATCCTGCCGTATCTGGATCAGTTGGCCCGGAATGGACCGCCCATCCTCTATGTCAGCCACGCGGTCGAGGAAGTCGCCCGCCTCGCGGATCGAGTGGTGTTGGTCGGGGACGGCCGCGCCGTCGGCGCCGAGCCACCGGATGCGGCATTTGATCGACCGGAGGCCGAGACCGCCGCCGGGCTCAGCGCGCCCCTGTCGATTATCGACGGGCGGGTCACCGCGCATGACCCGGTCAGGAACGCGACCTGCATCGATCTGGCAGGAACCCCGTTCCTGGCCCCGCTCCTCGATGTGGCCCCGGGCGATCGGTTGCGGGTCGTCGTCGATGCGCGGGATGTGGCGCTCGCCCTGACGGATCCGATCGACGCCAGCTTTCAGAACCGGCTGCTGATGCAGGTCGCCGCACTGGAAGTCCGGGCTGACGGCGTCCTCGTCCGGCTGGAGGCAGGAGATTTGCGACTGAAGGCGCTGGTCACACGGCAAGCGAGCGAACAACTCGCCCTGGCGCCGAGTAAGCCCGTGATTGCCCTGGTCAAGGCGACCGCCGCCGCCCGCTACGCCTGACCGCGATCAGGCGCGATCAGGGCGGGGTGACAGCAACATCGAGCCATAGCCGACCACAAAAGTCAGGAAGGCTGCTGACCAGAGCCCTGCCGAGACCATCAGCAGTGGTTGATAGAGAGTCGGCAAGAGGCCGCCTGTCACCCGGCTCAGGGCGGCGGCATTGATGAGGACATAGATCAGGACCTCAACTCTTCCGGCCGCCAGAGGGCGACCGGTGTGACCCCGACTGGCTCGCGTCATGATGGCGAGAGTCATCACCCCGATCGCGCCGGCGGTCAGAGCGTGGACGCCGACGGAGGGCGGAACCAGACCGGGTGCTGCGACCGACAAGCCCGTAAAGAGGAGACCCGCAGCCAGCCACAGATAGCCGAGGTGCAGGATCCAGACGAGCGGTTCCGCCATCGTGGCGTCTCCACGCCAGCGTACCAGCCGGACCAGGTTCAGCCCTCCCGACGCCAACAACAGAGCGCCCGCTGCCGGATGCGTCGGTGCCACGCTCCAGGCCACCAGGCCGGCAGCGGTGACGACCAGGGTCAGCACGTCCAGACGGCCCGAGACGGCAGGCATAGGGCCGCCGCGTTTGGTCTGCCAATTGCGGGTAAAGCTCGGGGTGACCCGGCCCCCGATGACAGCGATCAGCAAGGCTACAACCGCCAGGCCCAGCCGGGTGGACAGGTTGGCGACGCCGCCGGCACCCGCCTCAAGGTGAAATCCGGCATTGGCGAGCGCGAACAACGTGACCATCACGGCGACCGGCACATTGCGCCAGTTCTTTCCCGCCAGCACCTCGCGCCAGACCACACCGGCCATGGCGAACAGGAACAGGCCGTCGATGATCAGCGGCCAGACTTCACTCGCCAGATCCGCGTTCAGGGCCATCGCCAGCATGGCGGCCCGACCCGCCAGCCACAGGCCGAACAGCAGGGCCAGGGGCGTCCCCACGACCGGCAGGCGGCCGGTCCAGTTGGGTACGGCGGTCAGCAGAAAGCCGACAACGATTCCGCCGGTGTAACCGAACAGCATTTCGTGGACGTGCCAGCCCAGTCCGACAGGTCCGCCGCTGAGAAAGGCATAAAGCCAGAGCGGAGCGGCGATGGCGGACCACAACGCAGAGAACAGGAAAAAGGGGCGCAGGCCGACGCTGAAGACGGCGGGGCCGCGATGGGCGCGAATGGCGGCGGCGGTGTTCATGGGGACTCCCGGACGGCGGATACGGTCTGCATAGAGGAGCCGGGAGGCGGCGGCCTTGATGGACTGGCTTCCGCGGCATGCCCTTCGTCAAGGCGCCGGTGCACCCCGAAGGGTTATCCGCACCGGGAGTAGCCGCAGTCCATGCAACTGTCGCAGCCCTCCTTGCGGA
>CAZFQC010000201.1:0-4713 GCA_964520795.1 uncultured Brevundimonas sp.
CTCCCGGCGGATTTCAACCATGGGAGGGATTCATGATCGCCAACAAGGGTTCGGCCTGGATGGCCGCGGCGCTGCTGGCGCTGGCGGGCTGCGGCAACGGCGGCTCGGCGGTGGAGACACGCGACCGGACGGGGGACGGGGCAGAGGCCCCGGTGACCGCCGCGGCGACGGCGGGAGATAGCGGCCGGGCCGCCCCCGAGGCGGCACGCCCGGCGCTGACCGCCAACCGGCAGGAAACAGTCGACGCCAAGGTCACCCGGCTGTTCGAGCGGAACGGCGCCGATTTCGGTGCGGAAACCCCGCGGGACTATCTGGCCAGGGTGCAGGCCTTCATCTCGAATCCGCCGGCCGGAACCGAACGGGTCGAGCGGCCCAATGGCGATGTTCTGCTGTATCAGGCCTCGACCAACACCTTCGCCGTGGTCTCGCGGGACGGCGTGCCGAAAACGATGTTCAAGCCGCGCGACGGCGCGTCCTACTGGGAGGAACAAAAGGACGCCGCGCCGAATTTCGGGCGGCGTCGTTCCGGATCATCAGGAGAATAAGGCGGACCGGAGAGCGACCGGGCGGGACGGGGATCAGTCCTCGTCCTGTTCCTTGCGCTCGGCCATGTCGCGGATCAGCTCCAGGGCCAGCTTCTGCTGGCGGGTAGACAGCTGCGGCGCGAGACGGCTGATCTCGATGGTGTAGCGCGTGGCCGGGAAGTCGTGCTCGAAAGCGCCGCCGCCCTCGGCCATGCCCGCGATCTGGGCGCCGGTCAGGCCTTCAAAGAAATAGCCGATGTCGACCTTGAAGAAGCGTGCGATGTCCCAGAGTTTGGACGCCGAAATCCGGTTGGCGCCTTTTTCGTATTTCTGAATCTGCTGGAAGGTCAGGCCGAGCGCCCGACCCAGATCGCTCTGATTATAGCCGAGCGCGAGTCGTTTTTCGCACACCCGCCGGCCCACATGCCGGTCCACGGGATGAGGACCATCCTCGCCCTTGCCTCTCGCCATCGTCCGTTCGTCCTTCGGTTGCTTACCGCAAAGCCTGAATGCGCTCGGGATTCGTCGCTGTCATCAAAAAATGCAAAAACGGCGGCGCCCCGCCCAGCAGGGGTTGCGTAACTGCTCCTGCGCTGCGCGCATGGCGCGAATCAGGCAGGCCGTTGCCCTGACTCAGTGACTGATTCGCCCGCTCCGCAGCCGGGTCCACGGCGCGGCCACCGCCAGTCCTGCCAGCACCGCCAGCCAGAACAACAGGTCACCCACCTGTCCATAGAGGGTCGCCGACGTCGGCCGCGGCAGGCGGGCGTCGATGACGCCGCTCTCGCCCGGTTCCAGCCTCTGGTCGCCGATCACCCGGCCCCAGGGGTCGATCATGGCCGATACGCCGGTCGGCGTGGACCGGACCACCGGCAGGCCCGTCTCGATGGCCCGGTAGGAGGCCAGGTTCAGATGCTGGAGTGGGCCGGAACTGCGCCCGAACCAGGCGTCATTGGAGATGTTGACGATCCACTCCGGCCGAGCCGCCCCGCCCGGGGTGAAGCCCGGATAGAGGCTCTCGTAGCAGATCAGCGGCTGGGCCCGGGGCGCGCCGGGAATATCGATCGGGGCCGGGCGCGGGCCGGGACTGAAGTCGGTCGGCATATGGGTCAGGCTTCGCACGCCCAGGGCACCGAGCAGACCGCCGGCCGGCAGGAATTCGCCGAACGGCACCAGCCGGTATTTGTCATATACGGCGGTGATGCTGAGGCCATCGCCGCCCTGATCGGTGAGGACGAACAGGCTGTTGAAATAGCGCGCGCCCTCCGGCGCGGACGGGTCGGGCAGGCCCCGGCCCAGTCCCAGAATCAGGCTCTGGCCGGGCTGCACCGCCCGGGCGATGGCCGCGGCTTCCGGCGACCCGTTGGCGAAGACCTGATTGGCCGAAGCCGGCAGGGCACCCTCGGGCCAGATGATCAGATCGGGCGTCACCGCACCGGGCCGGCCGGTGAGATTGACGTAGCGATCGACGATGCCGCGATAGGCTTCGGGCGTCCATTTCGACTCCTGTTCGACATCCGCCTGGACGATCCGAACCACCGTGCCGGTCAGCTCCAGCTGTGCCTGCGACAGCCGGACGGCGCCGCCGATCAACAGGGCCGCGATCGTCAGGGCGCCGAGCGCTGCGGCGCCGAACCGGGCCTTGCGCGGCCCGTCCCCCAGCAGCGGCCCAAACGCCGCCGCCGCCGCCACGGTGACGAAGCTGAGACCGTAGACGCCCGCGATCGAGGCGAACTGGGAGGCCGTCGAGCCCGCCTTCCAGCTCGCGCCGGCGGGGTTCCAGGGGAAACCGGTCAGCAGGTGACCCCGCAGCCACTCCAGCAGGCAGAACAGGGCGGCGAAGAACAGGACCCGCTTGACCCCGGCCGGGAGGAACCGTCGGTACAGCGCGGTCGCGGTCCCCCAGAACAGGCCCAGGCCGATCGGCAGCAGCGAGGCCGCGAACGGTGCCATCCAGGCCTGGGCCGGATTGACCAGAAACGCCTCGGCCACCCACCAGCAGCTGATGAAGAAATAGGCGAAGCCGGACAGCCAGCCCATCCAGAAGGCACCGCGTGTCGAGGTGGCGCGCTCGGCGAGGAACATCAGCAAGGCATAGCCCAGAAGGCCGGGCAGGATGCCGAACGGCGGGTGCGCGAGCGCTGTCGCCGCCCCGGCGGCCAGGGCCAGGCCGATACGGCCGAGGCGCAGGATCAGCCGCGCACGCGGGCCGTCGTCGTCAAGCGTCGCCGTGAGAAGGTTCATACGGACCTGTATGGGTCTGCGACGCCAAGGCTGGCAAGCAGGCTTCGCTCCTCGGCCTCCATCGCCTCGGCCTCGGAGTCTTCCACATGGTCGCGGCCCAGCAGGTGGAGCACGCCGTGGATCGTCAAATGCGTCAAATGATCGGCCAGGGACTTGCCCTGCGCCCCGGCCTCGGCGGCGCAGACGCCATGGGCCAGGATCAGGTCGCCGAGATGCGGCGCGGCGCTCTGAGCGGCCGGAAACGACAGGACATTGGTCGGCTGGTCGCGATCCCGAAAGCGGGCGTTGATGTCCCGCACCGCCGCATCGTCGGTCAGCAGGACGACGACGTCGCCCTCCGTCCCGGCCAGGGCGGCGGCGGCGGCGCGCTCGACCACCGCGGCGGCGTCCGGCAGGGCGTCCGTCCAGGCCGGATCCTCGATCTCGACCTCGATCATGAATCCGGGTCCTCGAGATCGGCGGCCGGACGGCGGCTGGCGGCGTCGGCGTCATAGGCGCGCACGATCCGCTCGACCATGGCGTGGCGAACCACGTCCCGGGCCTCGAACCGCTGGACCCCGACGCCCTTCACATCCTCGAGGATGCGCAGGGCGTGTTTCAGGCCGGAGTCGCGCGGGTTCAGCAGGTCGACCTGCGACGGGTCTCCGGTGACCACCATCCGCGCGCCCTCGCCCAGCCGGGTCAGGACCATCTTCATCTGCAGCCGCGAGGTGTTCTGGGCCTCATCGACGATGATGTAGGCATGGGCCAGGGTCCGGCCGCGCATGAAGGCGATCGGCGCGGCCTCGATCTCGCCCTTGTCGCGCCGCCGGCGCACGTCGTCGGGCCCGAGGATGTCGTTCAGCGCCTCCCAGATCGGGGCCAGATAGGGATCGACCTTTTCGTTCAGGTCGCCGGGCAGGAAGCCCAGTTTTTCGCCCGCCTCGACCGCCGGCCGGGTGATGACCAGCCGGTCGACCTGCCCCCGCCGCAACAGGGAAGCGCCATAGGCCGCGGCCAGGAAGGTCTTGCCCGTGCCCGCCGGGCCGACGCCGAAGGTCAGTTCGCACTGGCTGAGCAGGGCCAGATAGTTGGCCTGGGCCGCCGTCTTGGGCGCGATCGCGCCGCGCCGTCCGACCGGCAAGGCGATGGCGTCGGGGGCCACACTCCCCTGCCCTGCCCGCGGCTGGGCCATGGCGGCACCAAGGGCGGTGCGCACGTCGGCCTCGGTGATCTCGGCCCCGGCGTCGGCCCGGTCGGCCAGGGTCTCTATGACCCGTTTGGCCTGGGCCCGGTCACGCGCCGAGCCGTTGATCGAGACTCCGCCGCCGGGAGTCTCCACCAGAACCTTGAACCGGTCCTCGATCAGGGCCAGATGGCGGCTGTGGGGGCCGATGACGGCGCGAAGGGCGGTGTCGCCCAGGGCCAGAAACTCACTCTCACGCGCCAAATGGCTGGTCCCCTGTCGCTCGACGCGCCGCGTCCTGCTGGCTGTGGGGCGTCGCCCCTTGCTGATGAACAAGCCGGCCCTTCAGCGAGTTCTGCTGGCCGTGTTCGATCATCACCGGAACGATCTGGCCGATCAGATGATCCGCATCCTCGACGTGGACCGACTGCAGCCAGGGCGAGCGGCCGATGGCCTGGGCGCCGTGGCGGCCCTTCTTCTCGAACAGCACATCCATGGTCCGGCCGGCCATGGCGGCGTTGAAGGCCGTCTGCTGGTCCCACAACAGGGCCTGCAGCGCATGCAGCCGCTCGCGTGCGACGGCGGCCGGGACCTGGCCCGCCATGCCGGCCGCGGGCGTGCCCGGGCGGGGCGAATACATGAAGGAGAAGGCCGAGGCGTAGCCGGCGCGGCGGACCAGATCCATCGTCTGCTCGAAATCCGCGTCCGTCTCGCCGGGGAAGCCGACGATGAAATCTCCCGACAGGGCGATGTCGGGCCGGCTGCTGCGGATGCGGTCGA
>CAZFQC010000202.1:0-4699 GCA_964520795.1 uncultured Brevundimonas sp.
GGGTGCGGTCGATCGCCACGACGATCAGGCCGACGATGCCGAAGAAGGCCAGCAGGCCAACCAGATTGATGAGCACTCTTGCATAGCCCAGCTCGCCGACGTCGATGAACCAGTAGGGATACCAGCCGCCGATGGCACCGTGCAGCAGGCTCCACGCCCCGAAAGCAAGCGGGAAGGCGAGCCATTTGGCGGCGTCGACCCAGCGCAGTTGGCCCCTCGGGGTGAACGCAATCCAGTCGATCAGGATCGCCAGTGGCATGACTGTATGGAGCAGGGTGTCGGTGACGATCTGGAACCCCTGCGGCTGCCAGGTCGCGCGCAGCAGCAGATGATAGATCACTCCGACCACCACAGCATACATGGTTGTCGCGGCCCGAACCCCCTCTGACCGGCTCCAGATGGCGGCGCTCGATGCCGGCCCCAGTAAGGGCAGTGTCAGGGCCAGGGCGACGAGGATGTTTGTCAGGATGGTGAAATAGCTGAAGTATTTCTCCAGCCGTTCGAGAACGCCGGCCAAGGTCCAGGCTTCCACGAACACGACGAACTGTCCGGCCAGAGCGAGCCAGCCGATCGCGGCAAAGACCCCGCGCCAGATCAGGGCGGCCCGTGCGCGGTTCATCAATTCGCCCGCGTGTCCGACACCAGGGCCCACAGGGGCAGGTGCAGGGTGCCGACCGCCGCATCGAGCGGATCGACGCAGGGGAATCCCAGCACCGAACCCATATACCCTCCTTGCGCTACCAGCCTTCGGCCTGCCTGGGCGCGGTTCCGTCGCACGCCGGTTATGCGGAGCGCGTCAGGCCCATTCTTCGTCCCAGCTGAAGGACTTGTCGAGCCAGTCGCCCAGACGCCCGTCGGGACGGGCGAGGGCGTGGATGCGGTCCATCTCCTCGGACGACAGGGTGAAGTCGAAGATGTCAAAACTCTCTTCGGCGCGGCTGACCTTCGAGGTGCGCGGGATGGCGATCACGTCCTGCTGGATCAGCCAGCGCAGGGTGACCTGGCCGGGCGTCTTGCCGTGCGCCTTGCCGATCGCGACCAGGGTGGGATCGTCGGCGATATTGCCCTGGGCGAGCGGCGACCAGGCGGTGATGGAAGACCCCAGGTCCTTCGCCGTATCGCGCAGCTTCGAGAGCTTGAGGTAGGGGTGATATTCGACCTGGTTGGTGACCAGCCGGGCCTTCGACAGGGACTGCGCCTCGCGGAACTCGGCCGAGGGGAAGTTGGACAGGCCGATGGTCCGGGTCAGGCCGAGGTCTTGCGCCTCATTCAGGGCGTCGAGCGTTTCGGCGAACGACGGCTCGGTCTTCGGCCAATGGAGCAGCAGCAGGTCGGGGGCGAAGCCGAGGCTGGCGGCGCTTTCGCGCGCCTGTTTCAGCAGGCCCTCGCGATCGAAATGGGCGACCCAGATCTTGGTGGTCAGCCAGATGTCCTCGCGGGCGACATGGCCGGCGGCGATGGCGTCGCGGATGCCGTCCCCGACCGCCGCCTCATTGTGATAGATCCAGGCGGTGTCGATGTGGCGGTAGCCGATGCGCAATGCCTCGGCGACCATGGTGCGGGCCACCTCGGGAGTCAGGTTCCAGGTGCCGAACCCGAGCAGCGGAATGGCGTGGCCGTCGACGGTGATGGCAGGCTGGTCGGTCATGGGAGGCTCCGGCGGGGGGAGGGCTTACCTAGGCCGCCGCGGGCCCCGATCAAGCGTCAGCGCCGCCGATAGGTGAAATCATAGCCGCCGGATGACCAGGTCGCACCGCCGTCGCGGGAGGTCTGGCCCCATTGCCGGACCGAACCATCGGGCTGGGGGGCGATGGTCATGCGCTGGATCGCGCCGGGCGCGCCCGGAGCGTCGAGCACCATCGCACCGTCCTGCAGTCCCCCCTCAAAGACCGTCACCGACCCCGCGCTGTCGACATAGAACTGACGCCATTTGCCGCCGTTTCCGGAGTCGAAGACGCTGAAACTGGCTCCATGGTACGACGCCGTGACCCCGCCCGGCCCGATGGTCTGGTGGTAGTTTTCCTCGATGGCGCAGCCGCCGGCGGCCGGGGAGATCACGCTGCGGGCGACGACTGTGGCCGTGCCCGTGGGACTGACGTCCCACTCTCCGAGCCAGAAGTTGAAGGCGCTGTGGTCCGCGTCGGCGCAATCGATCCGCGGCGGCGGCGGGGCGGGCGGTGCAGCCTGGGCCGGCGGCGGTGTCTGGAGCGCGAGGGCGAGCAGGGCAATGTGGATCATGGAAGCCTCCCGACGCCCACGAACGCCCGCGGAGGCGGGCGGGTCAACTTAAGGTCCCGTAACCTCGGGCGACACGAGCCAGTCGAACATCTCGTCCCAGAGCGGCTCCAGCCCCTTGCGGAAGGCACCCTCGTGGGCGATGCGGGCCGCGCCATAGTCGGCCGGGCTGCGGACCACCACCTCGCGCGGGGCGTTCGGATAGACCTGCAGCAGGATCGGTGAGGTCACCGGCGTGGCGATCGGATCGTCGGTGAAGATCCACGAGCGGATGGGAGCGGTCACGGCCTCGAAATGATGGGGCTGGAGCCGGTCTTTCAGTTCGTCGAGGAAATAGGGTTCCTTCAGGCACCAGCGGCGCCATGTCTTCCAGACCCCGGCCGGCAGGTCGGTCCCGGCCCACAGGCCGCCGCCCTTGATATAGCCATGCCGCAGGAGGCTGAGCGGGCCGAAGCCGTGCCAGAAGAACAGCTCCAGCGGATTGTAGGACCGGTGGTGCCGGCCCCAGTAACCGCTCCCGACCGAGACGAAGGCGTGGCGGTCGATGCGATGGTGGTTGGGCATGAAGCCGAGGAAATGGCCGCCGACGCTGTGGCCGACATGGACGACGGGCAGGCCCGGCGCTGCCGCGATCAGGGCGTCGAGCGCGGCGGGCATGTCCAACCGGCCCCAGTCGGGATAATCCATTTCCATGGCCGCCAGATCGTCGGGTCGCGAACCGGCGATGCCGCGGAAATCATAGGTCAGGACCGCCGCGCCCCGCGCCGCCAGATGGCGCGCGAACCGGTCGTAGAAGCCCTTGGGAAAGCCGGTCCCAGAGGTGACCAGAACGGCCGTCGTTGGTGCCTCGCCGGACACCAGCCGCATCGACAGGGGGTAGCCGTCGGAGGCTTCGGCGATGAAGTCGCGGATGAAGGGGTCGGCCATGGGTAGTCCGTAGTGATATGCAACGAACCTAGAGGATTGACGCGGCGTCAGGTCAAGCGCTCTTGGAGCGGAGGCCGTCCTCGGCTAAAGCCCGCGCCTTCTCCTGTTTTCCGGGCCTTCTCGCCATGACCGATCTTCCCGACCGCCTCTGCGTCGATCCCGACAGCCCGTTCCACGATGCCGACCTGCTGGCGAAGGGGATCGGCGTCCGCTTCAAGGGCGAGGAAAAGACCAATGTCGAGGAATACTGCATCTCGGAAGGCTGGGTCCGTCTGGCCGTCGGCAACCGCGTCGATCGCCGCGGCAAGGCCCTGACCGTCAAGCTGCAGGGTCCGGTCGAGGCCTGGGTCAAGGGCGAATAGTCCGGCCGACGCTTATGGCGTCGTCGAAAAAACTCTGACGCGGACCGCTTGTCCGCTCCCTTCGCAGGGTTCAGGTTCCGGCACCTCTTGAGTCCCGGAGCCGTCATGCGCCTGTCCGTCCGCCTTCTCGCCGCCAGCGCCCTGGCCCTGACCCTCGTCGGGACCCCCGCCTTCGCGCAGGACGCCGCGACCATCCAGCGGGCCGAGGCCGTCCGCGACGCGGCGCTGAACCAGAATATCGCCCTCGACTATCTGACCCAGCTGACCACCCGCTTCGGCGCGCGGCCGGCGGGGTCGAAGGCCGAGCAGGACGCCTCGGCCTGGGCCGCCGACTATATGCGGGCCCAGGGCTTCCAGAATGTGCGCATCGAACAGTTCCCGCTGGTCGGCTGGGAGCGGGGCGAGGAGAGCGGCGCGATCGTCGGCGCCCGGCCGCAGCGGCTTGTCCTGGCCGCCCTTGGCCATTCGCCGGGCACCAATGGCGTGATCGAGGCCGAGGTGGTCCGGTTCGACAGCCTGGAGGCGCTCAACGCCGCCCCGGCCGGGTCGCTGACCGGCAAGATCGCCTATGTCGACGCCGGCCAGATGGTGCGGATGCAGGACGGCTCGGGCTATGGCCCGCTGACGCGCATCCGGGGCGCCGGGCCGGGCGCGGCGGCGGCCAAGGGGGCGGTGGCCTTCATCATGCGTTCGGTCGGTTCGGACGAGCACCGCATGCCGCACACCGGCACCACCCGCTATGTCGACGGCGTCGTGCCCCTGCCGGGCTTCGCCCTGGCCGCGCCGGACGCCGATACGGTCTCGCGCCTGATCGCCATGGGCGAGACGGTGCGCATCCGCCTGTCCTCGACGGCGCGCACCTATCAGACCGTCAGCCAGAACGTCATCGGCGACATCCCCGGCCGGTCGCGTCCCGAGGAAGTCATCGTCCTGGGATCGCACATGGACAGCTGGGACCTGGGCACGGGTGCCATCGACGACGGCGCCGGCGGGGCCATCACCCTGGCGGCCGCCAAGGCCATCCGCGACAGCGGACGCCGTCCGGCGCGCACGGTCCGGGTTGTCCTGTACGGCTCCGAAGAGGTGGCCCAGCCGGTCGACACCGGCAACGGCGGCGGGGCCTATCTGCGCGGGATCGGCGCGGCGGTGGAGCAGCACATCATCGCCGGCGAGAG
>CAZFQC010000203.1:0-4688 GCA_964520795.1 uncultured Brevundimonas sp.
CATGACCGGCATCTGCATATCCATCAGGATCACGTCGAAATCGCCGTCGCGGCAGGCCTGGACAGCTTCGGCCCCGTTCTCGACCGCGGTCAGCTCCACGCCGGCCTGGGACAGGATCATCTCGACCACCTTGCGGTTCACCGGATGGTCGTCGGCCAGAAGGACGCGGACGACGGTCGTCTCTCCTTCGGCCATTTCGGCGGCAACCTCGGGCGCGGCGACGGGCGCTGCGGCGGATTGGAAGGGGATGGTCAGGATGAAGGCCGAGCCGCCGCCGGGCTCGCTCTCGCAGTCCAGATCCCCGCCCATCATTTCGGCCAGCTGGCGGGAGATGGCCAGGCCGAGGCCGGAGCCGCCGAAGCGGCGGGTGATGGCCCCGTCGGCCTGCTCGAAGCGGCTGAACAGGCGTTCGCGGGTGTCGCTGTCGAAGCCGATGCCGGTATCCTCCACCGAGAACCGCAGGGTCGGCTGACCGTTCCGTTCCGGTCCGATGGCGGCGGTCAGGCTGACGAAGCCGGCGCTGGTGAATTTGACGGCGTTTGACACCAGATTGGTCAGGATCTGCTTGATGCGGACCACGTCTCCCGTGATCCAGTGGTCCGCATCTGGTGCGATCTCGACGAAAAACTGCAGGCCCTTGGCCTCGGCCGAGGTCTCGTAGAGTTGGGCGGCCTCGCGGACCGCGCGGCCGAGATGGAAGACGTCGCTGGCCAGTTCCATCCGGCCGGACTCCACCCGGGCCAGATCGAGAATGTCGCTGAGCAGAACCTGAAGCGTGTGGCCCGAAGAGTGGATCAGTTCCAGCATTTCTTCCTGCTGGGCTGACAGGGGGGTTTTGGCCAGGGCCTGGGCCACGCCGATCACCCCGTTCAGGGGGGTGCGGATCTCATGGCTCATATTGGCCAGAAACTGACTCTTGGCGCTGCTGGCGGACTCGGCCACGTCTCGTGCCTCTGCCAGGGCGCGGGCGTCGTTCTTGAGGTCGGTGATGTCCGTGCAGACGGTGACGATTCCGCCGGCCGCAGTGCGGCGGTCGGAGGCCCGAACCCAGCGCCCGTCAGCCAGCTGCTGCTCCCGGGTGGTGGTCAGGGCCTGGCGCGACTCGAGCCGGTCCTGGAACCACTCGGCCTGCCGCCCCCGTGCGTCTGAATAAAGATCCCGCGCGAGGCCGATCTCGATGATCTCCCTGAAGGTAATACCTGCCCTGAGCATCGGGGACAGCTCGGGAACCAGCTCTTCATAGCGTTGGTTCCACAACACCAACCGATCCTGTGCGTCATAGTAGGCCATGCCGTCCGGCATGGCGTCCATGGCTTCACGGAGCCGCCTCAGCGCACCCGACTGCGAGGCCCAGCTTGTCCAGGCAATCACGGCGGCTACGCCCACGATCACCAGGACCATGGCCACAATCACGCCGGTCATGACGCCGCCGGAGACGGCAAGGGTGGTATCGACCGTGGGCCTTGGTCTGATCACCATCGCGCCCATGGCTGTAAAATGCAGGAAGCCCACCGCGACCGACCCGCCCACGGCCGTCGCCAGAATGCGCATCAGGCCGGGCCCATAGACGAGTCCTCCGGTCATCATGGCGATTGCGAGTGCCCCGCCAACTGCGACGGAGGCCAGGCCGGGCTCCCAACTGACCGTGCCCGCCAGCCGCAGCCCCGAGATCCCGAGAAAATGCATTCCCGCGACTCCGCCCAGGGCAACAAGCGCCGCTCCGCCACGGAAGAGTGGGCTCGGGCGAAGCATGACGATCACGGCTGCGACACTGAAACTGCCGATGGCCAGCGAAAACGACCCGATGGTCGGCCCGAGGGCGTAGCGGATCTCCTGCCCGGGCTGATATCCCTGCAAGGCGACGAAATGGGTGGTGAAAACGGCCACCCCGGAAATGACGGCGGCCAGCAGAACGCAGTTCCGGCGCCGGTGGCCCGCCTGGACGCGCGCCGTCGCAAGAAGGTGCATCGCGCTCGCCATCCCGAGTACGCAGATCAGGCCGGCGGCCAGAAGCCAGCGGGCATCGTGCTCTGTCGTGATGGAGTACAGGATGTGGTCCAAGGTGCCCCCCTTCGACGCTCAGTCTGGGGCCAAGGCGTGAAGAAACCGTGGGCGGCAACCCGGCCCGCCATCAGGCAGCCACGACCACCTCAAAGCTGCGGCCCATGACCTTGACCGGATTGATCTGGTGCTCGCCACGCCGGACTTCGAAATGCAGGTGCGGGCCGGTCGACCGGCCGGTGGAGCCGACGAGGCCGATCCGGGCCCCGGCCTCGAGTCTGTCGCCCGAGGCCACGTCCAGCCGGCTGAGGTGGCCGTACAGGGTGGTCATGCCGTTCGGGTGGCGGATTTCGACGAACCGACCGTAGCCGGCGGCATCGTAGCCGGTGCGCAGGACCGAACCCTCGGCCGCGACATAGACGCCGGTGCCGTGGGGTGCCGCGATCTCGACGCCTTCGTGGTTGCGGGCGGCCTGACCCGGCAGGCGACGCAGGCCGAAGGGGGAGTTGATCGCATAATCCCGGACCGGAGCCTCGAAGGCGATCTGGCGGGTGACGGGACCGGCCGGCTCGGCCACGGCCGTCATGGGCGGGGCCGCCGGGACGGCGACGGCATCAGGGGGCGCGAGGTCGTCGGTGGCGGCGAGTGGCGCGGCGGCCATGGCCAGCACGGCGACGCCCGCCAGGCTGGCGGCCTGGCCCGAATGGATGAGGAACGACCGGGCGGTCGGCAACAGGCGTCGCATGGCGGCGTCGGCTCCGTCTTCGGCTCAACGAGCGGGAAGGGGGCGCCGGCGGCCGCAACGAGCGACACACTGCGGCCAGCGACCGGAAGAGCGCGGTTTCAGGACTCGATGGGGCGACTTTGGGGCGCCCGGGGGCGGCAGGTCGTCGCAGGCCGGGCACGAAAAAGGCGCGCGGTCCGAAAACCGCGCGCCCTGTTCCGGTCGGTGGTTTGAGGTCTACTGCAGCGGCAGGCTGAAGTTGATGGCCCCGACATGGCTGTCGGCCATGTCGCCGAAGCGGCCGCGATAGCCGAGCGTCATCTTGACCGGGCCGAAGTGGGTGTCGACGCCGGCCGAGGCGATCAGGGAGCCGCCGAACGGATCCTCGACCTCGCGGGCCAGGATCTGGGCCGGGTTGGCCGCGATCCCGGTGCGGACCGCGTCGCTGCTGTCGCCGAAGCTGTCGCGATAGCCGCCCTCGACGAAGAAGGTCATGCCGTCGCCGCCGCCTTCAGCCCGCAGGGTGATCTCGCCGCTGGCGGCCTGGACGGTACGGTCCTGGTAGCTGTACTGGGCCGCCGGACCCTGTTCGATATAGCCGTTGACGTCCGTCGAAACCCAGTTGACCGCGACCCGCGGCGACAGGCCGATGCCGCCCATATCCATCCAGAAGCCGCCCTGGACGCGGGCGCCGAGGCTGCCGCCGGTGGTTTCGCCGGTGTGGATGATCGGGGCGAGGGAGGTGACGCGGGTGATGTCGTCATAGTGGTCGACCGAACCACCCACGGTCGCGTTGATGAAATGACCGCCCGAACGCCAGCCGCCGTAGATGTCGAAGGCGTAGGATTCGACGTCGAGGGCCATGGCTCCGGCCTCGACTTCGGCCGTGCGGTAGGTCGCCGCGAAACCGAAGCGGGCACCGGGCGACATGACGTGATCCAGGCCGAACCGGGCACCCCAGCCGGTGGTCTCCGAAGCCGCCACGGTTCCCCGGGCGTCGGTCTCGACACTGTCGGCGATGGCACCGAAGGTCATGTGGGTGCCGGCTTCCCAGTCAGCCCGACCGGACATGCCCTCGCTGGCGAGGTCCAGCAGGTCCTCGCGCTGGCGGAAGCCGGTTTCGGCCTGGACCGCCGATTGGGCACCGATGTCGCCATAGTAGAGGTAGTCATTGGCCAGGCGGGCAATCAGCTGGTGGCCGGCGGCGGTCGGGTGCACGCCGTCCCAGAACAGATAGGTGCCGGGTGTTGCGCAGACCGTGACGCCGTTGAAGCAGGCGTCGGTCACATTGGTCAGGCCGAAGGCCGCCGGGTTTGCCGTCAGCGCCGCGCCGACCTTGTAGATGTCGAACAGGATGATGTTGGTCCCCGGACGGGCCGCGGCGGTCGCCATCAGGCCGTTGAGCAGGGCGCTGTTGAACGAGGTCCCGGCGAATTCCGCCAACGGAGCTGCGGCGGTGCCGCGGAACTGCGGCGCGCTTCCGAGGCTGGGAATGTTGCCGACGAGGATGGTGCCGGCACCGGCGGCCGCGATGCTGTTGACGAGGAAATTCATGTCAGCCGCCGCGGCGGAGACGACCGGAGCGATGGTACCGGTGGGGTTGGGCGACATACCGGCAGCCGGCAGGCCCTGGAAGATATTGTTGGCACCGCCGAGGATGCTGACCAGGTCGTTCGCGCCGAAGGTACCGCCGCCCCCGGTATAGGCCAGCAGCTGGTTGCGCATGCCGGGCGGGAAGGCGGAGCTGTCAGTGCGGGCGCCGCCGTAAGCATAGTTGATGCTGCCGGTAACCGGCGCGCCGAGCGCCGAGCGCCCGACGTTGAAGCCGAGCAGTTCGGTAAACACAGCACCGTTCGAGAACCGGCCCTGGAAATAGGGCGGCGAGGTCGGCGTGGTGTTGCCGGTGGCGGCGTACAGGTTGCCGTTGTCGCTGAGGCTGTCGCCGAACACGACCAGGCGGTTG
>CAZFQC010000204.1:0-4596 GCA_964520795.1 uncultured Brevundimonas sp.
ACGCCAATGCGGCCAACACCGCCGTCATGGTGGCCGGCGACGAGGTCTGGGCCCTCTGGGAAGGGGGCGCGCCCATGGCCATGTCGGCCTCGGACCTGTCGACGAAGCGGTTCGTCACCCTGCGCGACGACCTCAAGGGCATGCCCTTCCAGGCCCACCCGCGCTACGACCCCGACGGCACGATCTGGAACATCGGCCTGAATGGCGACCAGGCCATCGTCTGGCGGCTGAACGCCGACCGAAGCCTGCATACGGCCCAGGTCGTCGACCTGCCGCGCGCCAGCTATATGCACGACTTCACCGCCACGGCCCGGCACCTGATCATCGTGCTGCAGCCCTGGGTCTTCGACCACCGCGGCATGCCCTACGCCAGCCAGTTCGCCTGGAAGCCGGAGATGGGGACCCAGGTCCTGGTCATCGACAAGGCCGACCTCTCGCGCCGCCGGATCTTCGAGCTGCCGACCTTCAGCTATTTCCACCTCGGCGACGCCTGGGAGGATGGGTCGGGCGCGATCCGCTTTGACGTCGCCGCCGGCAAGGATGTGGCCTTCGCCATCGCGGGCGCCCGCGTCCTGATCGAACAGCGCGGCTTGGTGCCCGGCGAGCATGCCGTGCTGAACCTGATCACCCTGCACACCGACGGCCGCGCCGAAATGGTCTCCTCCGGCGTCACGGCCGAGTTCCCGAAAAGCGACCCGCGCCGCGCCGGTCTTGCGCGCCGCCTGACCGTCCACGTCGCCGGCGAACGCCCGGACCGGCCGCTGCCGACGGGCCTGGCGACCTGGGACTGGAACAGCGGCCGTTCCGACGGTTTCACCTTCGGCGACACCCAGATCGTCGAGGAGGCCGTCATCGTGCCGCGCGGCTCCGACGAAGCCGACGCCTGGCTGATCGCCCCGTCGATCAATCTCGCCGAGGGCGTCACCGAGCTGCACGCCTTCGACGCCGCCCGCGTGGCCGACGGCCCGGTCGCCAGCTGGCGCGCCGACGTGGCCCTGCCGGCCGGCTTCCATGGCGTCTGGGCGGGCTAGATGGGGGCCTCAGTACCAGCCGGCGTCGCGCAAGGCCTTTGCGTAGCGCCGGCTGACCGGGGCCTCGACGCCGCCCTCCAGCGTCAGGGTCGCCCGGCCGTCGCCGCGGCTGACGCCCCGGACGGCGTCCTTCGCGATCCACCAGCTCCGGTGCGTCTGGGCGCCCTCCAGCCCCTCCAGTTCGGCCAGGGCGTCGGACATCCGCATCAGGATCAGATCCGAGCCCCGGTCGGTGTGGATGCGCAGATAATGGTCCTCGGACTGGACCGCCCGGATGGTCGCACCCCTCAACTTCAACGGCAGCCGGTCGATGAACCGCGCCGGCTTCGCCCCCGGCGCCGCGGCGTGGGTCTGCACCGGCGTGCGCGCCAGGAAGACATTCAGGGCGCTGATTGTGCCGGTGAGGACCAGGACCGGCCCGATGAAACCCGGCAGAATGGCCAGCTCCAGGGACCGGTCGTCATCGAAGAACCAGCCGGTAAAGGCCCAGACAAACACCACCAGCGGCCCCGACATCACCAGGGTCAGCGCCACGACCGCCATTATGGGACGCCGGTCCATGTCGACATACCGCTCGACCAGCAGGGAGCAGAGATGCCCCCAGCCCGCGCCGATCAGCATCAGCGGGAGCCAGTATCCCAGCCGGAACAGCAGCGAGGTCCCGCCCGTGCCGAACGCCTCGGTCAGGGCCAGCAGCACGCCGGCGGAGAGCGCCACGCCGAGGCCGCGCAGCAGCCCGCGATCAATGGGGATCCGCACGACATCCTGTGTCGGCTCGCGCGCGCTCATGCTGGAGGGCCCCCTGTCCGCCTGGTCTGTCCGGTCTCCTTGAGATCACGAAACGGGCCGGGATTGAAGCGCGCATCTGTGATCGCCGCGGCCCATGCGACTCTGGCGGACACGTCGCCGTCCCTCCAAACACGACGCACCCGCAGGAGACCTTCGTGAGCCCTCACAGCCCCGCAACCGCCGCCACCTTTCCCGCCCGTCGCCTCCTGCTGCTCGCCGTCGTCGCCGGCGGTGCCGGCCTGGCGCTGGTGATCGCATCGACCTTCGCCCACGCCCCGGACTGGGCCCTGCTGGCCCGCCAGCCCCGGGTGATCCAGCTCCATATCGCCGCCGCCCTGACCGCCCTCCTGCTCGGGACGGTCCAGCTGGTGGGGATCAAGGGTACGGGCGTGCACAGGCTGATCGGCTGGACCTGGGTCGTCGCCATGCTGACCGTCGCGATCAGCTCCCTGTTCATTCGCCAGGTGAACCCGGGCTCCTTCTCCCTGATCCACCTGCTGAGCGGCTGGACCCTGATCGCCCTGCCCATGGCCCTGTTCGCCATCCGCAGGGGGCGGGTCGCCCGTCACGCCAGCGGCATGACATGGACCTTCATCGGCGGCCTGATCATCGCCGGCGCCTTTACCTTCCTCCCCGGTCGCCTGATGTGGGAGGTCTTCTTCGGCTAGACCTGGTCCGGCTTGCAGACCGCGCGGAACCCCGCCGCCGCGAACCGCACCATATAGTCGCAGGCGCTTTCCAGATCGCCGGACCGGCACAGGCCGCCCGACAGACGGTCCAGTCGCCCGGTCTCGCCGAGGGTCAGCGTCAGTGCGCCCGACAGGTTGTGATAGGCCCAGTAGAGGTCGACCTCGCGGGCGTCCGGCATGATCCGCTTGATGAGCTCGATCAGCCGCCGGATCGCCGGGTCATAATAGCGGGCCATGGTCTCGCCGCCGAAGGTCGGATTGGCGTTGGTCTGGGCCACCAGCGCCGAATAGTGTTTCCAACCCGGCCCGCCCTTCATGGACCACTGGAAGGGCGGCCGGAGGAACGCCTCGAACAGGCCTTCCAGCGTCATGCCCTCGCCCGCCTCGGCGGCGTAGCGGTTGATCGCGTCGACCCGCTCGTTGTTCCAGACCTCGGCCCGGCGCAGGAAGACCGCGTCGAACAGGCCGCGCTTGGCCCCGAAATAGTAGTGAACCAGGGCCGTATCGACCCCCGCCTCGCGCGCCACCTCGCGAATGGTGACGCCATAGAAGCCGTGTTTGGAGAACAGGTCCTCGGCCGCATCCAGGATCAGGTCCCGGGTATCGGCCGTGCCGGCGGCCCTGGCCTTGGGCGGGCGGCCGCGCTTGGCGATCGGAGCGTCGAGCTTGGTCATGACGCAGAGGCTAGGCCGCATCACCCCGCCTGTGCAACGGCGCCACAGGTCGGCCCGCCCGTGATGCGGCGCAAGTGGCACTGTTTGACAGGCGGGTGAAAACGGCTACCTTCCAGAAAATCATTGAACGCTGAATAAAAAGCGTCATCGGGCTGGAATTCACAGGACTGGGGCTAAATATGAACCGCTACGTCAAGACCGCCTTGCTTGCCGGGGCCGCCTGGAGCGCGCTCTCCACCTTCGCCATGGCCCAGGAAGCGCCGCAGGACGGCGTCTCCTCGCTGGACGACGTCGTCGTCAGCGCCCGCCGCCGCGACGAACTGCTGAAGGACGTGCCGATCTCGGTGTCGGCCCTCGGCGAGGAGCGTCTGGAGCAGACCGGCGCCTCGGACATCACCGCCCTGCAGCAGCAGACCCCGAACGCCACCGTCCAGGTCGCGCGCGGTTCGAACTCGACCCTGATCTCCTTCATCCGCGGCGTCGGCCAGCAGGATCCGCTGTGGGGCTTCGAGCCCGGCGTAGGTCTGTATGTCGACGACGTCTATGTGGCCCGTCCGCAGGGTGCCGTTCTCGACATCTATGACGTCCAGCGCATCGAGGTCCTGCGCGGCCCGCAAGGCTCGCTGTACGGCCGCAACACCGTCGGCGGCGCGATCAAATACGTGACCAACGGCCTGTCGAGCGATCCGGAACTGACCCTGCGCGGCGCCTACGGCAGCTACAACCAGATCGACCTGATGGCCGTGGGCAGCATTCCGCTGGCCGACAATTTCCGCGTCGGCGGTGCCATCGCCTCCTATCAGCGCGACGGTTACGGCACCAACATCAACACCGGCGCCGAACACTACAACAAGGACGTTCTGGCCGGTCGCCTGAGCGCCGAGTTCGAGCCCACCAGCAATATCTCGGTCCGTCTGGCCTATGACCGGGTCGAGGACGATTCCAATCCCCGCCACGGCAGCCGTCTGCTCGCCGGTGCCACCCCGGCCGGCGCGATCCTGGCTGACGTCTACGACACCAACGCCGGCATCGGCGACGACAACTCGGTCATGAGCCAGGGTGCCTCGGCCACGATCCAGGTCGACCTGAACGACAACTGGACCTTCAAGTCGATCTCGGCCTGGCGCGAAGGCGAGACCACCACGGTCATCGACTTCGACAACACCCCGGCGGCGACCCTGGACATCCCGGGCTTCTACGCCGACGACCAGTTCACCCAGGAATTCCAGTTCCTGTTCGACTTCGACCGGATCCAGGGCGTGGCCGGCTTCTTCTATCTGGACGGCCATGCCGAAGGCGCCTTCGACACCATCCTGGCCAACGCCGGCATCGTGATCGGCACCAACGGCCAGGTGGAAACCGAGAGCTGGGCCGGCTTCGCCGACGTCAACCTCGACCTGACCGACCGCCTGC
>CAZFQC010000205.1:0-4590 GCA_964520795.1 uncultured Brevundimonas sp.
AACAGAGATCAAAACCATGAAACGCACTCTCACCATCGCAGCCCTGGTGCTGCTGGCTTCCGGTTCCGCCGCCTTTGCGGCTGCGCCGGACGCCGTGGCTCAGGCCGTGTGCGCTTGCTGTGACGCCATCGCGGCGTGCGCAGAAGCTTGCAGCTGCTGCTGATCGCCTGATCAGGGACGCCCGCCCGAAAGGGCGGGTGTCTTCGCCTTTGATGTCGGGATACCGCTACCTCGGGGCGCGCGACGACCAGTGAATGTGGTGGATGCGCCAGCCATCGGCGTGCCGCTTCAACACCATGGTCTCGGTCGTGAGGCGATCCACGGCGCGGCCATTGAACTGACCCGTGGTGCGGCCTTCAGTGGTGATCCAGGCGACGTCGCCGTCAGCCCATCCCGACCTGCGCGCCACCGTCGCCTCGGACGCAGCGGCGAAGGCGGCATCCGAACCCAGGTGATGAGACGCATATTCGTCGCGTGATCGTTCCGCGCCGCCTTCTTCAAAGATCGTCACATCCGGCGACATCAAGGCCAGCGCAGCGGCTGTGTCGCCTGCCTTGAGCGCGGCATGGAATGCATCGACAGCCGTGGCCGCGCCCCCCGCTTCGGCGGCAACCGAGCCTGCGGCCTGGTCATGACCATGGGCGTGATCCTGGGCCAAGGCGGGCGTCGCCGTAAGCGCCGCCAGTGAAAGGACGACGGCGAGGGATGTGCGGGACATTGTAGGCTCCGATTTGTGGGTGATCTGAGAAGGCTGGGCGCGATCCGCGTCAGGCCAGTTGGTTGTGGCGAGCGAACACGCGGACGGCTCCAGACTGGAGCACCAGCAGCGTTTCGAAGGGATCCTTGTGCCCTTGGGGTGTTTCCATGCCTGGCGAGCCCAGCGGCATGGCCGGCACCGCAAGACCCACGGCGGTCGGCTTTTCGGCCAGAAGGCGGATGACGTCCTGAGCCGGCACATGGCCCTCGACCAGATAGCCGTCGATCAGTCCGGTGTGACAGGAGGCCAATGCATCCGGCATTCCCCGACTGCTTCGCACCGATTGCAGGCTCGGAAGAACGGTGATGGTGGTGGTGAAGCCCGCCTCGCGCATGTGCGCGATCCATGCGTCGCAGCAGGCGCAGGTCGGCGTCTTGAAGACTGCCAGGTTCCTCGACGGGCGCGTCTGGGCGCAGGCTGATCCGGTCATGCCGATGAGCATGGCCGCGCCCAGCAGCAGGCGACGGTTCAGGTCGGCGGGGTTCACAAAGGTTCTCCCTGATCGCTGTGAACGGATCGTCTGGCCTCGACAGGGTCGGCGCGCTTCGGTGCCACCCACGCCCTGAGCAGCCGGCGACCGGGCCGCTCGACGAAGACATGGATGGCTGCGGCGGCGGCGAGCGTCAACAGCAGCATAGCCGCCAGTTCCCTCACACCCATCCTGTAGTCGCCCGGCAAACCAGCAAACGCCTGAGCCGCGTTGCGCCAGACCATCAGGATGGGGATGTGGACGAGGTAGAGGGCAAACGATGCTTCGCCAGCGAACAGCGCGACGGGGTGAGACAAAAAGTTCCGAATATCCGCCTTTGCCAATAAGGCGAGGGCGAGGATGAATGGACCTGCCGCCGCGACGATAATCCGGTCGTCAGCGCCGATCTGCATGAGAGCGAGTAGCGCGACCGTCGCCACCAGAGCGCCCATGACGGATATCCGCGCTGAGACGGTCCAACGCTGACCGAGGTAGTAGAGGCCTATTCCGAAGAGGAATTCAGGGATGATGCGCAGGATGCCCAGGCTGTCCTCGGCCCGAGGCAGAACCCGTCCGAACTGGTCGCGGTAGAAGGCGTCGAGGGCGACAAACACGATCGCTGCAAGGCCGATGATGACCCACGGCCTCGCCCGCAGCCGCAAGGCCAAGGCGGCGTAAGCCGGGAATGCCAGATAGGCGAACCACTCCGCAGACAGCGACCATGCCGGTCCATTCCAGAGGGCTAAGGTCTCGCGAGGAAACCAGGCCTGCACGAGCAGCAGAGTGGTGGCGAAGTCGGCGGGGTTGAACCGACCCGGCTCCAATCCGACACCAAACAGCGGCGACGCCAAAACGAGCCCTAGCATCGCCAGAAGGATAACGAGGTGCGCCGGATATATCCGCGCGAACCGCGCCGCCAGGAACCGCCTATAGTCCAGCGGCCGGTCCCCTTGTAGATAGACGTGCGTCAGGATGAAGCCCGACAGGATGAAGAAGACGTCCACCCCCAGCCGGGCGCGGTTCAACAAGCCCGCGCTTTCCACCGGCAGCGCCCAATAGAGCTGGTAGTGGAACAACACGACGCCAAGCGCGAGGAAGAACCTCACGCTGGTGAGCGGATGGAGCACGTCGGGAAAAGGAACCCTTACCGGGCCTGACCTGTCGCTCACATCGATCCCCCAGACGACAGGCCTGTTCCCGGTCGTTCTCTGGTATCTACGCGGGCGACGGCTCATCCCCTCGCGAGGGGAAGGTGAAGCGGGCGCGTATGGCAGAAGGGGCGTGATGCAGGTGCGCGATGACTGACGATATGAACAGACTGATCGGGACGGTCACACAGGCGGATTCCACGCGGCTTGCAGGCATGGAAGACGCTGTCTGGGCGCGGATAGGCCAGCTTCGGGAGCGTGCCCGCATGGGTCAGGTCCGGGCCGCCGCCGTGGCGCTTGCGCTCGTGATCGGCGTCACGAACGGAGGCCTGATGCTGCTGGCGCCTCGACCGGAGCCATCGGAGATGCGGATCTTCACCGTGTCGGCCGGCCTGTCACCACTCGCCGGTCTGGACGTCGAAGGATGAGGGCCACCTGGAAGTCCATCGTCGTCACGGCGATCCTGGCGGCCTTGGCCAGCGGGGCGGCGACGTGGGTAAGCGCGACCTGGGTCATGCGGGAGCGGCAGCCGCCCAGCTTGCACAGCGTTGTTCATGAACAACTCAACCTGAGCCCGGAGCAGGATCGTCGCCTTGACGCCATCGAAGCTCGCTTCGCCGCTCAGCGCCCCGCGCTGGAGGCTGAGGTTCGCGCCGCCAATCGCGAACTGGCCGCCGCCATCGCCGCGAGCGACGGTGACACGCCACAGGTCCAGGCGGCAGTCGATCATTTCCATTCGGCGATGGGGGACCTCCAGAAGGCGACGATCGCCCATGTCTTCGAAATGCGGTCGGTGCTTACCCCGGCCCAGGCCGAGGTCTTCGACGCAGCGGTCGTCGATGGCCTGCGCGACGACGCCGGCTAAGCGCCGCGCGTGGGAATTGAGCAGAGCATAGAAGCCCGCGCGGCAGCCGGAGACCGGGCCGCCTTCACCGCCTTGATGACCGCGACGAAGGCCGACCTCTACCGGTTTGTTCGCCGCTACGTCGGCGACGAGGCCGAGGCGCACGACGTGCTTCAGGAAGCCTACGCGTCTGCTTGGCTCGCCGTGCGGCGGTATGATCCAGCGCGCCCGTTCGATGTCTGGCTGCGCTCCATCGCCCTGAACAAATGTCGCGACTGGAGCCGTCGGCGCACCGTCCGCCGCGTCGTGCGCGGGGTCATGGGTCTGGATGCGCCCGAGGCGACGACGGTAGGCGACGACACGCCCACGCCTGAGGCCCGGCTGGATGATCAGCGCAGGGCCGAGAACCTGCAACGCGCCTTGTCCAACCTTTCGGACACCCTCAAGGCGCCGCTCCTGCTCGCCGCGCTGGAAGGTCGGTCTCACGCCGAGATCGCTACGATCCTCAGCATCACGCCCAAGGCCGTGGAAACCCGCATCGCCCGCGCGCGCAAGAAGCTGGCGGAGGTCTTGGCATGGGCTCCCGGCGAAGACGCTTGACCTTGCCATGATGGGAAGGTGCACAAGGCCGTGACCCCGCCGACTGTGGCGACCTGACGCAAGGGACGCGCCGCCGGGATGCGTATCTGAACGAACGGCTGATAGCCGACAAAGGAACTGCTCGCCGATGTCCACCCCACGCCTAGATCGTCGAATGCTTCTCCGTGGCGCCGCCGCCGGCGGCGGCCTGCTGGGACTTCAAGGCCTGCTGCCCGCTTGGGCGCAGACGGGATCGCCTGGTCTACGGGCCGATCTTCCGACATTGACCGGGCCGAACATCGACCTGACCGTGGGCCATTCGCCCTTCACCGTTGGCGGACGAACCGGCCATGCTGTGACGATCAACGGTGTCCTGCCGGCGCCCCTGCTGCGCCTGCACGAGGGCCAGAACGTCCGCCTGTCCGTCGCCAACACTCTGGACGAGGATACCTCGATCCACTGGCACGGCCTGCTGGTGCCGTTCCAGATGGACGGGGTGCCGGGCATCAGCTTCCCAGGCATCAAGGCCCGAGAGACCTTCGTTTACGAGTTCCCCATCAGGCAGTCGGGCACCTTCTGGTATCACAGCCACTCAAACCTTCAGGAGGCGATGGGCCACTACGGCCCCATCGTCATCGACCCGGCGGGCACCGATCCGGTCGCCTACGACCGCGAGCATGTTCTGGTCCTATCGGACTGGAGTTTCATGCATCCCCACGACATCCTGGAAAAGCTGAAGAAGAGCCCCGGCTATTTCAACCAGCAGCGCACCACCCTCTCCGGCCTGATCTCC
>CAZFQC010000206.1:0-4574 GCA_964520795.1 uncultured Brevundimonas sp.
CCCATGGCCGCGCCGATGGCGGTCCGCACACGGGCGGCGGTGGCGGCGTCATTGATGGTCGGGGGCGTGGTCTCGGTCGGCGAGCGGATGACGGTCGGCAGGTGATCCTCGGACACGCCGAGCGCCAGGGCGGTGCCGCGCACCACCCGGTCGATGCCGTCCAGCAGGGCCAGCCGGGTCTCGGGATTGTCGGCGCGGACGGTCAGCTGCAGGTCGACGCGGTCGGAAATGATGTTGTGCTTGATGCCGCCGTGGAAGGACCCGACGGTGACGATGGCCCCCTCCAGCGGATTGATGCTGCGGCTGGGCAGGGTCTGCAGGTTCATCACGATGGCCGAGGCCACGACGATGGGATCGACGCCGAGGTGCGGATAGGCCCCGTGCGTGCCGACGCCATGCACCTGGATGTCCACGCTGTCCGAGCTGGATGAGGTGATGCCCAGCGGCAGGTCGATCAGGCCGGTCGCCAGATCGGCCGAGACGTGGAAGGCCAGGGCGATGTCGGGGCGGGGGAAGCGGGTGTAGAGGCCGTCCTGGACCATGGCCCGGGCGCCGAAGATGCGTTCCTCGGCGGGCTGGGCGATCAGCACCAGGGTGCCCGACCAGTCCTGCCGCCGGGCCATCATCTGCCGCGCCGTGCCGATCAGGGCGGTGATGTGCACATCATGGCCGCAGGCGTGCATGACCGGCTTTTCCGTGCCGTCGCTGTCGGTCTGGCGGACGGTGGAGGCATTGGCGAGGCCGGACTGTTCGGCCAGCGGCAGGCCGTCCATGTCGGCGCGGATCATCACCGTCGGGCCGTCGCCGTTGCGCAGCACCGCGACCACGCCCGTTCCACCGACGCCGGTGGTCACGTCATAGCCGAGGGCCGTCAGCTGGGCCGCCATGATGCCGGCGGTCCGCACTTCGAGGCCCGACAGTTCGGGGTTGCGGTGAAAATCGTCGAACAGGGCGCCGAGGTTGGCGTCATAGTCACGCGCAATGGCCTGGCGCAGCTCGACATCGGTCGAGCCGGTCTGGGCCTGGACCGCCCCGGCCGTGAAAAGAGCCAGCGCCGCCGTCGTCGCAAGAAGAAGTCGCATCGTTTCCGCCCCCGGTTTGAGACACCGACCTTGGTCCGGCTGCGGCGGGCTGGCAACGGCCAAAGCGAAGCGCCCGGCTGTTGAGTTCGACGACGGTTTGGCCCTAAGCCCATGACATGACCACGCCCGAACCCCGCCTGACCTCCCTCGCCCACGGCGGCGGCTGCGGCTGCAAACTGGCCCCGGCGGTGCTGCGGGACATTCTGAAGGGGATGCCGCTGGCTGGACCCTTCGCCGATCTGATGGTCGGCACCGAGACCAGCGACGACGCCGCGGTCTGGCGGCTGAACGACCAGCAGGCGCTGGTGGCGACGACCGATTTCTTCATGCCGGTGGTCGACGACCCGTTCGACTTCGGCCGCATCGCTGCGACCAATGCCCTGTCCGATGTCTACGCCATGGGGGCGACGCCGATCTTCGCCCTGGCGCTGGTCGGCATGCCGGTGAGCGTTCTGTCGACCGACACCATCGGCCGCATCCTGCAGGGCGGTGCCTCGGTCTGCGCGGCGGCCGGCATTCCCGTGGCGGGCGGCCACTCCATCGACAGTGTCGAGCCGATCTACGGCCTGGTCGCCCTGGGTCTGGTCCATCCGGATCAGGTCCTGACCAATCGCGGCGCACAGGTCGGCGATGTGCTGATCCTGACAAAAGCGCTCGGCGTCGGCGTGCTGAGCGCGGCCTTCAAGCAGGAGCGGCTGGACGCACCGGGCTATGCGGCGCTGATCGACTCGACCACCCGGCTGAACACCGTCGGGGCGAAGCTGGCGGGCAGGGCGGGGGTCCACGCCGTGACGGACGTGACCGGCTTCGGCCTGCTGGGCCATGCGCTGGAGATGGCGCGGGGGGCGGGGCTGACGGTCGAGCTGACCGATCAGCCGCCGCTGCTGGACGGGGTCGAGGCCCTGGCCGTGGGCGGCGTGCGCACCGGGGCCTCGGGCCGGAACTGGGCGAGCTATGGCGAAGGGGTCGAGCTGCCGGCCGGGCTTGAGGACTGGCGGCGCGACCTGCTGACCGATCCCCAGACCTCGGGCGGCCTGCTGATCGCCGTCGCGGCGGATCAGGCGGATACGGTGCTGGCCCTGGCGCAGGCCGGGGGCTTCGCCCGGACCGCCGTGGTCGGGCGGGTGGTCGAAGGCCCGCCGCGGGTGCGCGTGGTCGGATGATCCGCCGCACGCTCGATCTGTCGCCCGCCGCCCGCGACGGGTTCGACGCGATCATCGACGTGCGCAGTCCGGGCGAGTTCGCGCTGGATCACATTCCCGGTGCGATCAACCTGCCGGTGCTGGACGACGAACAGCGCGCGGCGGTCGGGACCGAATATGTCCAGGGCTCCAAATTCCTCGCCCGGCGTCGCGGCGCTGTCCTGGTGGCGCGCAATATCGCGGCGCATCTCGAAGGCGCGCTGTCCGACCGTGACGGGAGCTTCCGGCCCCTCGTCTACTGCTGGCGTGGCGGCCAGCGGTCGGGGGCCATGGTCACGGTGATGGACCAGATCGGCTGGCCCGTCACGGTGCTGGAGGGCGGCTACCAGACCTGGCGGCGGCAGGTGACGGCGACCCTCTATGACACCCCCCTGCCGCACCGCCTGACCCTGCTGGATGGGCCGACGGGGTCGGGCAAGACGGCGCTGCTGACGGCGCTGGCCCATCGTGGGGTCCAGACCCTGGACCTTGAGGCGCTGGCGGCGCACCGGGGCTCGCTGTTCGGCGCCATGCCGGGCGGCCAGCCGTCGCAGAAGGGGTTCGAGAGCCGGCTGCAGGACGCCCTCTCGCGGCTTGACCCGGCCCGGCCGGTGGTCGTCGAGGCCGAGAGCAGCCGGATCGGCGCGCGCGTCATCCCGCCCGCCCTGTGGGCCGCCATGGCCGCGGCCCCGGTGATCGGGATCGCCGCGCCGGTCGAGGCCCGCGTCGCCCATACGATCGAGACCTATGCCGAAATCGCGGCCGATCCCGTGGCGCTGGACACGGCCCTGGGCCGCTTGCCCCGCCATCATTCCAGGGCGACCATCAGCGAATGGCGGGCCATGGCCGCCCGGGGAGAGATGGCTGGGCTCGCTCGCCAGCTGATCGAGGCCCACTATGATCCGGCCTATGAGCGCACCGGCACCGACCGCGCCCGCCTCGTGATCGACCGGCTTGTACTGGCGGACCTGTCCTCTGTTTCCATCGAGGCCGCAGCGGCCAGGCTGGCGGCGGGCCTCGACCGGAGCCGCGACCCGGCCTAGCCTCCCTGCATGACCCAGTCCCGCACCGCCGCCCTGTTCTCGTCCCTCAGCCTGCGCGTCCTGCTGGCCCTGGCCGCCGGTCTGGCGGCCGGCGCGGCGGCGCAGACGTACGGCATCCCCGGCGGAACCGGGACAATCGCCCTCGTCGAGGGGCTGGGCCAGCTGTGGCTCAACGCCCTGCGCATGACCATCATCCCGCTGGTCTTCGCCCTTCTGGTCACCGGCATCGCCTCCATCGCCGACGCGGCGGCGACCGGGCGAATGGCCTTGAAGGCCGTAGTTGTCTTTGCCCTGCTTCTGGTCGGGGCGACCGTCTATGGCATCGCCGCGTCCGAGGGACTGCACGCCCTGTGGCCGATCGATCCCGACGGCGCGCGGCTGCTGCTGGCCGGGGCCTCGGGCGACGAAGTGGTGCGGGAGAATGTCGGCGGTGGCGGGCTGGGTGCCTTTCTGACCGCCCTCGTGCCGCCCAACCCCATCGCCGCCGCGGCCGAGGGGGCCATCCTCGGGGTCGTGGTCTTCGCCATCATCTTCGGCTTTGCCACCACCCGCCTGCCGGACCGGCTGCGCCACCCCCTTACGGTCTTTTTCGAGGCCGTGGCCGAGACCATGATCGTCATCGTCCACTGGGTGCTGCGGGCCGCGCCGATCGGCGTCTTTGCCCTGTCCCTCGGGGTCGGGCTGCACACCGGGCTCGGGGCGGCGGGGGTGCTGGGGCACTATATCGCCCTGGTCTGCCTCAGCCTGATCGGCCTGATCCTGCTGACCTATGTCGTCGCCCTCGCCTTCGGCCGGCTGTCCCTCGGCCGGTTCACCGCCGCCGTGGCCCCGGCCCAGGTGGTGGCCATCTCGACCCAGTCCTCACTGGCCTGCCTGCCGGTCATGGTCGAGCGGGCGATCGAGCGTCTGGGCGTCTCCGCGGCCACGGCCGGCCTGGTCCTGCCCCTGGCGGTGGCGGTGTTCCGCATCACCTCGACCGTCGCCAACCTGGCCGTCTGCATCTATGTCGCCCACCTCTACGGCATCCCCCTGACGCCCGGCGTGCTGATCGCCGGCGCGGTGACGGCCCTCGCCATCAGCGTCGGCACCGTCGGCCTGCCGGGTCAGGTGTCCTTCTTCGCCTCCATCGCCCCGATCTGCCTGGCCATGGGTCTGCCGCTCGAAGTCCTGCCCCTGCTGCTGGCGGTCGAGGTGGTGCCGGACATCTTCCGCACCATCGGCAATGTCACCGCCGACATGGCGGTGGCGCGGATCGTCGAGGGGCGGGA
>CAZFQC010000207.1:0-3048 GCA_964520795.1 uncultured Brevundimonas sp.
CGGATGCTCTCCCCCGCATGCATCAGGTCGAACGCCTCGTTGATCCGCTCCAGCGGCAGGGTATGGGTGATCATCGGATCGATCTCGATCTTGCCGTCCATGTACCAGTCGACGACCCGCGGCGTGTCGGTCCGCCCGCGCGCCCCGCCAAAGGCACTGCCGCGCCAGACCCGGCCGGTGACCAGCTGGAACGGGCGGGTGGCGATCTCCTTGCCCGCCTCGGCCACGCCGATGACGATGCTCTCGCCCCAACCGCGATGGCAGGCCTCCAGCGCCTGACGCATCACCGTGGTGTTGCCGGTGCAGTCGAAGGTGTAGTCGGCCCCGCCGCCGGTCATCTCGACAAGATGGGCGACGACGTCGGAGACGTTCTTCGGATTGACGAAATGGGTCATGCCGAAGCGGCGGCCCCACTCTTCCTTGGTGTCGTTGATGTCCACGCCGACGATCATGTCGGCCCCGACCATCTTCAGCCCCTGGATGACGTTCAGCCCGATTCCACCCAGGCCGAAGACGACGCAGTTGGCGCCCGGCTCCACCTTGGCCGTATTGACCACCGCGCCCACGCCCGTGGTCACGCCGCAGCCGACATAGCAGGCGCTGGCGAACGGCGCGTCCTTGCGGATCTTGGCCAGGGCGATCTCGGGCAGGACGGTGAAGTTCGAGAAGGTCGAACAGCCCATATAGTGGGCGATCGCCTGCCCCTTGTAGCTGAAGCGCGAGGTGCCGTCGGGCATCAGCCCCTTGCCCTGGGTCGCGCGGATGGCGGTGCACAGATTGGTCTTGCGGCTGAGGCAGCTTTTACATTGCCGGCACTCGGGCGTGTACAGCGGGATCACATGGTCCCCGACCGCCACCGAGGTCACGCCTGCGCCCACCTCGACCACAACGCCCGCGCCTTCGTGGCCCAGGATCGACGGGAAGATGCCCTCGCTGTCCAGACCGTCCAGCGTATAGGCGTCGGTGTGGCAGATGCCCGTCGCCTTGATCTCGACCAGCACCTCCCCGGCGCGCGGCCCCTCCAGATCGACCTCGACAATCTCCAGCGGACGTTTGGCCTCAAAGGCGACGGCGGCGCGGGTTTTCATGGGGGCCTTGCTCCTGTTGTCTGCGGCTAGCTAGCAGGACGACTCTCGCCGCGCCAAGGCGCGGATGCAGTCTGGACATGCCTCCGCTCCAGCCGCGCCACATCATTCACGCCCATCAGCGTCAGCGTCCGCTCGAACTCATCGCGCAGGATCGTCAGGGCGCGGTCGACACCCGCCTCGCCGCCCGCCGCAAGGCCGTAGAGATAGGGCCGGCCGATCGAGCAGCCGTCCGCGCCCAGCGCCAGGGCCTTGACCACATCGGACCCGCGCCGCACCCCGCCGTCGCAGATGATCTCCGGCCCGTCGCCCAACGCCTCGCGCACGGCGGCGATCTGGTCGACGGGGGCCGGCGCGGCGTCGAGCTGCCGGCCGCCGTGGTTGGACAGCATCACCCCGGTCGCCCCGCTGGCGACGGCGCGCTTCGCATCCTCCGGGGTCATCACCCCCTTGATCGACAGCGGCCCGCCCCATTCGGCGGCCAGCCATTCGACGTCCTTCCAGGTGACGGTCCGGTCGAACTGCGACCCGATATAGTCGAACAGGCTCATCGACCGCCCGGCGAGGGCATCGACCCGGTGGCTGACGTTGGCGAGATCGAATTGGTCGCCCGCCAGCGCCGGCAGCGACCAGCCCGGATGCAGGGCGAAGCTCAGCAGGCTCGACAGCGTCAGACGCGGCGGCAGCGACAGACCGTTTCGATGATCCCGCTCCCGATTGCCCGCCACCGGCGTATCGACGGTCAGGGCCAGGCCATCCACCCCCGCGGCCTTGCAGCGCTGCACGAACTCCGCTGTCAGGCCGCGATCCCTGAACACATAGATCTGGAACACCCGCGGTCCCGCGAAATCCCGCGCCCAGTCCTCGATCCGCGTCGTGCCCATGGTCGAGAGCGCATAGGGCAGGCCATGCCGGGCCGCCGCCCGCGCCACCGCCGCCTCGGCACCGGGGTGGAACATCCGCGTCAGCCCCGTCGGCGCCAGCATCAGGGGCCAGGCCGCGGGCTGGCCGAACAGCCGCGTTTCCGTCCGGATCGTCGACACATCGACCAGAACGTCCGGCATGATCTGATAACGACCGAAGGCGTCGGCATTATTGGCCAGCGCCACCTCGTCGTCCGCGCCGCCATCGATATAGTCGAAGATCGGGCGCGGCAGGCGGCGGCGGGCCTGTCTTCGCAGGTCGGCGATGGAGAAGACCCGGTCCGGCATTTCGGCGCTCAGTCCTTGTCGACGGTTTGGCGGGCCAGACGTTCGAGGACCCTTCCCCGCCCCCGGGACAGGGCGGTGATCACCCCCCGGAAGGTCGCGACCTCCTGTGCCGTGAAGGCGGCCCGGCCCAGCATCACCCGCAGGTTCTGGCTCATCGAGCGGAATTTCTCGGGCGGATGGAAGAAACCGGCCGCATCCAGTTCCTTCTCCAGATGCTCGTACATCCCCAGCATCAGCGCCCCTGACGCCGGCGGCTCGGCCTCGCGGAAATTCGGCGGCGGGGCATCCAGCACCAGGGTCCGCCACTCATAGGCGTTCAGCGCCACGGCCTGGGCCAGGTTCAGGCTCTGGTGGCGAGGGTCGATGGGGATGGTGACGATGCCCTGGCACAGGGCGATGTCCGTGGTCTCCAGCCCTGCCCGTTCGCCGCCGAACAGCAGGCCGACACCAAGGCCCGAGGCGCGGTCGTCATACAGCACCCGCGCCGCCTCGCGCGGCGTCCGCACCGGTTGGCGCGTCTCGCGCGGCCGCGCCGTGGTGGCGAAGACGGTGTTCAGATCGGCGACGGCGTCCGCCACGCTGTCGAACACCCGGATCCCCTCCAGCACCCAGTCGGCCCCCGAGGCCGTGGCCCAGGCCCGCTCCTGCGGCCAGCCGTCGCGCGGCGCGACGAGCCGCAGCTCCGCCAGCCCGAAATTGGCCATCACCCGCGCCACCGCGCCGATGTTCTCGGCCATCTGGGACTTGTCGAG
>CAZFQC010000207.1:3148-4570 GCA_964520795.1 uncultured Brevundimonas sp.
CCGCCCGCACCCCGTCCAGATGCCGCTCATAGTTCCGCCAGCGCCCCGACGAGCGTTGATAGAGCGGTTCCCGCACCTGCCAGACGCTGGCGGTGCGCACCGGGGCGGCGGTCTTGTGGAAGTCCAGCACCGCCTCCTCCCACGCCAGCCCGCAATGAGCCAGCAACCGCTCCACCGCCGGGCGCGGGTCGGCGACCAGGGCGTCATAGTCCACGTCGAGGATGTCGGGATACAGCGCCTTCCAGTGCCGCATCAGCCGCTGATACTGCCCGTGCCAGTGGGCGAGGTCCTCGAGGTCCAGCGCATGCGCCATCGACCGGTCCAGATGCAGGAACCAGTTGGACAGGATCACATCCAGCGGCTCCCGCACTGTGTGGACGATGCGGGCGTTCGGGAACATCGCCCGGATCAGGCCGATGTGCAGGAAATTGTCCGGCCGCTTGTCGGTGACCACATCGGCGACCGGCCGCGCCGTCCTGAGCCCGCCGAGATAGAGGCCGCGCAGCTGCGCGATGGCGTCGGGGCCGGCGGTCGCCATGGCCTGCGGATAGCCGGCGATCGCCCGCGCCAGTCCGGGGACCAGCCCCAGCTCCCCCCCGCCGGTGACCCGGCTGTGTCCGGCCAGGATCTGCTCAACCAGCGTCGAGCCCGACCGGAACAGGCCACAGATGAAGATCGGCCCCGTTCCGTCATCCACAGCCGGAGCGGCCGGCGAAGGGAAGGCCGCGATCAGGCTGTCAATGAACCGTTCATGCGCCGCGCGGTCGTAGCGCGCACCCGCGGGGTCCGCCGCCCGACTGGCGGCGTTGGCCGCGGCATAGGCGGCGAAGGCCTCGTCCCAGGACGCCACCTGATCGAGCGCACGGCCCAGGGCAAAGCCCAGCTCCGCCCGGTCTTCCGCCGGCCGGCCCGGCCGGGCGACCGCCGCCCGCAGCTGCGCGATCACCGGATCGTCCGGGCCGGTCAACCGCGCCAGCCCCGCCGCCCGCGCCAGCGCCACCGGATGCCCCGGGGCCACCGCCAGCGCCCTTGAATAGGCCTCCGCCGCCGCCTCGCGCCGCCCCATGTCCTCGTGCAGATTGCCCAGATTGAGCAAGGCCGGCAGCCAGTCGGGCGCCACGGCCAGCGCCGCCTCCAGATCGGCCAGCGCCAGATCGGGCCGGCCCAGATCGTCGGCGTGGATCACGCCGCGGTTCAGCCACGCTTCTTCCGGCCCGGACACGCCGCGGCGCAACGCCTCGTCATAGGCCTTCAGCGCCGCCTCGAACCGGCCGGACTGACGCTCCATCAGGGCCAGGTTGTACCAGCTGTCCGGCAGGTCGGGGCGGATCGCCAGCAGCTGGCGATAGGCCTGCGCCGCCTCGTCCGCCCGCCCCGCCGCGCGCAGCCGCGAGGCCAGGGCCATCAGGGCTTCGGCGGCCT
>CAZFQC010000208.1:0-4564 GCA_964520795.1 uncultured Brevundimonas sp.
AACTGGATGGGCGAGCGGCGCGACGTGCTGACCCTGGCGCATGAGCTGGGGCATGGCGTGCACCAGACCCTGGCGGCGGGGCAGGGGAGCCTGCTGGCCGACACGCCTCTGACTCTCGCCGAGACAGCCTCGATCTTTGCCGAGGGCCTGACCTTCGACCGGCTGCTGAAGACCGCGCCGAAGGCCGAGCAGCGCGGGTTGCTGGCCGGGCGGATCGAGGACGGGCTGAACACCGTGGTGCGCCAGATCGCCTTCCACCGCTTCGAGACCCGCTTCCACGACGAGCGGGCCGCGGGCGAACTGCCGGTCGAGCGGATCGGCGAGATCTGGATGGACGAGATGACGGCCTCCCTGGGGCCCGCGATCACGCTCAACCCCGGCTATGAAAACTGGTGGAGCTACGTCAGCCATTTCGTCCACTCGCCCTTCTATGTGTACGCCTATGCCTTCGGCGACCTGCTGGTGGCGGCCCTGATGGAGACGCGGGCGAAAGACCCGGCCGGATTCACCCCCCTGTATCGCGAGCTGCTCGCGGGCGGGGGCGCGCGCGGCTATGTCGAGGCCCTGGCGCCCTTCGGCCTGAACCCGCGCGACCCGGCGTTCTGGAGCATCGGCTGCCGGCGGCTGGAGCGGCTGATCGATCAGTTCGAGGCGGTGGCTTGAGCCTGCGCCAAGGCTCGCTATAAAGCGGCCACCGTTTGATCTGAGTCCCGGACAACACCCATGGCCAATTCGCACGACTCCCACGACGCCTATGTCCGCGGTTCGCAGGAGATCCGCGAGCAGGAGTCGACCTTCGACGCCTTTGTCGGCATGGCCAAATGGGGCTCGCTGATCATCTCGGCGACCCTGCTGTTCCTGACCATCTGGTTCCAGCCGGGCGGCAGCTTCATCGCCGCGGCGATCTCGGCGGCCGTGGTGCTGGCGGCCGGCTATTACATTCTGAAGTCGCCCAAGTCGCATTAAGCGTTAGTCGCGCCAACGTTCACGACGCGATCGCTCGCTGCCTGAGCGCGGCGAGGAGCGCCACGCCGCGTTGGGTCGAACGGGCGCCGCCGGAATGCGGCCCGACAACAAGCCTCTTTGACGCACCCTCCCTGATGAGCCTAACGTCACCTTGTCGAGAGATGACGGAGGGATTCGCTTGGCTGTCGCCATCGCTGTGACCCGCGAACGCCGAGATGGCGAAACGCGCTGCGCCGTCACCCCGGAAACGGTGAAGAAATTCGTCGCCATGGGCGCGACCGTGACGATCGAGGCCGGGACGGGCACGGGCTCGTCCATTCCTGACGACGACTATGTCGCCGCCGGCGCCACTGTCGCCAAGGACACCAAGGCGGTGCTTTCGGGTGCCGACCTCGTGCTGAAGGTACGTGGGCCCACGGCACAGGAGACCAGCGCCCTGAAACCGGGCGCTGTCGTCGTGGCGATGCTGGATGCCTATCGCGAGAAGGAGACGGTGCAGGCGCTCGCCAGTGCCGGGGCCACCGCCTTTGCCATGGAGTTCGTTCCGCGGATATCCCGTGCGCAGGTGATGGACGCCCTCTCTTCCCAGGCCAACCTCGCCGGCTATCGCGCGGTGATCGAGGCGGCGTGGGCCTATGGCAAGGGCTTTCCGATGATGATGACGGCGGCGGGCACGGTCGCCCCGGCCAAGGTCTTCATCATGGGCGTGGGCGTGGCGGGCTTGCAGGCCATCGCCACGGCGCGGCGGCTGGGGGCGGTGGTCACGGCCACCGACGTGCGGCCGGCGACCAAGGAACAGGTCGAATCGCTGGGCGCCAAATTCCTCGCCGTCGAGGACGAGGAGTTCAGGAACGCCCAGACGGCCGGCGGCTATGCCAAGCCGATGTCGCCCGAGTACCAGGCCAAACAGGCGGCGCTGACGGGCGAACACATCAAGAAGCAGGACATCGTCATCACCACCGCCCTGATCCCCGGCCGCGCGGCGCCGGTGCTGGTCTCGGCGGCCCAGGTGGCGACGATGAAGCCGGGGTCGGTGCTGATCGATCTGGCGGTCGAGGCGGGCGGCAATGTCGAGGGGGCCAAAGCCGGGGAGGTGGTCACCACCGCCAACGGCGTCCAGATCGTCGGCCACACCAATCTGCCGGGCCGGATCGCGGCGGACGCCTCTTCGCTCTACGCCAAGAACCTGGTCGCCTTCGTCGGGCTGATGATCAAGGACGGAGCGCTGGCGCTGGATCTGGAAGACGAGATCCTCAAGGCCTCGGCGGTGACGCACGGCGGGGCCGTGGTGCACGAAGGAGTGCGGGGATGACCGCTTCAAAGGCTCCGACGGGCTTCATCCAGGGCCTCGCCACGGCGGCCATGGGACTGGGCGTCCTGCTCGGCGTCCTGTGGCTGGCGCTGTGGGGGATTGAGGCCGCGGGCGGCCCTGACTGGCGCATGCCGATGGAGCTGCTGCAGAGCGCCGGGGCGCTCGTCCTGATCGGCTGGGTATTGCGGGTGCTGCTGCAGTCGCGCGGGGTAAAGGGAACTGCCTGATGGAACATGTCGATCCCACTGTCTTCCGGCTGGCCATCTTCGTGCTGGCGATCTTCGTCGGCTACTATGTCGTCTGGTCCGTCACGCCGGCCCTGCACACGCCGCTGATGGCCGTGACCAACGCCATCTCATCGGTGATCGTGGTCGGCGGGCTGATCGCGGCGGCGGCCTTCAGCGGTGATGGAGGCCCGAACGGCTGGATCGCCAAGGGGGCCGGGGTCGCGGCCGTCACTCTGGCCAGCGTCAACATCTTCGGTGGCTTCATGGTCACCCGGCGCATGCTCGCCATGTACAAGAAGAAGGAAAAGCCCAAGGCGGCGGAGGCGGCCAAGGCGTGACCGTGGACGCGCTCCAGCTCGCGGTCGGCGCGTCCTGGGTCGCTACGGCGATCGGGGCGGGCCTGTGGCTGTGGAGCTGGCTCCGCGAGAAGGACGCCATCCGGAAATTGAGGTTCCTGGACTGCGGCGTGGTGCTGCTGTTCGCCTCGATCCTGTTGCGCATTGTGGCCCAGAACAAGGTCATGAGCATGTGGGACTGGGCCATGGTCTTTATCGGGCCGCTGTTCATCGCCGCCGCCCTGTGGCGACTGGCGCGCACGGCCTGTCCGCCGCCCGGCCGATGAGAATGAGGGAAGACTGATCGCATGAACGCATCCTTCGCGGCCCTGGCCTATCTGGTCTCCGGCGTCCTGTTCATCCTCAGCCTGCGCGGGCTGTCGAGCCCGGAGACGAGCCGGCAGGGCAATACCTTCGGCATGATCGGCATGGCCCTGGCCGTCGGTGTGACCCTGGCCACACTGTGGTCCACAGGCACGCTGGACACCCTGACACTCGCGCTGATCGCGGGCGGGGTGGTGGTCGGCGGCGGAGCCGGGGCCCTGATCGCCGGCAAGGTGCAGATGACCCAGATGCCGCAGCTGGTAGCGGCCTTCCATTCCCTGGTCGGCATGGCCGCCTGTCTGGTGGCTATCGGGGCGGTCTATGCCCCCGAGAGCTTCGGCATCGCCACCGCCGCGGGCGGGATCAAGACCCTGTCGATCGTGGAGCTGAGCCTCGGCGTGGCCATCGGTGCGATCACCTTCACCGGCTCGGTGATCGCCTTCGCCAAGCTGAACGGCAATATGAGCGGCGCGCCCATCATCCTGCCGGCGCGGCACCTGCTCAACATAGGCCTTCTGTTGGGTCTGGTGGCCCTGATCGGCATGATGATCACCTCGGGCGGGACCGCGGTCTGGGCCTTCTGGGGTGTGTTCGTGATCGCCCTGATCCTCGGCGCGACCCTGATCATCCCCATCGGCGGCGCGGACATGCCGGTGGTGGTGTCGATGCTCAACTCCTACTCCGGCTGGGCCGCAGCGGCGCTGGGCTTCACGCTCGAGAACATCGCCCTGATTATCACCGGCGCGCTGGTCGGCAGCTCGGGTGCGATCCTGAGCTACATCATGTGCAAGGGCATGAACCGCAGCTTCATCTCGGTGATCCTGGGCGGCTTCGGCGGTACGGACGCGGCGGCGGGCGAGGCCCGGGTCGAGACCCGGCCGGTCAAACAGGGCAGCGCCGACGACGCCGCCTTCATCATGAAGAACGCCTCCAAGGTCATCATCGTCCCCGGCTACGGCATGGCGGTGGCCCAGGCCCAGCATGCGCTGCGCGAAATGGCCGACAAGCTGAAGGAGGAGGGGGTCGAGGTGAAATACGCCATCCACCCCGTCGCCGGCCGCATGCCTGGCCACATGAACGTCCTGCTGGCCGAGGCCAACGTCCCCTATGACGAGGTGTTCGAGCTGGAGGACATCAACAGTGAGTTCAGCTCCTGCGACGTGGCCTTCGTCATCGGCGCCAATGACGTCACCAACCCGGCCGCCAAGACCGACCCGGCATCCCCCATTTTCGGCATGCCGGTGCTGGACGTGGAGAAGGCGGGGACTGTGCTGTTCATCAAGCGCGGCATGGCGGCGGGCTATGCGGGCGTCGAGAATGAGCTGTTCTTCCGCGACAACACCATGATGCTGTTCGCCGATGCGAAGAAGATGGTCGAGGGGATTGTGAAGGGGCTGTGA
>CAZFQC010000209.1:0-1301 GCA_964520795.1 uncultured Brevundimonas sp.
CGACCGCCGCAATGACTAACTTCCGGGCTCGGGGACTGCGGGCTCGAAATGTCCGCTATGGGTCGAAGCAGTCGGTAGCCCTCCGCCCGAAAGCGGACCCTACCGCCCCTCCAGCCACCCCAGCACGCCGTCCGCCGCCACCACCCCCGAGGCCATCGACGCCTGCAACAGATAGCCGCCCGTCGGCGCCTCCCAGTCCAGCATCTCTCCGGCCACGAACACGCCAGGCATCGCCGTCAGCATCAGCCCCGCATCCACCTGGTCCATCCGCACGCCGCCCGCCGAGGAGATCGCCCGCGCCAGCCCCTGAACTCCCGTCAGCGTCAGCCGCACCGCCTTGATCCGCTTCGCCAGCTTGTCCGCCCCCGCCGGCAGGTCTCCGGGAATTTCCCGCAACAGCCCCACCGCCGCCGGCGACAACCCCGCCACCTTCCGCAGCCAGTTGGTCGCGCTGTCCTTGCCGCGCGGCCTGGCCAGCCGCCCCGCCAGCGCCTCGACGGTCAGGTCCGGCCGCAGATCGACGGTCAGCGCGGCCGACCCGTCTCGTTCGACCGCGTCCCTCAGCCCGGCCGACAAGGCATAGACCGCCCCGCCCTCGAGCCCGTAGCGCGTCACCATGGCCTCGCCACGGACCGTCCGGTCCCCGTGCGTCAGGGCGACGGGTTTCAGCGGCTGGCCCGCGAACCGGTCCGCGAAGATGTCGCTCCACGCGACGTCGAAGCCGACGTTCGACGGCCGGAACGGTTCGACCGCCACGCCTTCCGCCTCCAGCCAGTCGCGCCAGCTCCCGTCCGACCCCAGCCGCGGCCAGCTGGCCCCGCCCAGCGCCAGCACCACCGCATCCGGCGTCTCGACCCGCTCGCCGTCCGGGGTCTCGAACACCCAGCCGCCCTCGCGCCGGGCGACGAGCCGCGACCGCGTGCGCACCTCGACCCCCAGCTCGTTCAACCGCCCGAGCCAGGCCCGCAGCAGCGGAGAGGCCTTCATCGCCCGCGGAAACACCCGCCCCGACGAGCCCGTGAACGTCGCCTGCCCCAGCCCCTCGGCCCAGCCGATCAGATGCGTCGGCGAGAAAGCCTCCAGCCACGCCCCGACCATCTCCGCCGCATCGCCATAGCGTCCGGTGAACGGCGCGATGTCCTCGGAATGGGTCAGGTTCAGCCCGCCCCGCCCGGCCATCAGGAATTTCCGCGCCACGGACGGCATGGCCTCATGCACCACCACAGCCACACCCGCCCGCGCCAGCCGCTCGGCGGCCATCAGCCCGGCCGGTCCGGCGCCGATGATGTGTACGGTCCTGG
>CAZFQC010000209.1:1401-4552 GCA_964520795.1 uncultured Brevundimonas sp.
AAAAACCGCTCCGGGAACCCCCGAAACCCGCATACGCTCCTCCCCCATGAGCGTCGCCTTCACCCGCGAGGAAGATCTGGAGGCCACGGCCGCCGACCTTCCCGACCGTCCGATTTCGCCCCATCCGAACCTGGTCACCCCCGCAGGCCTGGCGCTGATCGAGGCCGCCCTGGCCTCGGCCCGCGCGGCGTACTCGGCCGCCCAGGCCCACGGCTCCATCGAGGCCGACCGCACCGCCATGGCCCGCGCCACCCGCGACCTGCGCTACTGGTCCGCCCGCCGCGCCACGGCCCAGCTGGTTGAAACCGAACCGGACGGCCGGGTCCGCTTCGGCGGCTCCGTCACCCTCGAACGCGCCGACGGCCGTACCCAGACCTGGCGCATCACCGGCGAGGACGAGGCCGACCCCGCCGCCGGCTCGGTCAGCCACGTCTCGCCCCTCGCCGTCGCCCTGATGAACAAACAGGTCGGGGACGAGGCCATCGTCGCCGGCCAGACCGTCGAGATCACCGCCGTCGATTGACCGTCAATGGTTGCCCCGGCCCCCGTGTTGCCCCACCTTGTGAGACACGCGGCCTGGAGCCCTCCTGCGCACAAGCAGCGCGAAGCGCGGTAGCGCCAACAAGAAAAGAAAGAGCCGCCCATGGCCCGAAAGCCCAACTACAGTTTCGAGCGTCAGGAACGCGATCGCGCCGACGCCAGGAAAGCCGCTGAAAAGGCCGCCGCCAAGGCCGAAAAGAAGGCCGCCGCCGCCGCCCGCAAGGAAGCCGGCCTGCCGCCGCTCGAGGACTGAGGCCCGGCCCGGACAAACGGTCGCGGCGCGCCGAGGCGGCCGCGACGGGCATTGCGTGTCCGAACGCCCCGGCTATGGTCACGACCGTCAGTCATCAGGGGTGTTCTTCATGCGTCATCGTCTCGTCTCGCTCGCGGCCATTCTCGCGGTCATCGCGCCCGCCACTTCGGTCTGGGCCCTGTCGCCTGAGACGGGATCGGCCCCGGCCGCCGTCGCCTCCGCCCCGGCCCTGCCCCAGGCCGCGCCGCTGCAGGGCGCGCCCGTCGCCGACCTGGTCGCCCGCGTCGACATCCCCTGGTCGCGCTTCCAGCTCGACAACGGCCTGACTGTCGTCGTTCATGAGGATCGCAAGGCCCCCGTCGTGGCCGTGTCCGTCTGGTACAATGTCGGCTCCAAGGACGAGCCGGCCGGCTCCACCGGCTTCGCCCACCTGTTCGAACACCTGATGTTCGGCGGCTCCGAGAACTCGCCGACCAGCCACATCCAGGCCATGAGCGCCGCCGGCGCCACCGGCCTGAACGGCACCACCTGGTTCGACCGCACCAACTATTTCCAGACCGTCCCGACCCCGGCACTGGAGCGGACCCTGTTCCTCGAGAGCGACCGGATGGGCTATCTGCTCGGCCAGGTCGGCCAGGACGTGCTCGATCTGCAACGCGGCGTCGTGCAGAACGAGAAGCGTCAGGGCGACAACCAGCCCTATGGCCTGGCCAACTATGCCCAGCTCGCGGCCCTGTTCCCCGAGGGTCATCCCTATCGCCACTCGACCATCGGCTCCATGGCCGATCTGGACGCAGCCAGCCTCGAGACCGTGCGCGACTGGTTCCGCCAGAACTACGGCCCCAACAACGCCGTCCTGGTCCTGTCGGGCGACATCGACGAGGCGACCGCCCGCACCCTCGTCGACCGCTATTTCGGCGCCATCCCGCGCGGCCCGGTCAATGTCCCCGCCGCCGCCGACATCCCGACCCTGGCCGCCCCGGTCGAGGAAGTCCTGCGCGACCGCGTCGCCAGCACCCGCGTCAGCCGCGCCTGGGTCGTTCCCGGCCTGCTCGACCCCGACGCCATTCCGCTCAGCGTCGGTGCCTCCATCCTCGGCGGCCTTGAGTCGTCGCGCCTCGACAACGCCCTGGTGCGCGGCGACCAGACCGCCACCAATGTCAGCGCCGGGGCCCAGGCCTTCCACCGGCTCGGCTTCTTCTCCTATTCGGCCAATGTGAAGCCCGGCGGCGACGCCGCGGCCGTCGCGGCCCGGATGGACGCCGTCCTCGCCGACCTGCTGGCCAACGGCCCGACCCAGGACGAGATCGACCGCGTCGTCACCCAGTACGCCGCCCGCACCATCCAGGGCCTGGAACAGGTCAACGGCAAGGCCTCCGCCCTCGCCGAGGGCCAGCTCTACGCCGGCGATCCCGACTTCTACCGCACCCAGCTGGCCGCCTATGCCGCCGTCACCCCGACCCAGGTCCAGTCCGCCATGCAGCGCTGGCTGAGCCGCCCGGTCTACAGCCAGATTGTTGAGCCCGGCGAGCGCGAGGCCTATGTCGAGGCCGCCGCCGCCCCCTCGGGTGCCACCCCGGTCCCCGCCGCCGAGATCCAGCGCGTCGCCCGCGACCCCATGCCGGCCATCGGCGACGTCTCCAACATCGACTTTCCGACCGTCGAGCGCGCCACCCTCTCGAACGGCGTCGAGATCGTCTATGCGCAGTCGACCACCGTCCCGGTCACCCGCGTCGCGGTCGAGTTCGACGCCGGCTATGCGGCCGATGACGCCGATGCCCTCGGCGTCCATTCGATGATGCTGACGCTGATGAGCGAAGGCACCACCAGCCGCGACTCCAACGCCCTGGCCGAGGCCCAGGAGCGGCTCGGCGCCTCGGTCAATATCGGCGCCTCCATGGACCGCACCGCCGCCAGCCTGACCGCCGTCACCACCAACCTCGACCCCTCGCTGGTGCTGCTCTCCGACATGGTGCGCAACCCCGCCTTCGCCCCGGCCGAGGTCGAGCGTCTCCGCGCCCAGCGCCTCGCCGGTCTCGCCGCCGAACGCACCCAGCCCGCGGCGCTGGCCGCCCGCGCCCTGCCGCCGCTGATCTATGGCGAGGCCAGCCCCTATGGCCGGCCCTTCAATGGCACCGGCACGCCCGGGACGATCAGCGCCCTGACCCGCGAGGACCTGATCGCCGAGCATGCGCAATGGGTTCGCCCCGACAACGCCCGCATCTTTGTCGTCTCCGACCTGCCGCTGGCGGACGTCCGGGCGCGGCTCGAGCGGGCCTTCGGCGACTGGCAGGCCCCGGCCGCCCCGCGCGGGACCAAGGCCTTCCCGGCCGACATCCCCGCCACCACCGCCCGCAT
>CAZFQC010000210.1:0-4529 GCA_964520795.1 uncultured Brevundimonas sp.
AACTGGCCGACGGCGTGACCCTTGAAGAGGTCGCGAGCAAGACCGAGGCGACCTATACGATCGCGCCCGACCTGGCCTGACCGACTCGGCCGCCGTGAAAATCAGGCGGTCAGTCCGTCAGCGAGCGCGATGCGGTTCCATGCATTGATCGCGGCAATGGCGTAGATCAACACCGTTGCCTCCCGCGGTGGAAAATGCGCTGCGACGTCGCGGGTCGCGTCGGCCAGAACCCGGGCGTCGATTGCGCCCGTCAAGGCACCGGCCAGGGCCAGCCCCGCTCGCTCATTGGCCGCAATGTTTCCGGGCATTTCACCCTTCGACAGACGGCTGACGGTGTCCGGGTCCACGCCGCTCCGGAGGGCCGCATCCCGATGCATCGCCACGCAGAACCCGCAGCCGTTCCGGACCGAACACCAGAGCCTGACCATTTCGAGCAGGCGGTCCGGAACCGTCTGATGGGCGCACGCCCTGTCCAGCGCCAGCAACGCGTTGCGACCTTGCGGCCAGATTTCCAGGGCACCGAACCGCGGCTCTGACGAAGTCACGACGGTCATTCTGCGACGGCAAAGCCCGGTTCGCCGATCTGGGCCATTATCCCGTTAAGATCGTAGAAGAATTTTTCCCCGGACAGCAAGCCGTCGCGGAAGCGGACGATGACCATGAAGGGAAAGCGGATCGATCGGCCGGTCGGTGCCTTGCCAAGAAAGTCGCCTTTGTGAGTGCCGACAAAATCAGCTTCTCCGATGACCAGATCATCATTGATCCAGTGCAGTTTGCCGCCGTCGGTCTGCAGCCCAAACGAGCTCCACCAAAGCCGGTAGTGTCGGCCGACCGCGTCACGCCCCCTGAGCGTCAGACCGACGGGCAGGTCCTCGAACAGGGCGTCGGGATGAACCGTCGCCAGTGTGCCTTCAAGATCGTGCGCGGCCTCCGCAACCATGTGCCGATGGAGGATCCTCGCATTGATTTCGCGGATGCTCACGAGATAGCTCCCCTGGTCTGATTTCGTGAATGTCTGGCGATCCAGTCGCCGGTAAGGCTCAGCACCTCGCCGGGTGCTTCCGTCGAGGCGATGCCTGCGAGGTCGGCGATGGAGGTCGCGGCGAGGCTGTCGCGCCAGGCCTGCTGCGCGCCCTGCATCACGCGGGCGATCACGCATTGCCGGGAGTAGCCACCGGCTGCGCCGGAACAGGGCCCCCTCCGCCGGATCTCGTGGCACTGAAACTGCGGCTCGACCCCCCCTATCGCCGAGGCGACGTCATAGACACTGATCGCATCGGCCGGTCTCGTCAGCCTGTAGCCGCCATAGCGACCGGCCGAACCCGCTACGAGCCCTGCGCCGGACAACTGCTGCAGCACCTTGGCCATGGTCGTCGGAGACAGTTCATGAAAGGCGGCCAGATCTCCGGCAGCGACTTCCCGGCTGCCCGGCACGTTCGCAAGCACGAGCATGATGTGCAGCGCGGCCTCAAGGGTGCTGTTCGTTCTCATAATTCGGATTTATTATTTCCGAATTGAACCGTCAAGCGAATTTCCGACGCCGAGGCCGTCGAGGCGCGCTCTCAGGCGCTCGAGTACAGGGTCGCGAGCGCCGCCAGCGCCTGCTCTGACTCGGCGCGGTCGGGCGTTTCGTCCTCGATACCGTAGCCGACCATCTGGCTCGCCCCATTGGCCTGGATGACGATGCCGTCGTGGCGCGGTACCATGCTGATCGCCCGGAAATTGACGGCGTAGGTCAGCTCGGGCTGGGGCGTCAGCCAGGCGATCTGGCCCCGGACCGGGACGATGCTCTCGTCCCCGAACAGGGCCCGCGCACCGTAGCCCGTGCAATTGACCACCACCGGCTCGGCCAGATCCGCCAGTTCTGACGGATGGTTGAACACGCGCTGCACGATCCGGCCGCCCTCCATCAGGAAGGCCTCGGTCAGCTGCCGCGCATACTCCGCCACATTGAAGGTCATCTGCGGGACCACCCGCGCGGACGCCACCGGGAAGGGATGCTCGCCCATCGCCAGTTCACGTGAGTGCGGAACCAGGTCGGACAGCCGGTCGCCGTAGCGGACGAAGCCGACCCGCCCCGGCGTCGGCACCGGCCCGACCGCGCCGTTCCCGCCCCGCTTGGCCGACAGATTGTACTGGTCGATGAACCGCACCGGGTCACCGTCGAGGCCGACGAAGGCATGGTGATCGACCCACGACCGCCGTGCCATCGCCTCCCAGCGCGCGGCGAAATCCGGCGACACGGCGGACTCCGCCGCGATCCGCGAGTCCGGCGACCAGACGCCCGTGGCCCGGGCGGACCGGGTCCAGGGTGTCCGTTCGGCGGCGTGGATGGTCACCGCCGCTCCGGCCCTGAGGATCTGGAGCGCCGCGGTCAGGCCCAGGGCACCGCAGCCGATGACGGCCACCTCCCGCTGCCCGCCCGCAAGCGCCAGGTCACGCGCCGCCGCCGCCGATCCCCAGGCCAGCGACCAGCCCGAACCGCCGTGGCCGTAGTTGTGAACCACCCGCTTGTCGCCGACCAATTCGATCTCGATGCGCGGCCCCTGCGCGCGGAACGGTCGGGTGCAGACGGTGATGCGGCTCAACCGCCCCGGATCGGTCAGCAGGGGCGCGAAGGCCCTGCGCTGGAACACGGGTCGGGCGGGCGTCGTAATCAAGGGGGGCGTCGTGGCGCAGCCGGCAAGGCCGACCGTGCCGAGTCCGGCGAGAACCATCCGACGGTGCAGTTGAACGTCCAACAGGATCCCCTCGAGACAGTCGGCCCAAGCCGCCTATCATCCGGCATCCGACCCGGCAATGCGGGGCCGCCCGCCTCTGTCATACAACCGGCACAACCTGTACCGTTGCCGCCGGGCCCAAGTCGTAGTCATACTCCCGGCACCGGTCGCAGAACCGGATGGGTGGAGTAAGAGTGATGGCCGACGGTGCCTATCGATGGCAGGGCAACTGGACTGCGCCGGACGCCGCACGCGTCGCCGAAATTGAAGCGACCCTGGATGACGCCGGTGTCGAGAGCTTCGCCGAGCCCGTTCGCGCCGCCGCTGTCGCCCGCATCGAACGCGCCCTCGCCGCCGCCCGCACGGGTGATCTGACCGAGGCCTCGGCCCAGCTGACCCACGCCCGGTCGGTGCTGGACGGACTGGACCCCGCCGCCCTTGAGCCCCGGCGAGGGCTCGCCGGCCTGTTCGACAGTCGGGGTGGACGGCTGAAGCGCTTCCGCGAGGCCTGGGGCCGCGCCGCCACCGGCCTGACCGACACCGCGAAAGAGCTGTCGGGCCGCGTCGAGGGCGCCGGTCAGCGCTCCGGCGCACTCGACAAGGCCTGGGTCGAGATCCGGGACGCGCTCGCCGACCTCGACGCCCACCTGGCCGCAGCCGAATCCCGTCTGGCCGGCCACCCGCAAACCGAGGGTGAGGCACCGCATCCGCTGGTCGCCCGCCGCGCCGCACTGGACGCCTGCCGCGCCGCCGCCCTGCAGTCCCTGCCGCTGATACGCAGTGCCCAGAACGCGGACGCCCGGTCCGCCGAGGCGCTGAAGGCCTGCGCCGACGGCGTCGCCTCATGGCGCGATGACTGGAAAGAGGCGCTCGGGCTCAACGCCAAACGGCCGAAGACGATCAGGCCTGACCGCGACCGGATGGGAAAGATGCGAGCGGACCTCACGGCGCGCATCGACCGCGCGCTCGCCGAACTGACGGCATCGCGCAGCCGCCGCGCCGAGGTCGAGAGCCGTCTGGCGGAGCTTCGCCGGCCGCTCTGATCAGCCGGCGCTGGCGTCGGTCCAGGTGACGATCTGCGTGTTGAGATCCCGCGTCGCCAGATCGAAGGCCTGGACGATGGCCGAGACCCGGTTGGCCGTCGCCGGCTGTTCCACGGTGAACACCCGTTCCGCCGCGACCGTGCGGTCCGGCAGGGTCAGAAGGCGGGCGCGGGCCGTCACCACGATGGTGGGCGCCAGGCCCGGCGCGTCATAGCGGGCCTCGAATGCGCGGACGTCGATATCGAGCGACCGTTGCCCCCGCGTCAGTTCGCGCGGGCCGATCAGACGCACCCGCGTCGCCTGGGCGGCGAAGGCGTTCTCGATGCTCTCCATATAGAGGTCCGCCGCGGGAGAGACCCAGCGCGCGCCGGCGATATAGGCGGCCTCGGTCCCCGTGACGCCGAGCAGCTTGTCGCCCTCGACCGCCTCCGGGAACTCGACCCGCCGCAGGGTGACCTGGACCGGGCTGGCGGCCACGGCGGCGGCCGGGGCCGGGGCCATCCCGCCGAAGCGGTAGGTCTGCACCGGGTCGGGCGTCGACAACAGGGCGCAGGCGGACAGGCCGATCAAGGCGACGGTCACCGCAATCGGACGGATCAGCGAGAAGCGGGTCACGGCTGGACCTCCATTTCCTTGGTCGGCGGGCGGCTGATGAAGTCACGCGGGCTGGACCGGACCTCGTCGATCAGTCCTTCCAATGACCGGGTCGCATCCTCCAGCCCCTGGATCGACTGCTGCAGTTGCGGCAGGCCGGTGGTGGCGAACT
>CAZFQC010000211.1:0-4515 GCA_964520795.1 uncultured Brevundimonas sp.
GCCCGGTCCATCCGCCAGCGCAGCAGCGGCTGCAGCTCCAGCGGCAGCATCGACGCCTCATGCCCCCAGTACTCGAACAGCCCGCGCCGCGCCCCCCAGGCCTCGGCCTCGAGCGCCTCGCGCGGATAGTCGCCCAGCCGCGAGAAGCCGGGCAGATAGTGGGTGCGGGTGACGACGTTGACGCTGTCGATCTGGATCACGCCCAGCTTCCGCGCGACCTCCCGGACATGGCTGCGGCCCGGGGCCGAGGGTCGCGCGCGTCCGAACCCCTGGGCGGCCAGGGCGATGCGGCGGGCGGTTCTGGGGGAGAGGGTTTCGGTCACGGGGGCGAGGCTATGCGGGATCGCCGACCGGCGCGACCCTCCTCGTCCTTCTCCCCTCGGGGGAGAGGTGTCAGGCGGAGCCTGACGGATGAGGGGGCCGGAACCCTTACCCCGGCTGGCGAGGGAGATGCACCGGGCATCCCCCTCATCCGAGCCGCTCCGCGGCCCACCTTCTCCCCCAGGGGGAGAAGGGATCAGAGCTACGGTGCCGCCCTTGCCGGCAGACCCTGCGCCGCCCGGATCATCTGCACGAACTCCGCCCGCTCGCCGAAGGGGTCCTCGCCTCGCGCGCCCTGCGCCTGTTGCAGCACGGCGTCCCAGTCGAAGCCGTCGCCGAGCCAGGGGTCGCCGCGCAGCCGTTGGCCGAAGGCGGCCACGGCGATGGCCCAGCGGGTGCTCTCTGGCGGCTGCGCCCGCGCCGCGCTCGGGTTGGGTGCATTGGCCAGCACCCGCTGCATCAGCCGCGAGTCCCGCTCGCCCGGCAGTTTGTAGCGGACCTGGACAAAGCCGACCTCGCCGTCCGGATCGCCGCCGCCGACGCCGAGGCTGTTGCGGTTCTCGGGGTAGCGCCGCTCGCCCATCTGGCTGGGCCCGCCCACCGGCGTGATCTCGTACAGGGCGGTGACCGAGGCCCCCGAGCCGACCTCGCCCGCATCGACCCGGTCGTTGTTGAAATCGGCCTCGTTGAGCAGCCGGGTCTCGTATCCGATCAGCCGGTATTCACTGACCCGCGCCGGGTTGAACTCGACCTGGATCTTGACGTCGTCGGCGATGGGGAAGGCCCCGCGGTCGAAGGCCGGGCCGAACAGACGGCGGGCCTCGTTCAGGTCGTCGACATAGGCCGCCGTGCCGTTTCCGGCCTGGGCGATCGTCTGCATCCGCGCGTCCTGGTAGTTGCCGCGCCCGAAGCCGTAGACCGACAGATAGATGCCGGTTTCGCGCTTGGCCTCGACATAGTCTTCCAGCCTCATGTTGTCGGTCACGCCGACGTTGAAATCGCCGTCGGTGAACATCAGGATCCGGTTGACCCGGTCGCGGGCGAAATTGGCCTGGGCCTGGTCATAGGCGTTGGTCATGCCGGTCGCGCCGGCCGTGCCGCCCGAGGCGTAAAGGCTGGCCACGGCGCAGCGCAGCTTCAGCTTCTGGTCGCCCGGCGTCGGTGCCAGACGCGTGCCCGCCCCCTCGGCGTAATAGGTGACCGCCACCGTGTCCTGTGGCCGCAGCCGGTCGATGATCAGGTTCATCGCCTTCTGCGCCAGCGCCAGCTTGTCCGGGCTGCCCATCGATCCTGAGACATCGACCAGGAAGGTCAGGTTCAGCGGCCGCCGCTCCGCCTCGGGCAGTTCATAGCCCTGCAGGGCGACATGGACGATCTGCCGCCCCGGGCCCCAGGGCGACTCCGTCACCGCCGTGGTGATGGCGAAGGGCTGCGCCGCTGACGTCGGCCGCTCGTAGCCATAGTCGAAATAGTTGATCAGCTCCTCGACCCGGACCGCATCGGCGGGCGGGGCGCGCCCCTCGTCGATGAAGCGGCGGACGTTGGCATAGCTGGCGGTGTCGACATCGATCGAGAAGGTCGAGACCGGCTCGTCGGCGACGCGGCGCACCGGGTTGGGCGTGGCGTCGGGATAGCGTTCGGTGTCGGGCACGACCACCGTGCCGGGCACCCGGGCGTTGGAGAGGGCAGGCGCATTGGCCAGATAGCCGACTGCCTCCCCCGGTATGCGCGAGCCCGAAACGACAACACCGTCAATCGTCGTCTGGCCCAATGCATCGGTCGTTACGACCGACGGCCGCGGCGGTGCAGGGGGTGCCGGAAGCGGCGGCGGAGGCGGCGGCGTCACATAGGCGCGGCGGTCCTCCTTCTTCGTGGGCTGGATCTGCACACTGACCGGCGGCGGAACCGGCCTCGGCGGCGTGAACCGCTCTTCCGGAAGGGTGATGCCGAACGCCCGGCAGGCGGCGGGCGACACCACGCCATCGGACGCCTTGTCCGGATCCACGCTCTGGGCGCGTGTCGGCAAAGGGGCCATGGGCGCGGCCAGAGCCAGACTCAGAGCCCCGACGACGGCCTGTTTCAGCGGAAGCATGATCATCGGTGAATCTCCCGTTGGTTGCGTGAATCCCATGAGGCCTCCCCGCCTCGGGCGAAACTGTGGCGCGCGGTTCTGACGAAGCCTGACGGCCGATCTCGGGGCCAAGGGTGGCGCATCCGCGCATCTCCCCCCACTATCCAGCCACGCTTCAGGGGACGCGAGATGCACGAAACGACCAGTATGGGACTGGGCCACGCGGTGGCGCTGCTGGCGGCCATGGTCGTCGCCGCCACCCTGTTCCGCCGCTTCGGCCTCGGCGCCGTGCTCGGCTATCTGGCCGCGGGCCTGCTGATCGGACCCTCGGCGCTCGGCGTCGTCCGCGACCCGCAGTCCGTGCTGCACGTGGCCGAGTTCGGCGTCGTCATGTTCCTGTTCATCATCGGCCTGGAGATGCGGCCCGCCCGTCTGTGGAGCCTGCGCAAGGAGATCTTCGGCCTCGGCGCCGTTCAGGTTCTCGCCTGCGCCCTGCTGCTGACGGGGATCGCGATGGCGGCCGGGCTGGCCTGGTACGCCGCCCTGATCGCTGGCTTCGGCTTCGCCCTGTCGTCCACCGCCATCGTCATGCAGCTGCTGCAGGAGCGGAACGAGAACGCCGAACCGGGCGGCCAGCGCGTGGTCTCCATCCTGTTGTTCGAGGACCTCGCCATCGTGCCCTTGCTGGCCCTGGTGGCGGTACTGGCCGGCGCTTACGGCTCGTCGGTCGAGACGGGCTATCCGATCTGGATGACCATCGGCCTGGCCATCGGCGCCGTGGCCCTGGTCTATGTCGCGGGCCGCTGGGTGGTGAACCCCTTCTTCCGCCTGCTGGCCCGCTACGGCGGCCGCGAGGTGATGACCATGGGCGCGCTGTTCGTGGTGCTGGGCGCGGCCTTCGCCATGAACCTCGGCGGGCTGTCGATGGCCATGGGTGCCTTCCTCGCCGGCGTCCTGCTGTCGGAATCGACCTTCCGGCATCAGCTCGAGGCCGATGTCGAACCCTTCCGCGGCCTGCTGCTGGGCCTGTTCTTCCTCAGCGTCGGCATGTCGCTGGACCTGCGCGTGGTCCTCGCCGACTGGGCCTGGGTGCTGGGCGGACTGGCCGCCTTCATGTCGGCCAAGATGGTCGCGGTCTATGCCGTCGCCCGCATCCGCCAGAAGCACGGCGAGGGCCTGCTGCGCGCGGCCCTGATGGGCGAGGGCGGCGAGTTCGCCTTCGTCCTCTATTCCACCGCCTTCGCCGCCGGCCTGTTCGACGCCCGCACCGCCGCCATCCTCTCGGCCGTGGTCATCCTGTCCATGGCCCTGACCCCGCTCAGGGTGATGCTGGCCGACCGGCTGCGCCCCGACGAGGCCCTGTCGCCCGACGACGCCGACGGCGTCGACCGCGCCGACAACCTGCGCGAACGCGTCCTGATCATCGGCTTCGGCCGTTTCGCCCAGGTCGTGTCCCAGCCCCTGCTGGCCCGCGATGTCGACGTCTCCATCATCGACATGGATGTCGAGATGATCCAGGCCGCCGGCAATTTCGGCTTCAAGGTCTTCTATGGCGACGGCTCGCGGCTCGATGTGCTTCGCGCGTCGGGGGCGGAGAACGCCGAGACCGTCCTCGTTTGCGTCGACAAGCCGGAGGTCGCTGATCGCATCGTCGAACTGGTCAAGGCCGAGTTCCCCCTGACCAAGCTGTTCGTCCGTGCCTTCGACCGCGGCCATTCCATGCGTCTGGTCGAGGCCGGGGTGGAATACCAGCTGCGCGAGACCTTCGAGAGCGCCCTGGTCTTCGGCCATCAGGTTCTGATCGACCTCGGCTTCTCCGACGAGGAGGCGCGCGAGACCATCGAGGACGTCCGCCGTCGCGACGAGGAGCGGTTCACCCTGCAGCTTTCCGGCGGCCTCCAGGCCGGCCGGTCCCTGATGCGCGGCAACCTGGCCACGCCCCAGCCCGAGCCCTACGTCAAACCCCGCCGCGAGGGCCAGGCCCTCAACGAGGAGACGGCCGAAGTGCTGGAAGACGAGGACGAGCGCGAAAGGGCGAGGGTCTGACAGTCGCCTCCGCGCCCGCTTTGGTGTAGAGCCCGCGCCCGATGAACCGCCGCCTCTCGATCGCGCCCATGATGGAC
>CAZFQC010000212.1:0-4482 GCA_964520795.1 uncultured Brevundimonas sp.
TTTCGATCAGGCCGTCGATCAGCCGCGTGGTCAGGTCAGTCGGTCGGTCGGCCATCGGTCACTCCCGGCAAAAGCTGGCGGCCGAGAAGCCGAAACCGGCCTGCGAGCCGGGGATTGCGCTCGCCGCGGCCTGGGCGTTGCGGAAATAGGCGAGGGCGTCCGTCAGGTCCTTGACCGACCGATAGGTGACCCGGTCGCCGTCGGATTCCACGGTCAGTTCGCCCGAGGCGAGCGCCGTCTCCAGGGCGGTGATCAGGGCGGAATAGTCCGGGGTGCTCATCGGTCGAACCATCCGTCAGTGTCGTCGATCCAGCGCTCGGCCGGAGCGTCGGGTTGGCTATCCACGCTCGCCCCGCGCGGCGGCGGATCGACGCGCTGTGGTCTGGCGGGCGCGGCCCCTTCCGGCGTCGCGCCCCCGTCGGACGGGGATGGGGCGACCGGAACGGGGCGATTGGCCAGAGCGATCAGATCGCCCTGGACCGGATCGGCGGCGGCGTTGCGGAATTCGGCGACCTTGCGCCAGTCAGCTTCCGATTGGAGATCGAGAGCCAGCGCCTCGGCGGCGGCCCGGTTATAGACGCGGCAGTCGAGCCAGTGGTTTTCCCGGCCCGTCTCAACCTCCCAGACCCGCGTGGGCTGGCCGGATTTCATTTTGACCACGACGCTTTCGCTGGTCAGCATGTCGAAATAGTCGGCCGTCGCGTCGCGGCTGAAATGGACCCGACCCTTGATCGTGTCCGGTCGCTCGCCCCGCGCCTCCGCCTCGGCCTGCTGGATCGAGGCCTTGAGGAAGCCGAACCAGCTCAGTTTCGCGCCATAGGTCCCGACCAGATGGGCTTCCTCGCCCGCGACCTTGCGACGTTTCCCGCGCGGCCCGTGGCCAGGCTGGAAATGAATCGCCTGGCCGCGCCCCAGGATCGGCAGCGTCCAGCCCGGCCGCCCGAACACCGGCAAGCGTTTGGCCGACTTTCGCGCGAAGGCCTTGGCCGCGTCGGTGTTATAGCCGGCGTCGACACAGATCATGTCGAACCCGAAGGACTTGCCGCCCGGCAGGGTGAAGGTCTGGGCGGCATAGCTTTCCAGCAGCGACCATGCACCCTCGCCGGCCACGTCCGTCTTGCCCGGCAGGAACCGGTGATCGAGGCTCCAGTTTTCGAGGCCGTAGGCCCAGCCCAGCGCCTCGACATAGATGCCGTCGCCCTGGACGTCGCATCCCAGGGTGAAGATCAGCGGCCCCCACGGCAGCTGGCCTCGGCCCCAGTCCTGTTCCTTGAGGATCTCCAGCGTTTCCGCCGGGGGCGCATCGCCCTTGAGGACGAACTCCTCGCCCAGCTGCAGATTGGTCCAGCCGCGGAGTTTGTTTACATCGCCCTGGGCGGCGATGAATTTGGTGCACAGATCGGCCCAGGTCAGAAACGCCGAGATTATCCCCGTGATGTGATAGCCCGGGTTCCGGCCGCGGACGTCGCGACCGCGCCAGGCCTGAAACTCTTCCTCGCCCAGGACCCGCGCCGGCTTCTCGCCATCGATCTCCGCCGTCGGCAGCCAGCCGTCGGCCAGCGACATCTCCTCCTTTTCCCAGTGCGCGATCGCGGTCCCGCAACAGGGCGCGATCAGTTCCGCACGTTCGGGCTGATCCTCCGGCCACTTCAGGTCGGAAAAGATCGGGTCGAACCGGTCGCCGCAGTGCCGGCATTTGAGGTAGTACCGCCGCATGTCGCTGGCGGCGTAGGCCCGGCCGATCTTCGATGACCCCTTGTTCGTCGGCGTCGAAATCTTGAGCCGCTTCGCCGTTCCCTGCCGGGTGAAGACGGTCAGGCGGGTATCCACCATGGTTTCCGGCGAGCCCTGGTTGTCCAGGTCATCGGGGAACTGATCCAGATCGTCTTCGATCGCATACCGGATCGAGTGCTGGCGCAGCGTCGCCGCCGAGTTCGCACCGGCGATCAGCATCCAGCCGCCCTTGCGGAACCGGACCCGCAGCGCCGTCGTGCCGTTGCCGTCGCGAGACCGCTTGGGTTGAACAACGCCGTCACGGCGGTTCGGGTTCAACTTCGGCGAGGCCTCGACCATCGGCCAGAATTTCTCGGCCAGCCAATCCTTCGCCGCCGTGATCGTCGGGCCGACATACATCATCGGGCCGGGGGCGATGTCGGCGACATAACCGATCCAGTTCTCCCCGGTTACCGAGCCGCCCGACTGGCCGCATTTGATGATCGGGACCTCGCTGCACGGATCGTGCGGCGAAAGCCGGTCCATCGGCTCGACCAGGTACGGCGCCTTCTCGTTCCTGAACGGCCCCGGGTGCGGGGCGTCGTCGGCGAAACAGCGGTGGCGCTCCGACCAGTCAGACACGCTGATGCGCGGCGGCGGTCGCAACCCTTGGGCCAGGGCCCGGTCGGCGCGAACGGCGTTCGCAGCCAGGATGTCGGCCGGATAGCCTTCGAAACGGACGGGCTCGTTCATGCAGCCTCCGCTTCCTCGTCTGCCTCCCCATCCGTGTCCGGGATCGAAGCCAGGACCGCGTCGGCCACCGCCTCCGCTCTCGCCTCGGCCTCGATCTCATCGGCGATCCGGTCGAACACGCCGTCGAACTCACGGCTCAGCAGCGACACGATCACACGCGGGTCGGTCTCCGACGCCAGCCGTTCCGACTGCGACCGGACAACGGCGTGAATGCGCTCGCGGATCATCCGCCCGCGATCGGCCGCCTGGCGTTCAATGTCGGCCAGGGCGACCAGCCGCCCCATCGCCTTCTCGTTCTCGATCCGGCGACCGATGATGCGCTCCCGCGCCTCCTCCATCCGAACCGCTTCCGGCCCCGACAGTTCAGCCACCCGCCCCGGCGCCGGTGCGACATCCGCGCCGGCTTCCGCCGCCGCCGTCTCGCCCCCGCGAGGCCGACCCCGCGTCTGATCGATCGTGCCGCGAACCAGGAGGTCCGACTTCTCCGCATCGATCAGCACCTTGCCCGGCCGAGCCGGGTCCGGCGCATAGACCAGCAGGCCCTTCTTGGCCCAGCCCGAAACCGCCGAAGCGCCGACGCCATGCCGCGTCGCGAAGTCCTTCTTCATCAGCAAGGGCATGGGCTTCACCGACTTCAGAATGTTTGGAAAGCCGCAGCTAACGCGAAGTCGCGCTCAGCCCCACCGTATACGGCCACCCCCTGCCGATAGGGACCCGCGGGCCTGTCATGCTGTTGAAAAGGCACGAAAAACCCGCCGCGACGGGGTGTCGGGGCGGGCTGGTGTCGCACTGATCAGCGATGTGCTTCTTATGAAGTTATTGGCCCCTGATTCGCAAGCCCCCGGTCTGGCCGAACGAGATGCGGACCGCGTCGAGGGCTTCGGCCAGGTGAAGCACCATCGTCTGGCGACGACGGGAGCCCGTGGCCAGCGACCGGATTGTCCGCCCCTCGCCGGCCACGGCCCGCAGGATCGCGACCCGGTCGAGGCAGCGCACAGATGTCTCGGCCGCCGTCAGGCGAACCCCGGCATAGGCCCGGTGCAGGCCCTGCCCCAGCTGATCGGATGTGCTGGTCCGGGCGGCCCGCAGGTCGCCGAGGGACGCCATCTGCGAGCCGACGCCGCCGACCATGACCCGCTCGTAGAGGCCACGGTACAGCAGGCCGGTGTTGCCCTGCCGTTCGGTCAGGCCGCCGCTATCGACCAACGACCACAGACCGTCACGGCCCTTGATGCGCAGGGCGCCTTCGGTCCGGTAGTCGGTCACGTCTTCGCCCCGGGCCTGGGCGGCGAAGACGACTTCCTCGATCGCGGCCTTGAGCTCATCACGGACCGACGCGGCGATGGCCCCGGCCTCGGCCCGGTCCGTGGCGTCGCCCAAGGTGAGGGCCGCCGCCTGCCGGAGGCGGGCCCGCTGGTCCCGGCTCGCCCCCAGGGCATCGGCGTTGCGGTGCAGGTGCAGGGCGAGGGGCTCGTCATCGCCCCGCTTCACGAAGTGGAGGTGCATTCGGGTCATCGGGAGGCCTCGCGGCGCACCGTTCCGCCGCCGTTCCGGCAGGCGTTCCGGTCTTTCTTATTGAAACTGTTAGATAAAGAGAGAAGGCGGAACGGTCGGAACGCATGGAACGCACCTGTCCTGTCGCCTGCCTGCCTGCGCCTGCATACGGGAGGGGCTCGATGCGTTCCGGGCGTTCCACCCGTTCCGTCGGCGGGTTTCCGGTTAGAAGTCATAGGCTTCACCCGGAACGCTTCCCGGTACGGCCGCCGGAACGCGGATCGGCTTCTCAAGCCAGGGGGTGAGGGGGACGGCCAAGGCTCGCGACTTCTTCGCCAGCCCGAACCACATGGGTTTCGTCGGCCAAGTCTGATGCTCGGGGCCGAGGGCGTCGAGATATTCGAGGGTCTTTCGGTGATCCCCCCAAGGGCTGCGGGCGAAGATGCGATCGAGGCCGGGGTGATGGTTCGCGATCAAGAGCCATGGCCCCTCACGACCATCCTTGCCGGGGCCGAGGTACAC
>CAZFQC010000213.1:0-4412 GCA_964520795.1 uncultured Brevundimonas sp.
CAGATCGGGCCGGACACGGTGCTGATCGAGCCGACCAGCGGCAACACCGGCATTGCCCTGGCCTTCGTGGCGGCGGCCAAGGGCTATCGGCTGATCCTCGTCATGCCCGAGAGCATGTCGATCGAGCGGCGCAAGATGCTGGCCCTGCTGGGCGCCGAACTGGTCCTGACCCCGGCCGAGAAGGGGATGAAGGGGGCCATCGCCATGGCCATCGAGCTGAAGGAGCGGACCCCGGGCGCGGTCATCCCGGCCCAGTTCGACAATCCCGCCAACCCGGCCATCCACCGCGTCTCCACGGCCGAGGAGATCTGGAACGACACGGCGGGCGCGGTGGACATCGTCATTTCCGGCGTCGGCACCGGCGGCACCATCACCGGCGTCGGCCAGGTGCTGAAGGCCCGCAAGGCCTCGTTGCGCATGATCGCGGTCGAGCCGACGGCCTCGCCGGTGCTGTCGGGCGGCGAGCCGGGGCCGCACAAGATCCAGGGCATCGGGGCGGGCTTCATCCCCTCGATCGTCGACCGCTCGGTCATCGACGGCGTCGAACAGGTGTCCAATGAGGACGCCTTCGACATGGCCCGCAAGGCGGCGCGGACGGAAGGGATTCCGGTCGGCATCTCGTCGGGCGCCGCCCTGGTCGCGGCCTTCCGTCAGGCGGCGCTGGAAGAGAACGCCGGCAAGACCATCGTGGCGATCATCCCCAGTTTCGCCGAACGCTATCTGTCGACGGCCCTGTTCGAGGGCCTCTAGCGATCTTTTGAACGGTCGTTCAAATTCTCGTTGACTCCGGTTCTTGAACGAGCGTTCAATATCGCCGTCAGAGGGAGAAGACGCATGGCGGACCCACAGGCCGAACTGGCCACCATGATCGCCAATCTGAAGGCGAAGACCGGCAAGGCGCTGGAGGAATGGCTGGTTCTGGCCCGGGCCAGCGGGCAGGCGAAGCATGGCGCGCTGGTGTCCTGGCTGAAGGCGGAACACGGGCTGGGCCACGGCTACGCCAATCTGGTGGCGCACAAGACCTTCGCCTCCGACGCCGGGTCCAGCGACGACGCCGAACTGATGGAGGCCATGTTCGCCGGGCCGAAGGCCGCGATGCGGCCGGCCTATGACCGGGTCGCGGCGATCGTGTCGGGGCTTGAAGGCGCGCAGTTCGCGCCCAAGAAGGGCTATGTCAGCTTCCGCCGCAGCAAGCAGTTCGGCCTCGCCCAGCCCTCGACGAAGGACCGGCTGGACCTCGGCCTGAGCCTGAAGGGCGTGGAGCCGTCGGGGCGGCTGGAGGCGGCGGGATCGTGGAACGCCATGGTCACCCACCGGGTCCGCATCGCCTCGGCCGACGAGATCGACGGCGAGGTCGAGGCCTGGATCAGGCAGGCGTGGGCGGCGGCGTGAGCGGGCCCGATGTCCGCACCCGGATCGTGATGGCGGCCATGGAGCTGTTCTGGGCCAAGGGCTATAATTCGACCTCGATCGCCGACATCCTGAGCCGGACGCAGCTGAACGCCGGCAGCCTGTATCATGTGTTCCCGGGCAAGCAGGACGTGCTGATCGCCGTGCTGGAGGCCTATCGCGACGGGCTGTACGAGAACCTTGTCGACCCGGCCTGGGAAGGGGTCGACGACCCCGTCGAGCGAATCTTCGCCCTGCTGGCCCGGTATCGCTGGCTGATCCTGGAGACGGACTGCACCTATGGCTGTCCGATCGGCAGCCTGGCGCTGGAACTGCACGAGGCCGATCCGGTGGTGCGCGAACTGCTGGCGGTCAACTTCACCGGCTGGGTCGGGGCGATCATCCGGTGTCTCGATGACGCGGGCGACCGGCTGCCGGCCGGCCTCGACAAGCAGGCGCTGGCCGAGTTCGTGCTGACGACCATGGAGGGCGGGGTGATGCAGGCCCGGACCCATCGCGACGTCGGCTATTTCGACCGCGGGGTCTCTGCCCTGCGCGACCATTTCGACATGCTGCTGGCCCGCGCTGCGCGGCGGCCTGAACCGGCCTGAAGGAGACTGCCATGATCAATCGCATCCTGACCCTTTCCGCCATCCTGACCGTCCTCGGGGCGTCTCCGGCGGCGGCCGAGGATCCCGCCTCGGCAGGGCCGCTGGATCTGACACGGCGGATCGTGGCCACCTCGGGCGCGGCCGGCGAGGACTCGGCCGGCTATGTGCGCATTCGCAACGGTTCGCCGGTGGCGGATGAGCTGATGGATGCGTCCTGCACCTGCGCCGACACGATCGAGTTTCACCGGGTCGTGCGAACGGAATCGGGCGGCAGCATGATCGACGATCCGGTCTGGACCGTGCCCGGTCGGGGGGCGCTGGACGTGAGACCGGGAACCAGTCTGCATTTCATGCTGATCAACTTCGATCCGGCGAAGGCCGTTGACGGACGGGTCGTCCTCACCCTGACCTTCCGCGATGCCGGGACGGTGCAGGCCGACTTCGCCCTGACCAGCGACAGCCGCGCGGCCTGGGCGGCCTTCGACTGACCGTCACAGCCGGTTAACCGGCGCGGTCCTAGGATTCGCCGGATATGTCCGAGACCGCGACCAGCCCTGAGGAGTCCGCCCCGGAAGGCGGGTTCCGCGCGCGTCATGCGTTGCTGAAGCGCCTCGCCGATGTCGTCTCCCTGCCCGCCAGCCGGATCAACGCGTTTGAACGCGCCGTGACCGGAGACCTGCTGGTCGAGATGCTGCGTCTCGCCTCGCCGGGGGACCGCCGCCGGGTGGCCGCGCGGCTGGCACCGCTGGCGGAACTGCCCAACGCCCTGGCGCGGATGCTGTTGCGCGATGACCCGGCGATTGCCGGACTGCTGATCGAGCAGTGCGCCTCGCTGTCTGACGCCGATCTGGTGGCCTGCGCGCGCGATGCCACGACCGAGCACCGCTTCCTGATGGCCAGCCGCCGGGCCCTGTCCGAGGTGGTCACCGAGACCCTGCTGAGCTTCGGTGAGAGCCATGTCATCGAGGCCGTCCTTCGCAACCATACGGCGCGGTTGAGCCAGACGGCGATCGAGGGGGTCGTCAGTCTGAGCCGGCACGAACCGCAGCTGTGCGGCCCGACGCTGAAGCGCCCGGAACTTCGGCCATCCGGCGCCTATGTAATGTTCTGGTGGTGTGGCCCCGAGGATCGGCGGACCATCCTGCAGCGTTTCGCCGTATCGCGCGAAGTCATGCAGGAGGTGTCGGAAGATGTCTTCGCCATGGCCGCGGCCGAGAACTGGCAGGATCCGGTCTCACGCAAGGCCCTGCAGTTCATCGAGCGTCGGCAGAGGAACCGGGCGGCCATCGCCAGGAGCCCCTATGGCGGCCTGGAACAGGCCGTGGCGGCCGCCGCGGCCCGCGGCCTGAACCGGGAAGTGGCCACCGAGATCGCCTATCTGTCCGGGGTCAAGCCGGTCACGGGAGCCAAGATCCTCGGCGATCCGGGCGGGGAGCCGCTGGCGATCCTGTGCAAGGCGACAGGCCTGGGCAAGAGCGACCTGGCCAATCTGTGGCGGTCGATGCGGCGGCCCGAAGCCGGACCGGGCGGCGCGGTCCATCCCGACTGGGAGCGGGTGCAGATCACCTTCGACATGCTGGCGGTCGATCGGGCCCAAACGGTGCTGCGCTACTGGAACTGGTCGCTGTCATCGGCCCTGACGCCGGCGTTGCTGCGGGCCATCCGCGAAGGCGAGGAAGAGGGCCTGGACGACTTCTCGGCGCCCGAACGGGCCGCCATGCTTGCGCTCGCGGAAAATTTCGGCCGCTGAAGCGTGACCCGGCGTTCGAAATCAGCGCCTATAGTGAAAATTGAAGCACTGGATCGCTGTCTTTGAGGGCATGGTGGACGATGTTGCTTTCGCAAAAGAACAAATCTATTGATCCTGCCAACGGCTGATTCAGTCGAGAAACAATCCCACAAGGTGAGGCTGGCCCATGGAAGATAACGCTCAACTCCTCGAGATGACCGCAGACATCGTGTCGGCTTATGTCGGCAACAACAATGTCCAGGCGTCGGAAGTTCCGGGCCTGATCTCCAGCATCCACGCCGCCCTGACCCAGGTCTCGACCGGCGCAGTCGAGCCGGAACCCGAGGTCAAGGAGCCGGCCGTACCGGTTCGCAAGTCGATCACGCCCGACTTCCTGATCTGCCTGGAAGACGGCCGTAAATTCAAATCGCTGAAGCGCCACCTGCGCACCAAATACAATATGAGCCCCGAGGAATACCGGGCCAAATGGGGTCTGGCGAAAGACTACCCGATGGTCGCCCCGAACTACGCCAAGGCGCGTTCGGATCTGGCCAAGCAGATGGGTCTCGGCCAGGGCGGCCGCAAACCCGCCCGCGCTCCGGCCGGTCGCGCCAAGAAGTAATCCGGACGGTCCGTTCGGCCACAGCGCCCGTCTCCAGCAATGGGGGCGGGCGTTTTGCTGT
>CAZFQC010000214.1:0-4376 GCA_964520795.1 uncultured Brevundimonas sp.
GGGTCTTCGCCACCCCGCCGTTGACGTTGTAGTGGCTCATGTGGTCGCCGACGCCATAGGTGCACCAGCCCAGGGCCAGTTCCGACAGGTCGCCGGTGCCGAGCACGAAGGCGTCGTTCTGGTTGGCGAGGCGGAACAGATAGTCGGTGCGCAGGCCCGCCTGGACGTTCTCGAAGGTGATGTCATGCACCGGCTCGCCCGCGGCGAACGGATGGCCGATGGCCTCCAGCATGGTCTTCGCCGTCGGCCGGATATCGATTTCGGCCCCGGTGACGCCCAGCGCCTTCATCAGGGCCCAGGCGTTGGACTTCGTGCCCTCGGAAGTGGCGAAGCCGGGCATTGTGTATGCAAGAATGCCGGTCCTCGGCAGGCCCAGCCGGTCGAAGGCGCGGCAGGCGACCAGCAGGGCCTGGGTCGAATCCAGCCCGCCCGAGACGCCAATGACCAGCCGCTCGGCGCTGGTCGCCTTCATCCGGCGCATCAGCCCCTGCACCTGGATGTTGAAGGCCTCGTAGCAGTCCTGATCCAGTCGGGCCGGGTCGTCCGGCACGAAGGGGAAGCGGTCGAGGGGGCGGAGGAGGCCGGCGGCCGCATCCTCGCGCGCTGTGAATCCGAGGTGGGTGAAACGGTCTTCCTGCAGCTCGGCCTTCGCGCAATCGGCAAAGGTGCCGGTGCGCAGTCGCTCCAGTCCAATCCGCGCGACGTCGATATCAGCGATGGTCAGATGGCTTTCCATCGAGAACCGCTCGCCCTCCGCCAGCTTCGCGCCCAGTTCATGGATGGTCGCCTGCCCGTCCCAGGCCAGGTCGGTGGTGCTCTCGCCCCATCCCGAGGCGGTGAACACATAGGCCGCCATCGCACGAGCCGACTGGCTGGCGCAGAGCAGGGCCCGCTCCTCCGCCTTTCCGATGACGATATTGGAGGCGGACAGGTTCAGCAGGATGCGGGCGCCGGCCAGCGCCTGTCGCGTCGAGGGGGGCAGCGGCGCCCAGAAATCCTCGCAAATCTCGACTGCGAAACTAAACTCCGGCCTGTTTTCGGCCTGAAACAACAGGGTCGAGGCAAACTCAATGGATCTGCGGTTCAAGCTGATGTGCCAGTGGCCCGTATCCGATCCCGCGGAGAACCAGCGTTTCTCATAATACTCCCGGTAGTTCGGAAGATAGGTCTTGGGGACGACACCGATCACCTCCCCACCGGCGATAACCACGGCGCAGTTGTACAGGGCGTCGCCGTTGCGAAGCGGCGCCCCGACAACGGCGACCACACCCGCCTTGTCCGCAGCCTCGGCCAGAACCGCGATCTGCCGCTCCACCTCGGCCAGAAGCGCGTCCTGCATCAGCAGGTCGTCGATGGCGTAGCCGCTCAGCGACAGTTCGGGAAACACGATCAGGTCGACACCCTGCGCACCCGCCCGATTGATCAGGGCAATGTGCTCTTCGGCGTTGGCGACGGGGTCGGCGGTGTGGACCACCGGCGTCGCGGCGGCCACGCGGACGAAGCCGTGGGTGCGGGGCGAATGGAACGGGTGGGTCTTGGGCATCTTCATATCCGCTCATCCCGGCGAAAGCCGGGACCCAGTCCTGTCCAGCATGGTGCGGCCGGAGCGCGAGTTATGCTCATACAGGTCCAAACCGTTCATCCAAAGCACTGGGTCCCGGCTTTCGCCGGGATGAGCGGAGTATTTTGTGGTTGCAGCCTCAACAGCCCGCTAAAGCCAACCCATGAACGACGCGCCGAAAAAGGGCTGGCTCTCGCGCCTGACCGAGGGCCTCTCCCGCTCCTCGAAACAGATGACCGAACAGGTCGTCGCGACCTTCATCAAGGAACCGCTGTCCGAAGCCGCGCTCGAGGGGCTGGAAGAGCATCTGCTGGAAAGCGACCTCGGACCGGCCGCCACCGACCGGATCGTCGCCCGTTTCCGCGAGCTGCGCTTTGGTGCCGGGGCCAATGAGCGCGAGGTCAAGGAGGCGCTGGCCGAGGCTGTGACCGCCGAACTGGTCAACCACGAGGCCCGCTACGAGCCGCTGAACGGCGCGCGGCCCTTCGTCACCCTGTTCGTCGGCGTCAATGGTTCGGGCAAGACCACCACCCTGGGCAAGATCGCCGCCGACCTGACCGGTCAGGGGGCGAAGGTGATGATCGTCGCCTGCGACACCTTCCGCGCCGCCGCCCGTGAACAGCTGAAGGTCTGGGCCGAGCGCGCCGGGGCCTCGTTCGAGAGCCGCCGCGACGGCGCCGATCCCGCCGGCCTGGCCTTCGACGCCTATACGAAGGCGAAGGCGGAGGGCTACGACGTCGTGCTGATCGACACGGCCGGGCGCCTGCAGAACAAGTCCGCCCTGATGGACGAACTTCTGAAGATCGTGCGCGTGCTGAAGAAGATTGATCCGGAAGCCCCGCACGAGACCCTGCTGGTGCTGGATGCCACTGTCGGCCGCAACGCCCTGGCCCAGGAGCAGATCTTCGGCCGCACCGCCTATGTCTCGGGACTGGTGATGACCAAGCTGGACGGCACGGCGCGCGGCGGGGTTCTGGTGCCCGTGGCCCAGGCCTCCGACGCCCCGATCAAGCTGATCGGGGTGGGCGAGGGCGTCGAGGACCTGCAACCGTTTGACGCCCGGGCCTTTTCAAGATTGTTGGTGGGGCTTGAGGACTGACGCATGACTGACGCCCCCGCCCCCGAACCGGCCGCAAAGACGGATTCCCGCCTGCGTCAGCTGGTCGATTTCGGCGGCCTGCTGGCCTTCGGCCTCGCCTTTCTGGTGATGCGCCTGCGCGGGATGAGCGGCGACGACGCCCTCGTCCATGCGACCTGGTTCCTCGTCGCGGGGTCGGCCGTGGGCGTGGCGGTCGGGCTGATCGTCGAGAAGCGGCTGGCCCTGATGCCGCTGCTGGTCGGCGGCTTCGCCCTGGTTTTCGGCCTGCTGACCCTTCTGACCGGCGACGGCCTGTGGGTGAAGGTCAAGGTGACGGCGCTGAACCTGTCGCTGGCGGTCGCCCTGATCGGCGGCGTCCTGCTGGGCAAACAGCCACTGAAGGCCCTGCTCGGCACGGTCATCCCGATCAATGACCGGGCGTGGCGCACCCTGACCCTGCGCTATGGCGTCTATTTTCTGGCGGTCGCGATCGTGAACGAGCTGGTCCGTAGCGAGGCCCTGGTCGGCTGGGCCGCCGGGCAGATGGGTCGGCAGGACGTCGATCCGGCCGACGTCTGGGTCAGTTTCCGGGGCGTACTGTGGATCGCATCCTCAGCCTTCGGCCTGTCGCAGGTGCCTCTGATCATGCGCAATCTGGTCTCGCCTGATGCGGCGGTCGATCCGATGGCGCCGGCCGAGCCGGACACCGCGCCTTAGACCGACGCCGGACGGTCCGTCGTCAAACCGTAAAGCACCGCTGCTACGCATGACCCATCGAGGCCCAAGGGATACGGTTCATGGTCAAGTCCGGGAACAAGTCGAAGCGCAGCGGTAGTCTGGGCGGCTCGCCAAGCCATCTTATGCACCGTGTGCTGCAGCTGGCGCTCGACATCTATTCCGAGGAGGCCGGCCCCGACGGCCTGACCCAGCGCCAGTTCGCCGTGCTGGAAGCCGTGTCGCAGAAGTCCGGCCTGACACAGACGGATCTGGTCCGGGCCACCGGTATCGACCGTTCGACCCTGGCCGACCTGGTCGCCCGGATGACCACCAAGGGCCTGCTGGACCGTGAGAAGTCGGCCATCGACGCCCGTGCCAAGGCGGTTCGACTGTCCGCCGCCGGTCAGGCCGCGCTGGACGCCGCCCGTCCGAAGGTCGAGGCCGCCGACAAACGCATCCTGGCCCTGCTGCCCAAGGGCAAGCGCGACGGCTTCCTCGACCTGCTGGGCGAACTGGCCGGCGAGGCCGATGCGGCGCCCGACAAGGCCAAGGCCGAGGCCCGCGCCGCCAAGAAGGCCGCGCGCGAGGCGAAGAAGCTGGCGAAGAAGGCGGCCAAGCCTGTGAAGGTGAAGGCTGAAAAGCCGGCCAAGGCGCCCAAGGCGGAGAAGCCCGCCAAGCCGAAGAAGGCCAAGGTCGCCGAGCCGGCTTAGGATTCCTTCTCCCCTCGAGGGAGAAGGTGGCCCGGAGGGCCGGATGAGGGGGCTGTTTCCTCATCCGCACGTTTCCGAACAGACGCCAACCGGACGCATGAGTGTCTCACCCCTCATCCGTCTCGCTCCGCGAGCCACCTTCTCCCGCAAGGGGAGAAGGATGACTCAGATCAATCCATCAACTGTTGCGCCAGATAGACGTAGTGCCTGGCCCAGCGACGGGCGTTGGCGACCGGGTCCGCGTCATTCGAGTGCCCGCCTGACGTCTCTTCGTAATAGAGGTGGTCATAGCCCATGTCGGTCAGGCGGG
>CAZFQC010000215.1:0-4342 GCA_964520795.1 uncultured Brevundimonas sp.
CGGATGCAGGCGCCGACGTTCTGGGGAATGGCCGGTTGAAAAAGGGCGAGACGCATTCTAAGGCCCTCATACGCGCGGCCCGGGGGCTTGTCGCGGCTCGAAATGCGACCGTTTCTCAAAGAGGCGGCGCTGTTTGCGGCGATGAGCCGCAACGCCGGGCCGGGTCAGATCGACGGGAAGGCGCTAAAGCATCCATGCCGCGATTGACCGGGCCCTCACGGCCCCGGGCTGCGGCGTACGAGGAGTAAGACGTGGCCGAATCGGTCGTGACTGAGAACGGTGAAGGCGGCGACGCCACCCGTCGGGACTTCATCCATATCGCGGCCGGCGCCGCGGCCGTGGGCGCCGGGGCCATGATGGTCTGGCCCTTGATCAATTCGATGAACCCGGCCGCCGACACCCTGGCGCTGGCGTCGATCGAATTCGACATGACCAAGGTCCAGGAGGGCCAGCAGGTCGTGATCAAATGGCAGGGCAAGCCGGTGTTCGTGCGCTATCGCACCGCCGCCGAGCTGCAACGGGTCATCGCCGACAACAATGCGCGCGACCTGAAAGAGCCCCAGACCGACGCCGAGCGCACCAAGGCGGGCCACGAACCCTATCTGGTCGTGCTGGGCAACTGCACCCACCTGGGCTGTATCCCGACCTTCGGTTCGGGCGACTTCGGCGGCTGGTTCTGCCCCTGCCACGGATCGCACTACGACGCATCGGGCCGTATCCGTAAGGGCCCCGCGCCCCTGAACCTCATCGTGCCGGAGTATGAGTTCATCTCCGACACCCGCATCAAGATCGGCTGAGGGCGAGACCGATGAGCGATCACGAATCCACCTACGTCCCGAAGACCGGCATCGAGAAATGGCTCGACACCCGTCTGCCGATCATTCGCTTCGGCGCTGACTATATGGCGCTGCCGACCCCGAGGAACCTCAACTACTGGTGGACCTTCGGCGGTATCCTGGCCCTCTGCCTGGTCATCCAGATCGCCACCGGCGTGATCCTGGCCATGCACTATGTGCCGAACACCGAACTGGCCTTCGCCTCGGTCGAGCGCATCATGCGTGACGTCAACGGCGGCGACCTGATCCGCTACACCCACGCCAACGGGGCCTCGATGTTCTTCATCGCGGTCTATCTGCACATGCTGCGCGGGCTGTACTACGGCTCGTACAAGGCACCGCGCGAGATGATCTGGATCATCGGCTGCCTGATCTTCTTCCTGATGATCGCCACGGCCTTCCTGGGCTATGTCCTGCCGTGGGGCCAGATGTCCTACTGGGGCGCCGAGGTGATCACCAATCTGATCGGGGCCATCCCGGTCGTCGGCGAGCCGATCCTGATCTGGCTGCGTGGCGGCCCGGCGATCGACAACGCCACCCTGAACCGCTTCTTCTCGCTGCACTATCTGCTGCCGTTCGTCATCGCCGGCTGCGTGGTGCTGCACCTCTGGGCGCTGCACGCCGCAGGCCAGAACAACCCGGTCGGCATCCTGATCCCGAAGGACCGGGAGAAGAAGGACACCCTGCCGTTCCACCCGTATTTCACGGTCAAGGACGGCTTTGCCATCATCCTGTTCCTGATGCTGTTCGCCCTGTTCGTCTTCTTCATGCCGAACGCCCTGGGCCATGCGGACAACTACATTCCCGCCAATCCGCTGCAGACGCCGGCGCACATCGTGCCCGAGTGGTACATGCTGCCGTTCTACGCGATCCTGCGCGCCATCCCGGACAAGTTCGGCGGCGTGGTGGCGATGTTCGGTGCCATCGGCGTGCTGTTCATCCTGCCCTGGCTGGATACGTCCAGGGTGCGCTCGATGCGCTACCGCCCGACGATGCGGAGCTTCTTCGTCATCTTCGTGATCGTGGGCATGGGCCTCGGCTGGTGCGGTGCCCAGCTGCCTGACGCCCAGGTTGTCCCGAACATGCCCAGTTTCATCCTCTGGGACGGTGCGCTGAACAGCTACCTGTGGCTGACCCGTTTGCTGACTGCCTATTATTTCCTGTTCTTCCTCGTGATCATGCCTCTCGTGGGCATGGCCGAGAAGCCGAAGACGATCCCGGCCACGATCTCCGAGCCGGTTCTGTCGGGCACCGAAGAGACGAAGGGCTGAGCGGGACCATGACCATCAAGACGAATATCCGCGCCATGAAGAAGACCCTGGTCCTGATCGCCGCCGCTGCCGGCCTGACCTTCGCGGCCCAGCCCGCGATGGCCAGCGGCGAGGGCCACCCCCTGCGCAACGGTGGCTTCAGCTTCGAGGGGCCGTTCGGCAGCTTCGACCAGGGCCAGCTGCAGCGGGGCTACAAGGTGTATCGCGAGGTCTGCGCCTCGTGCCACAGCATGGACCTGATGCATTTCCGCACCCTGGCCGAGCCGGGCGGGCCGTTCTTCGACGAACACCAGGCCAGCCCCGCCGAGAACCGCTGGGTCAAGGCCCTGGCGAAAGAGGTCCAGATCGCGGACATCGACACCGAGACCGGCGAGCCGGTGATGCGCGACGGCACCGCAGCCGACCGCTTCCCCAATCCCTATCCGAACGCCACGGCCGCGGCCGCCGCGAACGGCGGTGCGGCCCCGCCTGACCTGTCGGTGATGGCCAAGGCCCGTCACGGCGGTGCCAACTACATCTATTCGCTGCTGACCGGCTATGCCGCCGTGCCGCAGGGCCTGCAGATCCGTCCAGGCCAGCACTACAACACCTATATGGCCGGCGACCTGACGCCCTTCATGCCCGAGGGTGCCCATGTGCCGCCGGGCGGTTTCATCGCCATGCCGGCTCCGCTTACCGACGGCCAGGTGACCTATGATGACGACACCGTCGCTTCGGTCGACCAGATGGCCAAGGACGTGGCCGCCTATATCGCCTGGGCCTCGGACCCCCGTCAGGTCGAGCGCAAGAAGACCGGCCTGGGCGTGCTGATCTTCCTCTTCATCTTCGCGGGGGTCACCTATGTGAGCTACCGCCGGATCTGGAAGGGCGTGGCCCACTAGGGCTCGCCGACAGCGACATCGAGATGACCCGTCGGCGCACCAGCGCCGACGGGTTTTTTCATGCCGATTTGCCTTTCTAACAAAAGTACTTTATGAGGCAAAGCCAAAGAGAGGTCCCGTGATGAAGCCGTTCACCTGCCTGGCGCTTGCCGCCGCACTCCTGGCCACACCCGTCGCGGTCCAGGCCCAGATGCCCGCCTCGCCCAACGGCTCCGATGCCCAGCGCGCGGCCATGGACAGGCTCGCCTTCATGGACGGAGAATGGCGCGGCGAGGCGACGATCCACGGCCCCGGCGGCGTCACGACCCTGACCCAGACCGAACGGGTAGGCCCGATGCTGGGCGGTTCGATCAGGGTCATCGAGGGGCGCGGCTACGCCGCCGACGGCTCGACGCAGTTCAATGCCATGGCCACGGTGTCCTGGGATGCGCGGGCCGGACGCTACGGCTTCCGCTCCTACGCCCAGGGCTTTTCGGGCGACTATACCTTCGAGGTCACCGATGACGGATTCCGCTGGGAGACGCCGGCGGGGCCCAATGCGAGGATCCAGTATGTGGCTGTGGTGCGCGACGGGTCCTGGCATGAGGTCGGCACCTTCGTGGCCGAGGGCCAGCCGCCGCGTCAGATGATCGAAATGCGGCTGACGCGGATCGGCGATACCGACTGGCCGGCAGGCGGAGCGGTCCCCCCTCGCTGAGGCGGACGCGCATCGACAGGCTGCAAGCCGTGCCCTAGGGTCCGCCCCGTCCTGCCATCGACCAAGGGTGTTTCCGTCCATGCGTCTGTTTCCGACCGTCGCCGTGCTTGCCGCCGGCGCCCTGATCTCCGGCTGTGCCGCGATGGGCATGGGAGGCACCGCCGCCCCCGCCTCGCCCGCCGCGACCTTCGACGCCGCCCGCCTGTCAGAACACGTGCGGGTGCTGGCCGACGACAGCTTCCAGGGACGGGGCATCGCCACCCCGGCCGAGGACATGACCATTCGCTACCTCAGCGAACAGTATGCGGCCGCGGGTTTCCAGCCGGGCGGCGCGAACGGATCCTGGACCCAGGACGTGGCGCTGAACCGTTTCACCGCCTCCAATTTCCGCGGCGTCCGCCTGTCCGTCGGCGGCGAGACCATTCCGCTGACCCAGGGCCAGCAGATCACCATCTCGACCCGTCTGCCGGGCGACCACGTCATGCTGACCGACGCGCCGCTGGTCTTCGTCGGCTACGGCATCAAGGCGCCCGAGCGGAACTGGGACGACTTCAAGGGCGTCGATGTGCGCGGCAAGATCATCGTCGTGCTGGTCAATGACGCCGACTTCGAGGAGCCGGCGCTGAACACCTTCAACGGCCGGGCCATGACCTACTA
>CAZFQC010000216.1:0-4296 GCA_964520795.1 uncultured Brevundimonas sp.
GCGCCGTTCAGCAGATTGACCGTCTCGAACAGCGGCAGGCCCATCACGGCCGGATAGCTGCCAACCAGCCGGGTGACGAAGGCTCCGGCCCGGCCCTGGATGCCGTAGCCGCCGGCCTTTCCGAGCCATTCGCCAGAGGCGACATAGGCGGCGATCTCGGGCTCGGACAGGACCTTGAAACTGACCCGGGTGTCGACGACCCGATGTCGGGTCTGCACGCCCGCCGTGACCGCCACGCCCGTGAAGACCCGGTGGTTGCGGCCCGACAACAGTTTCAGGAACCGGACGGCCTCGGCCTCATCGGCGGGCTTTTCCAGCAACCGCCGGCCCACGGCCACGACGGTGTCGGCGGCCAGCACCACCGCGTCCGGCGCTCCGGCGGCCACGGCCTCGGCCTTGGACACGGCCAGCCGCGCGGCGAGGCGCGTCGGCGTCTCGTCCTTCAGCGGCGTCTCGTCGATGTCGGCGGGTTCGACGCGGTCGGGCGTGATCCCGACCAGCGCCAGCAATTCGATGCGGCGCGGGCTGGCCGAGGCCAGCACCAGTTCAGGACGGCTCACGCGAGCCCGTCCTTACTTGAAGCGATAGGTGATGCGGCCCTTGGTCAGGTCATAGGGCGTCATCTCGACCAGGACCTTGTCCCCGGCCAGCACGCGGATGCGGTTCTTGCGCATCTTGCCGGCGGTGTGGGCGATGATCTCGTGATCGTTGCCCTCGAGCAGCACCCGGAACGTCGCATTCGGCAGCAGTTCGCTGACGACGCCGGGAAACTCGAGCAGTTCTTCCTTAGCCATGCGGCCTCTCGCGCCCCGTGAATACGAGTCAGAACGCGCGCCGGGCGAAAGCGCGCGTCGTTAAGGAGCGGGCGTATGCCTGAAAACGGCGGGTTAGTCGAGGCAGGTAGGTGCCAGGTCGTGATTGGTAATTGGTGGTTGGTGGTTGGCTGATGCCGACAAACGCGCCTGCAGACTCATTCGGGGTATCCGGGGCCGGCAATCACCAATCACCAACCACCAATCACCCGCTTCACCCCCGCCGGTACAACGCCGTCACCAGCGTGAACAACCGCCGCGCCGTTTCGTGGTCGATCCCGATCTTGCCGTCCAGCCGGGCCTTCAGCACCTCGGCACCTTCGTTGTGCAGCCCACGCCGGCCCATGTCGACGGCCTCGATCTGCGCTGGCGACGTCCCGCGCAGGGCCTCGTAATAGCTGTCGCAGATGGCGATATAGTCCTTCACCACCTTGTTCAGCGGCGTCAGGGACAGGCCGTGGACCCGGTGGAACGCCGGCCCGGTGATGTCGAAGGCCAGCCGGCCGTCCACCATCGCCAGCTTCAGCGCATAGGGCCCGCCCTCCGCCCCCGCAGGCGCAAAGCTGTTCTTCTCCAGCAGATCGAAGATGGCGACCCGCCGCTCGTGCTCGATTTCGGCCGTCGCGGATTGCAGCGTCGCCGCGTCCAGGTCGATCGAGGTCAGCCGGTGTTCGCTCACGTGGGATCCGCCTCTTCCGACAGATGGGTCGGCGCCAGTTTCGCGGGCCAGCGCTCCGACAGGTCGGTCAGCACGGCGTCGAGGCATTCCACATCGATCCGCAGGTCGCCGCCCCCGGCAAACATCAGGATGACCCGTCCGCCCGGCGCTTCATCCGGCGCGAACTCCATGGCCAGCAGCTCCAGCGCGCTCTCGGGCAGGCGCGGCAGGCGGCGGCTCTTGACCGCGATGACGTCGCCGAACTGCATGGCGGCCATCACCCGCGTCCCGCCGCACTCCCAGCAGAAGCGGCTCAACTTCAGCGTCACCCGCCGCGACGACGGCTCCCAGACGATGTCGACCGGCCGCAGGATGGCGTCCTGCAGGGCCGCGGAGATGATGTGCAGGTCGTCGGCGTCCTCGGCCAGCAGGCGCAGCGGTTCGACGGGCGCGCGCGCCGCCGTTTCCGCCACCGCCTCTTCGGCCTCAGTGCTCATTCGCATCGCCCCGGATCCGGCGGATCTCGGCCCCGCAGGCGCTCAGCTTCTCTTCCAGCCGCTCGAAGCCGCGGTCGAGGTGATAGACCCGACCGACCGTGGTCTCGCCCTCGGCCGCCATGCCGGCGATCACCAGGCTGACCGAGGCCCGCAGGTCGGTGGCCATCACCTGAGCGCCGTGCAGCACGGGAACGCCCTTCACCACCGCCTCGCCCGCATGAACAGAGATGTCAGCCCCCAGCCGCGCCAGCTCGGGCGCGTGCATGAACCGGTTCTCGAAGATGTTCTCGTGGATGACGCTGTCGCCCTCGGCCGTGGTCATCAGGGCCATGAACTGGGCCTGCAGATCGGTGGCGAAGCCCGGATAGACCTCGGTCGCCACATTGACTGCCTTGAGCCGCACGGCCGGGTCGCGCTTCACGATCACCCCGTCGGCGGTCGGGGTCACCTCGACCCCGGCCTCGATCATCTTGTCGCTCAGGGCCGTCATCAGCTCCGGCCGCGTCTTCGTCAGCCGCACCTCGCCCCCCGCCATGGCCGCGGCCACGGCGTAGGAGCCCATCTCGATCCGGTCGGGAATCACGGACCAGCTGGCCCCGCCCAGGGACGACACCCCCGTGATGGTCAGGACATCGGTATCGACGCCCTCGATCCGGGCCCCCATGGCGGTCAGGCAACGCGCCAGATCGCCGATCTCGGGCTCGCGCGCGGCCCGGCGCAGAACAGTGACGCCGTCGGCCAGAACGGCCGCCAGCAGGGCGTGTTCGGTGGCCCCGACCGAGACGAAGGGAAATTCGATCTCCGCCCCCTTCAGGCCCCTGGGCGTGCTGGCGATGACATAGCCCTCATCCAGCTCGATCTCCGCGCCCATCGCCGTCAGGGCCTGAAGGTGCAGATCGACTGGTCGCGCCCCGATGGTGCAGCCTCCCGGCAGGGACACCTTGGCCTCGCCCGTGCGGGCCAGCAGCGGCCCCAGCACATTGAACGAGGCCCGCATCTGCCGGACCAGGTCATAGGGGGCGAAGGTCGAGGTCAGGGCGGCGGCGTGAAACAGCGTCTCCTGCCCGTCTGCGCCGTCACGCTCCGTGACCTCCACGCCGAGTTCCCGCAGCAGCCGCCCGAGGAATTTGGTGTCCGCCAGCCGGGGCATGTTGGTCAGCAGCAGCGGCTGATCGGTCAGGATCGCCGCGGCCATCAGCTTGAGGGCGGAGTTCTTGGCGCCACTGACCGGAATGCTTCCGTTCAGACGGGCGCCGCCGGTGATGGCGATGCTGTCCATGTCGTCTCTTGCGACCCCGTGCAGGGCGCAAGGGGGGATCGGTTCTCTAGCGCGGACGAGGGGTCTGGCGAAAGGCCGGGATCGGTCCGGCCGATGACATTCAGTTGCTCGGCTTTGCAGGCCTGCCCGGCCGGGCGGCCGCCTTGCGCCGTTTCAGATTGTCCCGAAGGGCCGTGGCCAGCCGCTGGGCCCGCGCCGTCGCGGGCGTTTTCGCCGGCGCCAGGGGGTCCGGCAGGCTCGCCGGCAGGTCGGGACGGGGCGCGGCGGTCTCGGACTCATCCATGCGCCGATCAGACCCGCTGCAGAACTTTTCCGCAAGCGGGTGCAATCGGGGCTTTCCCCTTTGTCCCCGGTTGGCTATAGGGCCGCTTCCTCAGATCAGGCCGCCGTAGCTCAGTGGTAGAGCGCATCCTTGGTAAGGCTGAGGTCGTGGGTTCGATTCCCCCCGGCGGCACCATCTCTGAAGACAGACAGGGCGGAGCTTTTACAAGCTCCGCCCTTTTCCGTTCCGGCCTTGAAGCGCGGTTGGTCAGTCGTCGCCGGCGCGATTCGGCTGGATCAGCGGAAACCGGCGCGGCGGGCCGTTCGGGCGCATGAGACGGCTCTCATAGGCCGCGGCCGCGCCTTCGGGCTGGTAGCCCGGGAACGCATAGCCGCTGTCGTTGAAATACGGATTGTCGAGGCCGGACCCGTAATAGGCATAGGGATAGCCGTTCTCGACCTGGCGATAGCGCAGATCCAGCCGCCCGTTTTCGCCCAGCGGCAGGGAGACGGCCACGCCATAGTCGCGATAGCCGCCCGTGCCGATGCCGACACTGACCTCGCCGTGGACCTTGCCGTCGTCGGAGAGTTCCTGCGCCGCCTCGCCCCAGGGCATTTCGGCGGTGGAGCGCGCGGCGATCCAGCGGTCGATCTGCTGATCCGTGGACAGGCCGTGCGGCACGGCCTCCTGCGTCGCCCCCTCGGTCGAGGCGGCGACCGGCTGGGCGGAGACTTCAAGATCGACCGTGGTGGCGGGCGCGGTGGCGACGACGCCGTCCGGGTCGCCCG
>CAZFQC010000217.1:0-4293 GCA_964520795.1 uncultured Brevundimonas sp.
TCTTCGCCGACCCGCCCTATAATCTGCAGCTGGGCGGCGACCTGCTGCGGCCGGATAATTCCAAGGTCGATGCGGTCGACGACGACTGGGACAAGTTCGACAGCTTCGCCGCCTATGACGCCTTCACCCGCGAGTGGATGACCGAGTGCCGCCGCATCCTGAAGCCCGAGGGTTCGATCTGGGTGATCGGCAGCTATCACAACGTCTTCCGCCTCGGCGCGGCGATCCAGGACCTCGGCTTCTGGGTGCTGAACGACATCATCTGGCGCAAGTCCAACCCGATGCCGAACTTCAAGGGCACGCGGTTCACCAACGCCCATGAGACCCTGATCTGGGCGGCGCGGAGCCGGGACCAGAAGCGCTACACCTTCAACTACGATGCGCTGAAGGCCTTCAACGAGGATGTGCAGATGCGGTCCGACTGGACCCTGGCCCTGTGCACGGGCGAGGAGCGGATCAAGGACGCGGACGGCAAGAAGGCGCATCCGACCCAGAAGCCCGAGGGCCTGCTGCACCGGGTGCTGATGGCCGCGACCCGGCCCGGCGACGTGGTGCTGGACCCCTTCTTCGGCACCGGCACCACCGGGGCGGCGGCCAAGCGGCTGGGCCGTCACTGGATCGGCATCGAGCGCGACGAGACCTATGCCAGGGTGGCCGAGAAGCGGATCAAGGCGATCATCCCCGCCGCGCCCGAGGACCTGGTGGTCATGGGCTCGCGCAAGGCCGAGGTGAAGGTGCCGTTCGGCGCCCTGGTCGAGGCCGGCCTGCTGTCGCCGGGCGACAAGTTGTACTGCCCGCGCGGCGACCGGGAGGCCCGGGTCCGGGCCGACGGTTCGCTGGTCGCCGGCGAACTGACCGGCTCGATCCACAAGCTCGGTGCCCTGTTCGAGAACGCCCCGGCCTGCAACGGCTGGACCTACTGGCGCTTCAAGACCGACCAGGGCCTGCGCTCGATCGACGCCCTGCGGGCCGAGGTCCGGGCGGGGATGCAGTAGGCCTGATCAGGCCAGTCCCCGCTCCAGCGCCTTCCTGAACACCGTCGGCAGGGCGGCCAGCGCCTCGTCCGGATCGGTCCAGACGAAGTCACCCTCCCCCTGCGCCACACGTACGGTCAGCGTCAGCGAGAAATGGGTGAAGACGTGTTCGATCGCCCCGGCCTCCTGCCAGTTCGCGGCGACCGGCGGCGCGGTCCGGATGGCCTCGGCCGCCCATTCCGACGTCGGAAGCCCCATCATACCGCCCAGCAGCCCCTTGTCGGGGCGTCGCACCAGCGCCACCCGCCCCTGCCCGTCGCGCAGAACCCAGGCGACGCCGGTGCGGTGGGGACGATCCGCCTTCTTCGTCCTGAGCGGCCAGAGTTCGGGATGACCGGAGGCGAAGGCTGCGCACCAGCCGGTCAGGGGACAGGCCTCGCACAGCGGCTGGCCCGGGCGGCAGACCGTCGCGCCCAGATCCATCAGGGCCTGCGGCCAGTCGCCCGGCCGGTCGTCAGCCACCAGGGTCGCGGCCAGTCGCTTCAGCCCGGGCTTCGCCGCCGGCAAGGGCGTCTCCACCGCAAAGAGGCGCGCCATGACCCGCTCGACATTGCCATCGACGACATTGGCCGGACGGCCGAAAGCAATCGCCGACACGGCGGCGGCTGTGTAGGCGCCGACCCCGGGCAAGGCCAGCAGACCGGCCTCCGTGTCCGGGAAGACGCCGCCGTGATCCCGCACCACGGCGCGGGCGCAGGCCAGCAGGTTGCGGGCGCGGGCGTAGTAGCCCAGCCCCGCCCAGGCGGCCATGACCTCGCCGTCCCCGGCTGCGGCGAGGTCTGAAACCGTCGGCCAGCGGGCGGTGAAGGTCTCGAAATAGGGCGTGGCGTGCGGTGTGGTGGTCTGCTGCAGCATCACTTCGGACAGCCAGACACGATAGGGGTCGGGACGCGGCGCACCGGGCGGCGCGCGCCATGCCAGGGCTCGCCCATGGGCGTCGTACCAGTCCAGCAGGGCGGCGCGGAGGGCGGAGACGTGAGGCATCGTCCGCGCTATAGACCGGAAATGCGCCGCACGCTGCCCACAGACGCCGAGGCCCGCGAAATCCTGTCGCGCCGACGCACGCGCCCCGCGCCGCGCCCGACTCCGAAGGCCGGACGCGCCCTTCAGGGGCTGATCAAGGAGCTGGACGGCAAGTTCGGGCGTGGGGCGACGGCGCTGGAGCCGCGCTGGCGCGAGATTGTCGGCGACCGGCTGGCCCGCGTCACCCGGCCGCAGAAATTGACCAGGGGCCGGGGCGGCGCCGGCGGGACGCTGGAGCTGCGCGTGGCCGGGCCGGCCGCCCTGCTGGTCCAGCATCAGTCCGAAGACATACTGGCGCGGGTCAATCTGTTCCTGGGGCCCGGCAGCGTCGAGCGGCTGCGGATCGCCCAGGGACCGGTCAAGCCGCCCGCCGACATCGCCGCCGCACCGAAGCGCCGTCCCGCCGCCCGGCCCCTGCCCGCCCATGAGGAGGCCGAGCTGAAGGCCGCCCTTTCGGCGGCCCCTGAGGCGCTGAAAGGCCCCCTCGAACAGCTCGGGCGGGCGGTTCTCGGCGATCCGGAAAAAGGCCGCGACCGTTCGGGCCGTTGACAAAACTTCGCCGTTTCTGTTCTCGAAAGTGCTGAAGCGCGCGTACTCGCGGGGAATCGCGCGATGTTCTCCAAAATCCCGCCCCCAGTTGAGGACGACGCCATGAGCGCCCAGACCAAATATGCTGCCATGAGCCGCCGCGCGGCGATGACCGCCGCGGCCCTGGCCGCCATGGCCACGCTGGCCGGGTGCAGCGGCGGAGGCGCGGGCGGCGCTGCCGAGGGCGACATGGCCCTCGGCGCCGCCGAGGGCGCCAAGGTCACCGTGGTCGAATACGCCTCGGTCACCTGTTCGCACTGCGCCGCCTGGCAGGAAGCGACCTGGCCGGCCTTCAAGGCCGCCTATGTCGACACCAACAAGGTCCGCTACGTCTTCCGCGAGCTGCCGACCCCGCCGGCCAATGTCGCCGTTGCCGGCTTCATGATCGCCCGCTGCGCCGGTGAGGACAAATATTTCGACGTGGTCCACGGGATCATGGCCAGCCAGGCGGAATGGCAGGCGGGCGTCAATCCGCGCGACACCCTGTTCCGCGTCGGCAACGGCGCCGGGCTGAACAACCAGCAGATCGAGGCCTGCATCAAGGACCCCGACAATCTGAAGGCCGCCGAAGAGCGTTCCGAGGCCGCGTTCAAGGCCGGCGTCACCGGCACGCCCGCCTTCTTCGTGAACGGCGTTGCCGTCGTGTCTCCCGGCGGGGAAGGGGCGACCATGGCCGACCTGTCGCGCGCCATCGAAGCCGAACTGGCCAAGGGCTGATAACGGCGGTGACCACGCGGCGGCGATCCCTGCTGATCCTGACGCTGGCGCTGCTGGCGCCGGCTGTCGCGGCATCTGCGACACGGTCGGATGCCGCCCGGGCGCAACAGGCGCTCGCCCCGGTCACGTCCGCGGACCGCAGCATCGGCCGCGCCGACGCCCCGGTGACGGTGGTCGAATACGCCTCCTTCGCCTGCCACCACTGCGCCGACTGGCACCAGTTCGTCTATCCGGTCTTCAAGACGCGCTTCATCGACACCGGTCAGGTGCGGCTCGTGTTCCGCAACCTTCCGACCGACCCCGAGGCGATCGCCCTTCCCGGGGCCGCCCTGGCCCGGTGCGCCGCGCCGGAGCGTTTCTTCGAGGTCGCCTCCGCCCTGATGAGTGGCCAGCCGGCCGTCCTCCGCGGGGGAAATCGCGAGGACTGGTATGCCCCGGCGATCGCTGTCAGCGGGCGCACCCAGGCCCAGCTGGAGGCCTGCGTCGCAACCCCGGCGACCCGGGCGGCGATCAACCGCGACATCGAAAGCGCCATCGCTGCCGGCGCCAACACCACCCCGGCCTTCTTCGTCAATGGACGCCGGGTGACCGACCGCACGCTGGGCGGGCTGGAGGTCGCGATCCGGGCGGCCGCCGCGGCTCGTTGACCGCGTAGGAACCATGCAGTTCCAGCGCCTCCGGCTCGTGGGCTTCAAGTCCTTCGTCGACCCTGCCGAGGTGCATATCGAGCCGGGCCTGACCGGCGTGGTCGGCCCCAATGGCTGCGGCAAGTCCAATGTGCTCGAGGGCCTGCGCTGGGTCATGGGGGCCAATTCCGCCAAGGCCATGCGCGGCCAGGGCATGGACGACGTCATCTTCGCCGGCGCCGCCGACCGTCCGCCGCGCAACCACGCCGAAGTCCAGCTGACCATCGACAACGCCCAGCGCCGGG
>CAZFQC010000218.1:0-2884 GCA_964520795.1 uncultured Brevundimonas sp.
CTGATCGATGCCGTCGGCGCGATCGGCCTGTCGCTGAAATACATGGCCCGTCCCAAGGCCACGGTGAACTATCCGTTCGAGCGCAATCCGCAATCGCCGCGGTTCCGGGGCGAGCACGCCCTGCGCCGCTATGCGAACGGCGAGGAACGATGCATCGCCTGCAAACTGTGCGAGGCCATCTGTCCGGCCCAGGCGATCACCATCGAGGCCGAACCGCGCGCCGACGGCAGCCGCCGCACGACCCGCTACGACATCGACATGGTCAAATGCATCTACTGCGGCTTGTGCGCCGAGGCCTGCCCGGTGGACGCCATCGTCGAGGGCCCGAACTCGGAGTTCACGGTCGAGACCCGGGAAGAGCTGCTCTACGACAAGGACCGGCTGCTCGCCAACGGCGACCGCTGGGAACGACTGATCGCGAAGAATCTGGAACTCGACGCGCCTTACCGTTAAGGCGCAGACGCTGAACAGGACGGCGATTCCGAAGGGGTCGTCCTCCACTAACCGAAAGGGGCCGAGGCCTCCGATGTTGCAAGGCATTGCCTTCTATCTGCTGGCCACGGTGGCCGTGCTGGGCGGCCTGATGGTCGTCACGGCGAAGAACCCCGTGCACAGCGTGCTGTGGCTGATCCTGGCCTTCTTCTCGTCGGCGGGGCTGTTCGTCCTGCTGGGGGCGGAGTTCCTGGCGATGCTGCTGGTGGTCGTCTACGTCGGCGCCGTCGCGGTGCTGTTCCTGTTCGTCGTCATGATGCTGGACGTCGACTTCGTGCGGTTGAGGGAGGGCTATGCCCGCTACCTGCCGCTGGCGGCGATCGTCGCCGGCATCCTGCTCGCCGAGATGATCATGATTTCTCTGGCCGTGGCCAGCGGCGGCGCCGCCGCCGATGCCGTGGGCCCGGTCGCAGCGACCCCTGAGGCCTCGAATGTCGAGACGATCGGGCGGGTGCTCTATACGGATTATGTCTACATCTTCCAGGCGGCGGGGATCGTGCTGTTGATCGCCATGATCGGGGCCATCGTCCTGACCCTGCGCCACAAGCCCAACATCAAGCGCCAGAACGTCGCCCGTCAGGTCGGCCGTGACGCGAAGACGGCCATGGAGGTCAAGTCCGTGACCACCGGCGCCGGCGTGACTCCCGAGGATCTGGTCTGATGGAAATCACCCTGCAGCACTATCTGGCGGTCGCCGCCATCCTGTTCACCATCGGTGTCTTCGGCATCTTCGTGAACCGCAAGAACGTCATCATCATCCTGATGTCGATCGAGCTGATCCTGCTGGCCGTGAACATCAATTTCGTCGCCTTTTCGGCCTATCTGAATGACGTGCAGGGGCAGATCATGGCCATGTTCGTCCTGACCGTGGCCGCCGCCGAGGCGGCCGTGGGCCTGGCCATTCTGGTGACCTTCTTCCGCAACCGCGGCGACATCGCGGTTGACGACGCCTCCGTGATGAAGGGCTGACCGTGGATCTCGTGCTTCTCGTCACCCTCGGCGTCTTCGCCCCGCTGCTCGGCGCGGCCATCGTCGGCCTGAGCGGCCGGCGGCTCGGCGACCTGGTCTCCAAATCGATCACCACCGGCCTGCTGTTCTTCTCCTGCGCCGTGGCCTGGATCGTGTTCAGCCAATGGACCTGGGGCGGGCTGGAGGCCTTCACGGTCGAGCTGTTCCCTTTCATCAACGTCGGCGATTTCCAGTCGGTCTGGTCGATCCGTATCGACGCGCTGTCGGCCGTCATGCTGGTCGTGGTCACCAGCGTGTCCTCGCTCGTCCACCTCTATTCCTGGGGGTATATGGCCGAGGATCCCGACAAGCCGCGGTTCTTCGCCTATCTGTCGCTGTTCACCTTCGCCATGCTGGCGCTGGTCACCGCCGCCGACTTCATGCAGCTGTTCTTCGGCTGGGAAGGGGTGGGGCTGGCGTCCTATCTGCTGATCGGCTTCTGGTACAAGAAGTCCACCGCCAGTGCCGCCGCCATCAAGGCCTTTGTGGTCAACCGGGTCGGTGACTTCGGCTTCGCCCTCGGCATCCTGACGGTGTTCTGGATGTTCGGCACGATCCAGTTCGCCGAACTGTTCCCGATGATCGCCTCGAAGGCGGGCACGGGCTGGGTCTTCCTCGGCCACACCTGGTCGGCGCTCGACCTCGCGGGTGCCCTGCTGTTCGTCGGCGCCATGGGCAAATCGGCCCAGTTCTTCCTGCACACCTGGCTGCCTGACGCCATGGAGGGCCCGACCCCTGTGTCGGCCCTGATCCACGCGGCGACCATGGTCACCGCCGGCGTCTACATGGTCTGCCTGCTGTCGCCGATCTATGAATACGCCCCGGTCGCCTCGGCCATCATTGCCCTGACCGGCGCGGTCACGGCCCTGTTCGCGGCGACGGTCGGCCTGGCCCAGAACGACATCAAGCGGGTCATCGCCTATTCGACCTGTTCGCAGCTCGGCTACATGTTCTTCGCGGCGGGCGTCGGTGCCTACCAGGCCGCCATGTTCCACCTGTTCACCCACGCCTTCTTCAAGGCCCTGTTGTTCCTCGGTGCCGGCTCGGTGATCCACGGCATGCACCACGAGCAGGACATGCGGAAGATGGGCGGTCTGTGGAAGCTGCTGCCGGTCACCTATGCGGTGATGACCATCGGCACCATCGCCATCACCGGCCTGGGCATTCCCGGCGTCGGCGGTCTGGCGGGCTTCTATTCCAAGGACTCGATCATCGAGAGCGCCTTCGCCTCGTTCAGCAACGGCCATTCGGCCATGGGGCTGTTCGCCTTCTTCGTCGGCATCCTCGCCGCCGGCCTGACCGCCTATTACTCATGGCGTCTGGTGTTCATGACCTTCCACAACAAGCCGGTGTGGAAGGACGCGCATCACGATGATCACGCCCA
>CAZFQC010000218.1:2984-4292 GCA_964520795.1 uncultured Brevundimonas sp.
GATCACGCCCACGATGATCACGCCCACCATGGCCCGCTGCAGCCGCACGAGAGCCCGCTGGTGATGCTGGTTCCCCTGCTGCTGCTGTCGGTCGGTGCCATCGCAGCGGGCTTTGTCTTTGCGCCCTGGTTCATCGGCGATCACGAGCACGGCTTCTGGCGCGGTGCCATTTTCGTGGCCGAGACCAACCATGTCCTGCACGAGAGCCACTCGGTCCCGACCTGGGTGAAGTGGTCGCCGCTGATCCTGACGCTGATCGGCAGCTTCGCCGCTTTCTGGCTCTATGTGATGAAGGAAGGCATGGCGCGCCGCATGGCCGATCGCGGCGGCGTCGTGCACGGCTTCCTCTACAACAAATGGTATTTCGACGAGCTGTATGACGTCGTGTTCGTGAAGGGCGCGCGGGCGGTCGGCGACCTGTTCTGGAAGGTCGGGGACGTGAAGATCATCGACGGGGGCGGGCCCAACGGCATGGCCTGGCTGTCGCGAGTGTTCGCGGGCGGCCTGGCCCGGTTCCAGTCCGGCTACGTCTATTTCTACGCCTTCGTGATGTTGCTCGGCCTGGCCGGCTTCCTCGCCTTCGCCATCTATACGTGGGGAGCCTGATCTTGCCCCAGATCCCCTATATCCTCAGCGTCGTCACCTTCCTGCCGCTGGTCGGCGCGGGTCTGATCCTGCTGGCCCGGCTGCTCAACAAGGCCGGGGCGGACGGCACCGCGCGCTGGATCGCCCTGCTGACCACGATCGTCACCCTCGGCGTCTCGGCCGTGCTGGTCGCAAGCTTCGATGCGTCCAGCGCCGCCTACCAGTTCGTCGAGCGTTTCGTCTGGTTCGTGGGTGCCGAGTACCACATGGGCGTGGACGGGATTTCGATCCTGTTCGTCCTGCTGACCGCCTTCCTGATGCCGATCTGCATCCTGGCCAGCTGGAACACGATCAAGGACCGGGTGGTCGACTATATGATCGCCTTCCTGGTGCTGGAGACGCTGGTCATCGGGGTGTTCACCTCGCTGGACCTGTTCCTGTTCTATATCTTCTTTGAAGGCACCCTGGTGCCGATGTTCATCATCATCGGCGTGTGGGGCGGGGCGAACCGGATCTACGCCTCGTACAAATTCTTCCTCTACACCCTGCTGGGGTCGGTGCTGATGCTGCTGGCCATGCTGTGGATGGCCGCCGAGACCGGCACCACCAGCATTCCGGCGCTCAAGGAATATGCCTTCTCCGCCGAGGCACAGCCGCTGCTCTGGCTGGCCTTCTTCGCCTCCTTCGCGGTGAAGATGCCGATGTGGCCGGTCCACACCTGGT
>CAZFQC010000219.1:0-1122 GCA_964520795.1 uncultured Brevundimonas sp.
GCCTCAGGCCGCTGTCTTCCGCCGCAGCCGGGCGATCCGCCGCAACCGCCGCCAGAAGCGGCCCCGCTCCGGCTCCGGATAGGGCTGCAGGTTCTGCACGAATTCCTCGGCCGAGGCGCGCCAGCTGAATTTCTCGGCATAGGCCCGGACCGCCTTGCGGTCGCATTCCAGCGCCTCAAGGCAGGCCGTGCGCAGGTCTTCATGAATGGCGCCGGCGTTCGAGCCGGGAATGATGTCGATCGGCCCGTGCGCCGGATAGGCCGCCACCGGCGTCCCCGCCGCCATGGCCTCCAGTATCACAAGGCCGAAGGTGTCGGTCCAGCTCGGGAAGACGAAGACGTCGGCGTCGCGGAAACACCGCGCCAGCTCCTCGCCGAACCGCGCGCCGAGGAATTTGGCCTCGGGATATTTCAGCTCCAGCTCGGCGCGGGCGGGGCCGTCGCCGACGACGATCTTGGTGCCCGGCAGGTCGGTCTCGAGGAAGGCCTCGATATTCTTCTCGACCGCCACCCGGCCGACATTCAGCCAGAACGGTCGCGGCCAGTCCCTCCCGGAATCATTTGCCCCCCCCAATTCGTCATAGATGCGCGGCAGGTCCGGATGGAACTGCACCGTGTCCACGCCCCGCGACCACGGCGAGACATTGCGAAAGCCGCGCTCCAGCAGCTCGTCCCGCAGCGTCGGCGTGGCCACCATCAGCCGCCCCGACGGCTTGTGGAACCACTTCATATAGGCGTAGCCGACCTGCACCGGGACCGGGAACCGCGCCGAGATATATTCAGGGAATTTCGTGTGATAGCTGGTCGTGAACGGCAGTTTCCATTCCACGCAGATGCGCCGCGTGGCGATGCCGATCGGCCCCTCGGTGGCGATATGCACCGCCTCCGGCTCATAGGCCCGCAGCCGCTCGCGAATCTCTTCCTCGGCCCCCAGCGCCAGCCGGATCTCCGGATAGGTCGGGGCGGGGATGGTCTTGAACTGGCTCGGCTCGATGACCTCGACCTCATGGCCCATGGCGCGGCATTCCGCGATGGTCCGGGTCAGGGTGCGGACAACGCCGTTGACCTGGGGCTCCCAGGCGTCTGTGGCCAGTACGATGCGCATATGGGCCGGATGGCTCCG
>CAZFQC010000219.1:1222-2794 GCA_964520795.1 uncultured Brevundimonas sp.
CATGAACGCACATGTCTCCCCGCCCGTCGCCCTGTCCCAGGATTGGGATGCGCTGGACCAGGGCAAGTTCGCGGACGAGACCGCCACGGTCCGGGGTCTGCTGGACCGCATGCCGCTGGACGGCCCCGAGCGCGCCGCCGTCCTCCAAGAGGCCGTCGGTCTGGTCGAACGGGCCCGCGCCAGCGTCAAGAAACAGGGCGTGGTCGAAAGCTTCCTGCAGGAGTTCTCGCTCGGCACCCGCGAGGGTCTGGCCCTGATGTGCCTCGCCGAGGCCCTGCTGCGCACGCCGGACGAAGAGACCCGCGATCGCCTGATCGCCGAAAAGATCGGTTCGGCCGACTGGTCGTCCCACCTCGGCCAGTCCGACAGCCTGTTCGTCAACGCCTCCACCTGGGGCCTGATGTTGACCGGCAAACTGGTCGACGTCGACGAAGAGGCCCGCACCGACCTGCCCGGCTTCCTCAAGCGGATCGTCGGCCGTCTGGGCGAGCCCGTCATCCGCGAGGCCGTGGCCGCCGCCGTCCGCATCATGGGCGAGCAGTTCGTCGTCGGCCGCACCATCGAGGCGGCCCTGAAGCGGTCGCAGCGCGAGGGCTGGCTGTGCAGTTTTGACATGCTGGGCGAGGGTGCCCGCACCGCCCATGACGCCGAGCGCTATGAGAAGATCTACGCCGACGCCATCACCGCGGTGGGCAAGACGGCGCAAGGGCAGGGGCCCGAGGCCGGCCACGGCGTCTCGGTCAAGCTGTCGGCCCTGTCGCCGCGCTATGAGGCGACGCACGAGGCCCGCGTCTGGGACGAGCTCTATCCCCGCATCCTGCGGCTGGCCCGGATCGCGGCCGAGTACGACATCAACTTCACCATGGACGCCGAAGAGGCCGACCGGCTGGCCCTGTCGCTGAAGCTGCTGGACCGGCTGGCGCATGAGCCCGATCTGGGCGGCTGGACCGGTCTGGGGCTGGCGGTGCAGGCCTATCAGAAGCGCTGCCCCGAGGTGATCCGCCGCGTCGCTGAGCTGGCGAAGACCAGCGGTCGCCGGCTGATGGTCCGTCTGGTCAAGGGTGCCTACTGGGACACAGAGATCAAGCGCGCCCAGGTCTTCGGCCGCACCGACTATCCGGTCTTCACGACCAAGGCCGCGACCGACCTCAACTATCTCGTCTGCGCCAGGGCCATGATCGAGGCTGCGCCGCACATCTACAGCCAGTTTGCGACCCACAACGCCCACTCGCTGGCCGCAGTCTACAGGATGGCGTCCGAGCGCTCGGTCAAGATCGAATTCCAGCGCCTGCACGGCATGGGCGAGGCGCTGTACGACGCCGCCCACGCCGCCTTCGGCCCTGTGACCGTTCGCGCCTATGCCCCCGTTGGCGGGCATGAGGACCTGCTGCCCTATCTGGTCCGACGCCTGCTCGAGAACGGGGCCAACTCGTCGTTCGTGCACGCCCTGCTGGACGAGCGGGTGCCTGCCTCGGCCGTCGCCGCCGACCCCATCTCCGCCGTCGAGGCCCACCCCGACCGCCACGCCAAGATCCCGACCCCGAAGGACATGTACATGGACCGCCAGAACTC
>CAZFQC010000219.1:2894-4283 GCA_964520795.1 uncultured Brevundimonas sp.
CATGTCTCGGAAGCGACCGAGGCCGACATCGACGCCGCCGTCGACGCCGCCGCCCGCGCCCAGATCGCCTGGGACCGCAAGGGCGGCGCGGGCAGGGGCCTGGTCCTGCGCGCCATGGCCGATGCGCTGGAAGCGAACATGGACCGGCTGGTCGCCCTGCTGTCGCGCGAGGCGGGCAAGACCCTGAATGACGGCGTCGCAGAAGTCCGCGAAGCGGCCGACTTCTGCCGCTACTACGCCATGCTGGCCGAACGCGACTTCGGCGGCCCGACCGAGCTCAAGGGTCCCGTCGGCGAGATCAACCAGCTGGTCCTGCACGGCCGCGGCGTCTTCGCCTGCATCAGCCCGTGGAACTTCCCCCTGGCCATCTTCACCGGCCAGGTCGCCGCCGCCCTGGCCGCCGGCAACGCCGTCCTGGCCAAGCCCGCCGAACAGACGCCCCTGATCGCGGCCGAGGCTGTCCGCCTATATTACAAGGCCGGCCTTGATCCGAACCTGCTGGCCCTCGTCCCCGGTCGCGGCGAGACGGTCGGCGCCGCCCTGGTCAACCACCCCGGCATCGACGGCGTCGCCTTCACCGGCGGCACCGACACGGCGAGTCTGATCAACCGATCGCTGGCCGCCCGCCCGGGTGCCATCATCCCCTTCATCGCCGAGACCGGCGGGCTGAACGGCATGTTCGTCGACACGACGGCGCTGAAGGAACAGATCATCGATGACGTCATCCTGTCGGCCTTCGGCTCGTCAGGCCAGCGCTGCTCGGCCCTGCGCCTGCTCTACGTCCCGCACGACGCCGCCGATGCCCTGATCGAGGGCCTGAAGGGCGCGCTCGCCGCCCAGGTCGTGGGCGATCCGACCGATCCCGCCACCGACATCGGCCCGGTCATCGACGCCGACGCAAAGGCCATGCTCGAGGCCCACCTGAAGCGGCTTGAAGGCGATGCCAGGATCATCGCCCGCGCCGATCTGCCCGCCGGCACCGACAAGGGCCATCTGTTCGCTCCGACCATCGCCGAGATTCCGACCCCGGACTATCTGGAGCGCGAGGTCTTCGGCCCGATCCTGCACGTCTGCCGCTATGAACCGTCAAGGCTGAAGGAGACGGCGTCGAAACTGGCCGCCCGCGGCTACGGCCTGACCCTCGGCGTGCACAGCCGCATCGAGGCCTTCGCCGAGGAGGTCGCGCGTCTGGTCCCGGCCGGCAATGTCTATATCAACCGCTCGATCATCGGTGCCGTGGTCGGCGTCCAGCCCTTCGGCGGCGAAGGCCTGTCCGGCACCGGCCCGAAAGCCGGCGGCCCCTACAGCCTGATCCGCTATGCGTCGGAAAAAGCCATCAGCAACAACATCTCCGCCCAGGGCGGCGACCCGGCGCTGCTGAACCTCTGA
>CAZFQC010000220.1:0-4256 GCA_964520795.1 uncultured Brevundimonas sp.
ATCGGAAGGCGGCGGAACCTAGTCAGGTCAACGCCGGGGAGCAAGCGCGGGTTCATTCATCCCGCGCCAGGGGGTGCTTGTCACGCACCACCTGCGCCAACCGGTCGGTGGCCACATGGGTGTAGATCTGGGTCGTGGCGATGTCGGCATGGCCCAGCAGGGTCTGGACCACACGCAGGTCGGCCCCGCCTTCGAGCAGATGGGTGGCGAAGGCGTGGCGCAGGACGTGGGGGCTGACCCGGGCCGGCTCGATGCCGGCGTCCACAGCGGCCTGGTCCAGCAGCTGGGCGAAGCGGCGCGGGGTCAGGTGCCCCCTGGCGGAGGCGGAGGGAAACAGCCACGGGCTGTCCGGTGCCCTTTCCGGCCGGGCAGCGTCTCGGGCGATCAGCCAGGCCTTCACCGCCTCCCGCGCCGAGGCGTTGAGCGGGGCCAGCCGTTCCTTCCCGCCCTTGCCGCGGACGATCAGGAAGGCGGGGTCGCGCCGGACCGCCTCGACCTTCAGCCCCAGCAGTTCGGAGACCCGCAGGCCGGAGGCGTAGGCCAGCTCCACCAGCGCCACCAGCCGCAGGCCCGCGGCCCCGTCGCGGGTCGCGGCAGCGGTCAGTAGCCGTTCCACCTCATCGCCACTGAGCGTGCGGGGCAGGCTTCGGCCCTGCTTCGGCGCGTCCAGCCGCCGCGAGGGATCATCGGCCCGCCAACCCTCGCCGAGGGCAAAGCGATAGAATTGGCGCACGGCCGAACGGCGTCGCGCCTGGGTGGCCGGCGACAGGCCGCGACGGCCCAGGTCGGTGTACCAGGCCTCGACCCCGGCCTCGTCGCCGCGCATCAGACCGCCCGCGATTCCAGCCTCGGCGTCGGCCAGATCGCGGGCATAGGCGGTCAGGGTGTGGGGCGAGGCGTCGCGTTCGACGGCCATCATTTCGAGAAACGCTTCAACCTGCGGCGTGCTCATGCGTCTCGGCGCTTTGCGAAGGCCCCGCTTGGTGTAGAGGGTGGTCGGGTCATGCCGTGCCTGCCGCAGCCCTTTCCGTCGCCGTCCAGCCGCCTCGCGAGAGGCCGGCCGTGAGCAACGTGGCGATCGATGGCGAACCGATTCCTGTTCATCGGCGCACCATAGCCCTGGTCGGGCTGATGGGCGTGGGCAAATCAACGGTCGGCAGGCGGCTGGCCAAACGGCTGGGCCTGCCCTTCGCCGATGGCGATATCGAGATCGAGGCCGCGGCGGGGATGACTGTGTCCGAAATCTTCGCCCAGCTCGGGGAGGCCGAGTTCCGGGCCGGGGAGGCGCGGGTCCTGAAACGCCTGCTGCATGCGCCACGCATGGTGCTGGCGACCGGCGGCGGCGCTGTTCTGAATCCCGAGACCCGGGCCGAGTTGAAGGCGCGGGCCGTCACTGTCTGGATGCGCGCCGACCTGGAGACCATCGCAGCCCGGGTTCAACGACGCGACACCCGGCCCCTTCTGCGCGGCCGTGACCCGCTGGAGGCGTTGACGGCCATGGCCGCGGTTCGAAATCCCTTTTATGCGACCGCCGACGTGACGGTCGATGTCGCCAGCGGCGCCCATGCCGAGGCGGTGGAATGCATAGCACAGGCGCTGGAAGCCTTCTGGACAAGGGCGGCGGCATGAGGACGACCATCGGCGTGTCGGGCGGCGGCTTCCAAACTTACGACGTGGTCATCGGGCGCGGCCTGATCGCGGAACTGGGTGTCCGGGTTGCGGGGCTGGCGCAGGGGCGAACGGTCATCGTCACCGACGAAACGGTCGCCGCCCTGCACGGCCCGGCCGTCCTGGCGTCGCTGGAGGCGGCCGGGGTGCGCGCCCGACTGTTGACCGTGCCACCCGGCGAGACGTCCAAATCCTTCGCCGAGCTGGAGCGGGTGATCGATCGCATGCTGGCGTTCGGGCTCGACCGGCGCGATCTGATCGTGGCCCTTGGCGGCGGGGTGGTCGGCGACCTCGCGGGCCTTGCGGCGGCCCTCTACATGCGCGGGATCGACTTCGTCCAGGTCCCGACCACCCTGCTGGCACAGGTCGATTCCTCGGTCGGCGGCAAGACCGCGATCGACACGCCGCGTGGCAAGAATCTGGTCGGCGCGTTTCACCAGCCGCGTCTGGTCGTCGCCGACATCGACCTGCTGGCCACCCTGCCGCCGCGCCAGCTGCGCTCCGGCTGGGCCGAGGTCCTGAAGCACGGCCTGATCTGCGACGCGGCCTTTTTCGACTGGCTGGCAGGGGAGGGGGCTGTGGGCGCGACCGGCGACCCCGCCGCCCTGACCCGGGCCGTGATCCGCTCGGTCGAGATCAAGAGCGCTGTCGTCGGTGAGGACGAGAGGGAGGCCGGGCGGCGCGCCCTGCTGAATCTCGGCCACACCTTCGGCCACGCCATCGAGGCGGAACTGGGCTTTGACGAGGCGCGGATCACCCATGGGGAGGCTGTGGCGCTTGGCTGCGCCCTGGCCTTCCGGTTTTCGGCGGCGTGCGGCCTCTGCGACAGCAGCGCGGCCGAACGGGTGGAACAGGTCATCGTCGCAGCCGGCCTGCCCGCGCGGCCGGCGGACGTCGGCACCTTCTCCGCCGAGGCCCTGCTTAAACGTATGGCGGGTGACAAGAAGGCCGAGGGCGGGCGGTTGACCCTGATCCTGGCCCGGTCGATCGGCGACGCCTTTGTCGACAAGGCGGTCGACCGGGACGCCCTGGCGGCCTTCCTGAAGACCGAGGGCGCGGAATGAGCCTGTCGCCCATGCGCCTGGACGCCGTTCCGCTCGAGAACCGCTTCGTCCGACTGGAGCCTCTGACGGCCGCGCTGGAGGGTGAGGTTCGCGCGGCGCTGGATTGCGATGCGGCGTCATGGGACATCATGGTCGCGGCCGGATACGGTCCTCATTTCGACGGTTGGTGGCGGTCCGCCCTGGAGGCGATGGCGCAGGGGACACGCATCGCCTGGGCCGTGCGGAGGGCAGGCGACGGCGCGGTGGTCGGCACCACCAGCCTGTACGAGATCAAGCCTGACTACCGCCGCTGCGAGATCGGCTCGACCTTTTACCGGCCCGAAGCCCGGGGCGGACCGGTCAATCCGTCCTGCAAGCGGCTGCTGCTGGGCCACGCCTTCGACGGCGGCGCGGTTCGGGTCGAGATCATCACAGACGCCATCAATCCCGGCAGCCAGGCCGCCATCCGCAAGTTGGGGGCGCGGGACGAAGGGGTGCTGCGCAAGCACAAGATCACCTTCAAGGGCCGGATACGCGACACGGCCCAGTTCGCTGTGCTCGACGACGACTGGCCCGAGGTCCGGGATCGGCTGGACGCCCGGCTGGCGGCGTTCGGCTAGTCCACGGCCCGGCAATCGGTCGGTGGGCGGCCGTCCGAGGTCCAGGTGGCCATCACGCCCTTGCCGCGCAGCTCATAGCCCGAGGCCCGGTACCAGAGGCCCTCCGTGGCCCGCTCCTGGTACAGGTCCACGGCCTCGCCGCTGGAGTTGCGGACAGTCGCCATCTGGCGCGGATTGTCGAAATCGACCGACAGGCGTTCGCTGTTGTTGCACAGATAGACGGTGCGGATGACGCGGTTCAGGGCCCTGTCCTGGGCCTCCGCCCCGGTGCGACGCCGCGCGGTCTGGGCCTCCTGCGCCCGTTCGAGAACGGAATCGCCGTCTGTCGGCGCTGCGGCGGGCTTCTGGTCGCAGGCGGAGGCCGCGATACCGGCGAGCAGGGCGGCGAGGACCAGGGACTTCATACGGACTCTCGAACAAGCGGGGCCGTACGGCCCGGCCAACTAACGTGCATCGGGCACCGCTGTTCCTTTGCGCCGCGCGCGGAAGAAGGCGCGCAGCAGATCCCCACCCGCCGCGGCCAGCACCCCGCCTTCGGACGCGGGCTTCCAGTGGCAGGTCGGCTGGTCGAAAAAGCGCGGACCATGCGCCACGGCACCGCCCTTGGGATCATCGGCGCCCCAGACCACCCGGCCGATGCGGGCGTGGCTGATGGCCCCGGCACACATGGCGCAGGGCTCGAGCGTGACATAAAGGGTCAGGCCCGTGAGACGGTAGTTTCCGAGTTTTGCGGCTGCGGCGCGCAGGGCGACGATCTCGGCGTGGGCCGTGGGGTCATGGGCGCCGATAGGGCCGTTCATGCCCTCTGCGACGACCTCTCCGGTCGATTCATCGACGATCACGCAGCCCACGGGAGTCTCTCCCGCGTCCGCCGCCGCTTGCGCACACGCCAAGGCCATGTGCATGAACCGCTCATCATGGCCAG
>CAZFQC010000221.1:0-1091 GCA_964520795.1 uncultured Brevundimonas sp.
GCCCTCTATGACGTCATCTCCGGCGACCGGGGCGTGGCTCGAGACTGGAACCGCTTCCGCTCGCTCTTCCATCCCACCGCCCGCCTCATGCCTTCCGGCCTGAACGCCCAGGGCGTCGGCGTGGTCCGTTCGGTCACGCCGGACGAATACATTACCCGCAGCGAGCCCTTCCTCGTCGGCGAAGGCTTCCATGAGCGCGAGATCGCCCGCCGCAGCGAGCGCTTCGGTCGCATCGTCCATGTCTGGACCACCTACGAAAGCCTTCACACCCTCTCGGACCCCCAGCCCTTTGCCCGCGGCATCAACAGCGTCCAGCTGTTCCATGACGGAAGCCGCTGGTGGATCCTCAGCGTCTACTGGCAGGGCGAAACCCCGGCAGAGCCGATCCCGGCGGAATACCTTCCATCCGCCGGCTGACGGTCAGGCGACGCAGAACCTCGCCCTCGGCAGCATCGGGAACGTCACCAGCGACACCTCCCACAGCTCGACCTCGACCAGCACCCTGAGCCGCCCTTCCCGGCGCGCCCGGCTGCTGCGAAATCCGATCGACAGCCCGTCCAGGGCCCCGGCCCGCGACAGCGCCCCGGCGAACCGGGCCTCTGCCGACCAGTCCATGATCCGGCCCTCGACGAACAGGCCGCGCTCGTCCTCGACCATCCGGTCCCAGACCCCGACCGCAGCCCGGCCTTCGTGCTGGTGCAACATCCGCACGCCCGCCGCGCCCGTCTTCGCCAGACTGGCCGCGAACGCGCCCCTGGCCACCACATCCCCGTTCAGATCCGCCACGCCCCACAGGGAGGCGTAGCCGCCAATCCTCAAACCTGCATCGACCGTTGCGGCAGCCGTCATCCCCAGCCCTCCAGCCTCTCCTCGATCCGCTCGACCGCCGCCCGGGTCGCCCGGCTCTGCTCCTCCAGCCGCGCCAGGCGCTCGGCCACCAGCCGCTGCTCGGCGACCCGCTCCTCCAGCGTCGCAATCCGCGCCGCCGCACCGCCCGCCCACACCAGTCCGCCGACGGTCTGCACGACCAGCGCCGCGATCACGGCGACCGGGATTTTCCTGATGTCGATCATGCCTCTTTCCCAGGGTGA
>CAZFQC010000221.1:1191-2446 GCA_964520795.1 uncultured Brevundimonas sp.
TGTCGCGATTGGGGTTCAGATCGGCGCGGCGTCCAGAGTGCATCCAGCCACCAATCACCAATCACCAATCACCAACCACCAACCACCTCTTCACGCCCCCACCCCCGCCATGCGCCGCCGCTCCTCATCCGTCAGGAATGTCGCCGCATTCAGCCGGGCCCACAGCGCGTCCCGTTCGGGCTGCAGCGCCGGCAGACCGTCCAGATCCGCCTCGATCCTCACGCCCGCAAACCGACCCCCCAGCCATCCCGTCAAGGCCGCCGCCGTCTTCCTCACCAGCGGAACCACCGTCCCCCGCCAGAAGGCGGCATTGGCCTCGCGATAGTTGGCGTAGGTCGCGTCCCCCGGAATCCCCAGCAGTTGCGGCGGCACCCCGAACGCCAGGGCGATCTCCCGCGCCGCCGCATGCTTCCCGGCGATGAAGTCCATGTCCGCCGGCGTCCAGCTCATCGGCTTCCAGTCCAGCCCGCCCTCCAGGATCATGGGCCGGCCGGCATTCATCGTCCCCGCATGGCTCTCCTCGACCTGGGCCCGCAGCCCGTCGAACTGCTCGGCCGTCAGTCGCTCGCCGTCCTTCGCCCCATAGACCAGCGCCCCGCTGGGCCGCGCCGCATTGTCCAGCAGCGCCTTGTTCCAGGCCCCCGAGGCGTTGTGCACATCGATCGCGAACGCCGCCGCCTCCAGCGGCGAAAAGCCATAGTGATCGTCCGTCGGGTGAAACAGCTTCAACTGCATCACCGGCGACCAGCCATCCGCCGCCCGTCCGATCCGGATCGACCGTCCGTCGACGGAATATTCCCAGGCCTCGGGCCAGCCGGCCCGCCCCGGAATGACCTTCACCCGGTCCGGCCGCAGGGTCCAAAGCTCCTCCGGAGCCGCATCGCCGACCGCCTCGGCATAGGCGTTCCCGGCCGTCTGCAACGCGCCATACAGCGCTTCCAGCCACTCCGCCCCCGACTGCTCCGGGTTCGGCCGTGCCAGCAGCGCGGCCAGAGGATGATCCTCACGCCGCTCCCCGTCGGCGAACACCACCAGCGGCGTCGACGCTGCCGCCTCGGCGATCATCCGAACGCAGCGATAGGCAACGGCGTTCTTGGCAAACCCCTCCTCGGCCAGATGGGCATAGTCCCGCGGCGTCCACCGCGCCCGCCCGCCGGCCGTCAGTGCAATCAGCGGCCCGACCCGGCTGTCCTTGATCTCGGGCGCGCTCGTGCGCCGCCGGCCCGCCAGGGGCCGTCGCCAGTTGATCATGTTG
>CAZFQC010000221.1:2546-4182 GCA_964520795.1 uncultured Brevundimonas sp.
TCACAGAACCCGCACCCTCGGCCCCGGCTTCGGTGCCGGCAGAAGGTGCGTCACCGCCCACACCAGCGCGTCCGCGCGGTCCGGACTTCGCCCGCCGCCCTCCGCCGAGCCCAGCGCCATCAGCTCCTCTTCCAGCGCCGGAAACGCCCCGCAGTGGACGACCCGTCCCTGCTCATAGAGCGCCGCCACCGGCTCGGCCCGCGCCGCCTTGCCCCGGCTCGCATGCACCAGTTTGATCGCCGTCTCGCAGCCGCCGTGGGCCAGCACGGTCCGCACCATCTCGCCGCCCTGGTTCTTCTCGGCCACGATCTCCCGCGCCCCGAACTCCCGCGCCGTCTGCGCCACGATCGTGGCCCAGCCCTGCGGCGACTCACCCGATTTCGACCGGTCGGCCAGCACATAGGCCCGGCCCTCCCTGCGCCCGACGACCACGATCCCGCAGGCGTCCCCGCCCGCACTCGCCGGCGGATCGACCGCCACCACGATCCGCTCCAGCACCGCCGGCCGGTTCCCGCGCGCCCGCGCCAGATCCTCGGCCCGGAACAACGCCCCTTCAGCCTCGACCACCAGCCCCTCCAGCTCCTGCGCCTCCAGCCGGGTTCCGGCGTAGAGCGCCCTCAGATGCGCCAGGAAACCCGGCGACAGATGGCTCGCATTGGCCTGCGTCCCGGCCCGGTCGATGACGACGTTCCGCTCTGCCAGCAGCCGGCGCAGCGCCGGAATCGGTCGCGGCGTGGTCGTCACCATCAGGCGCGGATCGTCGCCCAGCCTCAGCCCCAGCCGCAGGTTGCCCAGCACCGCCTCCGGCCTGCGCCAGGCACAGAACTCATCGGCCCAGGCGTGGTGGAACTGCGGTCCTCTCAGACTGTCGGGATCCTCGGCGGAAAAGGCATGCGCCTCGCTGCCGTTCGGCCAGACCAGTCGACGCCGGCCCGCTTCCCAGCGCGGTCGCTTCGACCGCTCGGGCAGGGCCTTCAGCCCCGACGGCCCCTCGACCATGACCTCGCGCACATCGTGCAGGGTCGGTCCGACGAGGGCGAACCGCCGGTCCTCGATCACGGCCAGATGGTTGATCCACCACGCTCCGGCAAAGGTCTTGCCCGCCCCTCGTCCTCCCAGCAGCACCCACGTCCGCCAGTCCGCTGCCGCAGCCGGCGCCTGATGCTCATGCAGCGTGAACCGGCTCCCGATCAGGTCGTGCAGTTGGCCAGCATCCAGGTTCGACAACGATTCCTTTCGCTTCCAGGACCGCATTGAGGCGATCGAGACGGGCCTCCAGTTCGGCCCGCATTCGCTCGAGGTTTTCCGGGCTGTCGTCACGATGTTTCATTTCATCCTCTTCCACGTCGGCGGCACTTGCTCCGCCCCGGACCGGAGTCAGCGCCACGATGGCGCGGGCCGACCGGGCGATCACGCCCACGGTCCGCGCCTGCCGCTCGACCTCGGCCACATCGCCGGGTTCCGGCCCCTTGTCGGCCACCACGGCGACGCCGCGATCGACGATCGGGATCAACCGATCCTGCAGGTCGCCGGCCCATGCCGCCGCCCGGCCCGCCCTGTCCTGATTTCCCGTCATGCCCAAAGACTAGGCGACCAGCGCACCCCGGCGGGCAAATCGTCGCTACAAAATCTCAAG
>CAZFQC010000222.1:0-1217 GCA_964520795.1 uncultured Brevundimonas sp.
GCGATGTAGAGGATGGGGAACCGTCCGGCCATGGATGGACCGTATACGGATTCTCTCGGCGCAGGAGACCACATCCGGCCATGGTCCACAGCCGCGACGCACCCTATCTGGAGACCATGACCACCCGCATCGCCCGCCTCGAAAGCCGCGCCCTGATCCGGGTCTCGGGCCCCGACGCCCGGCCCTTCCTGCACAGTCTGCTGACCCAGGACGTCGAGACCCTGGCCGACGGCGACCTGCGATTCGGTGCCCTGCTGTCGCCGCCCGGGCGGCTGCTGTTCGACCTGTTCCTTTGGGGCGAGGCGGACGCCGTCCTGCTCGACGTCGCCGCCGACCGCCGTGACGCCCTCATCCAGCGGCTGTCGATGTACAGGCTCCGCGCGCAGGTCACGGTCGAGGGCGACGACCGGCCGGTCTTCGCGAGCTGGGGCGGCGACCTGCCCGACGGCTTCGTCACGGACCCCCGCGCGCCCGGACTCGGCGGACGAGCCCTCGGCGGCGGCCCGGTGGCCGATGCGGACGAGGATGACTGGCAGTCTCATCGCCTGTCCGTCGGCGTCCCCGATCCTGCCGCAGACTGCCCCTCTGACAAGACCTATGTGATCGAGGCGAATTTCGACCTGCTCAACGGCGTCGACTTCCAGAAGGGCTGTTTCATCGGCCAGGAGACCACCTCCCGGATGAAGCGCCGCGGCGCGATCAAGAACCGCATGCTGCCGATCGCCTTCGACGGGGCACCGCCCCCTCTCGGGGCCGAGGTGCTGAACGGCGAGCTCCGCGCCGGTGAGGTGCTCAGCGGCCGCGACGGCACGGCAATGGCCCTGCTGCGTCTGGACAGGCTGGAGGGCGCGCTCACCGTCGACGGGCGCACCGTGACGGCGCGAAAACCGGCGTGGATGGCCCTGTAACCGGGATCAGTCGTCGGAAGCCGGGGCCGGGCTTTCCGGCGCCACGACCTCACCCCCGTGGATTTCCGGCGGCTCGACTGTGACCTCTGATGGCCGCACGACGATCTCGGGCGGGACCAGATAGAGCATCAGACCGCCCACCCTCACCGGGGGGGCTTCGACCTGGATCGGCGCTCCCTGGACAAAGAGGCCGGGCCCGGAAGGCCCCGACGCCCAGGTGGTGCGGCAGGCGGGTCGCTGGGCATAGGCGGCGCGGCCGAGCGGCAGGCGCGGATTGATATAGGGGGCGTCGGGCCGGATCTCGCACGC
>CAZFQC010000222.1:1317-4177 GCA_964520795.1 uncultured Brevundimonas sp.
ACCACAGGGTTACCGCGATTGGCGGCAGGCCGTCCAATCTCTCGCCCGATCCTCCGCCGGCGAACCGCGACAAACGACCCGGGAGCGGTCAGAATGCCGGCATGCCCGACACCCGTCCCCGCCTGATCGACCTCAGCCACACCATCGAGGCCGGCATGATCACCTACAAGGGTCTGCCTGCGCCGCTGGTCTGCGACCACCTGAGCCGCGAGGCGTCGCGCGCCAACTACGATCCCGGCACGGAATTCCAGATCGGACGGATCGAGATGGTCGGCAACACCGGCACCTATCTGGACACACCCTTCCACCGCTACGCCGACGGCGAGGACCTCAGCGACGTCGGCCTCGACCGGGTCGCGGCCCTGCCCGGTTTCGTTGTCCGCGTTCCCGATCTCCAGGCGATCGACGCCGACCGCTTCGTCGGGCTGGATGTCCGCGGCAAGGCCGTGCTGGTCCACACGGGCTGGGCCCGCCACTGGCGCACCGACGCCTATTTCGAGGACCATCCCTTCCTCACCGAGGCCGCCGCAGCCTTTCTGGTCGGTGCCGGCGCGGCGCTGGTCGGCATCGATTCCCACAATATCGACGACACCCGCACCCGGTCGCGACCGGCCCACACCCGGCTGCTCGGCGCGGGAATTCCGATTTGCGAACACATGCGCGGGCTTGAGTTGTTGCCCGACCAGGGCTTCCGGTTCACCGCCGCACCGCCGAAGGTCAAGTCGTTCGGCACCTTTCCCGTGCGGGCCTTTGCGGTCGTCGGTTGACCGCCCCCGGGCCGAATTTTCACCCCGCGCTGAATTTTTCCGGCCAAGGCTCGACGGCCTTCGTCCATCGGTGATACGCCGATGGGGCGCAGGGGGCGCATCCCTCCAAGGATTCGTAACATGTTCAAGGCTTTCGCACGCCGCGCCGTACTCGCGGCCGCCATTTCCGCCGTCGCTTTCGGGACGATGGGCTTCCAGTCCAACGACGGCCAGGACCGTCGCGTCGTCATCATCAACGCCACCGGCGTTACCATGACCCATTTCTACGCCTCCAACTCGGGCCGGAACGACTGGGAGGAGGACATTCTCGGTCAGGACGTGCTGCCCTCCGGCTCCCGCGTCCGGATCAACATCGATGACGGCACCGGTGCCTGCATCTTTGATTTCAAGGCCCGCTTCGCCGACGGCGACGAGCTGATCCGCTACCGCATCAACGTCTGCGAGATCACCGAGTACCGCTACACCGCCGGCTGATCGCCGGATCGAGCGAAGATCGGGGCCGCGCTTCCGGGCGTGGCCCTTTTTCGTGGCCGATCCGCTACCCTGCGCCCATGGCCGACTCACTTCACCGCTGCGCCTGGTGCGGGACCGATCCGCTCTATGTCGCCTATCACGACGAGGAATGGGGCGTGCCCGAATACGACTCCCGCGCCCTGTGGGAGAAGCTGGTGCTGGACGGGTTTCAGGCCGGGCTGGCCTGGATCACCATCCTGAGGAAGCGCGAGGCGTTCCGCGCGGCCTTCGACGGCTTCGATCCGGAAAAGGTCGCCCGTTACGGCGAGGCGGACAGGGCGCGGCTGATGGCCGATCCCGGCATCGTGCGCTCGGCGGCCAAGATCGAGGCGACGATCCGGGGCGCACGGGTCTGGTGCGAGATGCGCGAGCGGGGCGAGGACTTTTCCCAGTGGTTGTGGGGCTTCGTCGACGGTCGGCCGATCCAGAACACACCCGCCACGATGGCCGGGGTTCCGGCCCAGACGCCGGTGTCGGTCGAGATGTCCAGGGCGTTGAAAGCGCGCGGCTTCGGCTTCTGCGGGCCGGTCATCACCTACGCCTTCATGCAGGCGACCGGCCTGGTCAACGACCACGTCCAGAGCTGCTTCCGCTGCGATGAGGTGCAAGCTGTCGCGGAATGGGCGTGAGGATCAGACGTCCGCCTGTACCAGACGGACAAGCCTCACGCCCCAGCGGCTTGCCCAGCCCGCCCCTTCAGTGACGGTTGCGCCCAAGCCGACGGTCGATCAGCAACACCAGATACCCTGAAGCTGTGAAGGCCACGGCGATGATCGACACATTGACGAGGACACCGCTCCAGCCAAGCGCATCGACGTTCATGAAGAAATACGGATAGCGGAACGGCGAGTCCGGCTCGAATTCGGCGCGAACAAGACTGTAGGCTGAGTAAGCCAGCGGATAGATCGCCCAGACCAGTGGGGAATGCCAGCGGAGCCGGCCGTGCGGGGAATAAACCAGCCACCAGAGCGGTACCACCACCGGTGCGACATGGTGGTGCAGGCTGTCGCCCAGCAGGGTCCACCAGTTCAGTTGCGGGATCTGCCCCAAGACCAGATTGAAGATAATGCCCACAAGCAGGATGGCGAGCATAACTGCGGCGGTCAGCACAGCAGGAACCCGGTCAACGCCTCGAATGGCGATCGTCCCAAAGACAAGCACGATCAGAAGATTTGTAGTGATCGTGAACGGGCGAAGCATGTGCCAGACCGCTTCCGCCAGCCCCACCCCCTCTCCCAGCACGAGTTGCAGCGGCGGGATCAGACCGATGAACGAGCCTGTAGCGATCAACGCGGCGAAAAGGCGTCCGTGACGCCGCGCGTTCGAGAATACTCCAGTCATACCGCCCCCCACACCCGGCACCTTCCTGATGGACGGCCTACTGTCAAGGCAGCGCCCCCTCGCGCTTCGCCGTCTGACGTCGGGGCATGCCCCGACGCTACGATCCTGTTCTTTCGCCTTGCCGGAGAGCAAGCTATTGGCGCTGCCATGCGCAACGCTCGGCCGATTCCGACCCTGGCCCTGGAGACCCTCCTGAGCCAGCGGGTCAATGGGCCGGTGTGCGGGGTGGACGAGGCGGG
>CAZFQC010000223.1:0-4163 GCA_964520795.1 uncultured Brevundimonas sp.
CGACAGCTGCTCGTCCTTGGCCTTGACGATGAACGGGTCCAGGCCGCCCTTGAAGTCGAGGGTGCGCAGGGCGGCGTTCGAGATCCGCAGGCTGAAGGTCTGGCCCAGGGCCTCCGAGGCGACCTTGACCGTCTTCAGCGACGGCAGGAAGCGGCGCTTGGTCTTGACGTTCGAGTGGCTCACGCTGTGGCCGACCATGGGGCCGATACCGGTGAGTTCGCAGCGACGCGACATGGGACTATCCTTCGGGTGCGGTCCGATGATCGGCGGACGCATGAAACAGGTACGCGCGGCAAGCCTTCCGCGCGAGAGGGGGGCGTATAGAGGAGACGGACGCGTTTCGTCAAGGCTCGAAGGCCGTTCAGCCACCGTTCAATTCCCGCCATATATCCACGATAAACAGAACACTCGCCTTTCCGGGGACGTCATGATCGCCAAACGCCTGATCGCCGCTGCCGCGCTCGCTGGAGCCGCCCTGCTGGCACCGGCCGCCACCAGCACCGCCGCCATGGTCCCGCAGGACGCGGCGGACACCGTCCTGCCGGGCTACTGGCAATACACGACCAGCGCGCTCGGCGTCCGGGACACCGAGACCAAATGCGTCCGGCCCAGCGAGATCAACCGCTTCTTCGGCGGCCTGTCGACCCGGCGCTGGCGGTGCACCTATCCGGTTCGCGAGGTCGGCAACGGCAATGCGCGGTTTGAAGGCACCTGCCAGGACCGCAAGGGCCGCCGGGTCAATGTCCGGCTGCGCGGGCCGTATCAGCTCGAGAGCTTCAGCTTTACCGGCGGTGCCCAACTGGCCCGGGGCACACCCTATATCCCCGCCAGCATCACGGCCCGTCGCCTCGCCGCCCAATGTCCGGCCAACGCCGAGTATTTCTAGACGTCAGACCGCGACGACGCGCGCCACGACATAGGTGTGCTGTTCGCCCGAGGGCAGTGACAGGCTGACATATTCGCCGGCGACGAACCGCTCGTCGCCAAAGCGGAAGCCGGTGGCGTCCTCGGCGTCGCCCTGGTCCATGTCCAGAACCCACCGTCCGCCCGGACCATGGCTCAGCCGGCCGGCGCTCACGGTCTCATTGCCCGAAAAGCGGCGGACGTGGCCGCGGCCCGGTTCGGCGCGCTGGGCGTCCCCGTCCAGCCGGCCCTCGGCGTCCAGCGGGGCGACGATGTCATAGCCCTCGTCCGGCGCGCCCGCCGGGTGGCCGGGCTCACGCGCGAGTTCGAGGCGGATGTGGTGGAACTGGGTCATGGCGTCTTCCCGTTGAACAGGTGTCGGTTCCGACAGGTGCCGGAACAGGACCACACCCGCTTTGTTATGGAACAACGCCCGGAACGCATTTGCGGTCCAGGCAGGTGCGGATCGCCCTGGCGGCGATGCTCGCCCGGAGGCTCATGACAATGACGCGTCGATTGATTGCCGTTGTGGCGGCCCTGGTGCTGTCCGGCTGCGCCGGCGAGGCTGTCCGGCAGGACGGGACCGAGCCCCTTGTCATGGGGTCCGCGGGTCGCGGCGGGGGGCTTGTGCAATCGAAATGCGCAGGCTGCCACGCCATAGACCGGTCCGGCGACAGCCCCATGGTCTCGGCTCCGCCCTTCCGTTCCATGGGTGTGCTCTATCCCGTGCGGGACCTTCAGGAAGCCTTCGCCGAGGGCCTCGTCACCGCCCACCCCGCCATGCCGGCGTTCGAGCTGACTCCAACCGAGATCGCCGACCTGATCGCCTATCTGGAAAGCGTCTCCGGGACCGGCCCGGCGCGCTGAACGCAGAAGGCGCGGGATCCATTCCGGACCCTGATCCGGCGGCGCGCGCGTGGTCGAGGCACTGGCTTGACATAAATCTACATATGTAGATTTCATGCGGCATGACGCGATCCCGAACACTTTCGCCGGCCGCTCGCCGGGTCCTGGCGGCGCTGGTTCAGGCCGGCGTCTCGGGGCGGCACGGCTATGATCTTTGCCGCGAGGCCCAGATCAAGTCCGGGACCCTGTACCCCCTTCTGATCCGCCTCGAGGCCCAGGGCTATCTGGAGGCGTACTGGCAGGTTGCGGACGCCCCGGGTCGGCCGCCTCGGCACGTCTACCGGCTGACGGCCGCAGGCGTCCGCCTGGCCGACGAACATCCCATGGCCGCGAACAGGGCCGAAGCGGCACCGCAGGGCGGGCTGGCATGAGCCCCGTCCTGGAGCTGATCTTCCGACTGATCCGCAGCCTGCTACCGCAGTCGCTTCAGACCTGGGGAGAGGCCGCGATCCGGGAGGCCCGCAGCATGCCGCGTCCGGGCGATGCACTGACGTACGCGCTCGGCTGCCTGTCATGGGCGGTCTGTGAATCCATCCGGTTCCGCTTCTCGGAACTGAAGCGACAGGGGGAGGAATCCATGAAACTCGCTGATCTGACCGGACCGCGTCTGATTGCGGTCGCCTGCGGGGTCGGGGCCACCGGCCTCGGCCTCATCTATTTGTCGGCGGGCGGCGCACCCGGGCAATATCTGGTGCTCAATTCCGCCGCCCTGGCCTTCGGTCTCGTCACCCTGGGAATTCTGGCCCTGGCGGACCGGCGGGGGCATCTGGCCGCGGGTCCGCTGAGCCTTGCGCTCGGCTCGGTGCTGCTGGCGGTCAGCCTGTGGGGCGTCAGCGCCGGCGGGGTCACCCGCTGGGTGGCCCTGGGGCCGCTGGTCATCCAGCCCGCCTTCATGGTCGTGCCGCTCATGGCGGTGCTGTTCGCCCGGTCGCGCGATACCCTTTCGATGGCGGGGATCGCCGTGGCGGCGCTGGCGCTGGCGCTGCAGCCCGATCGGGGCATGGCCGCCGCGCTCGCCGCCGGCCTCACCATGCTCGCCTTCCTCCGGCCCGACCGGCGGACGGTCGGAGCGGCAGTCGCCGCCGTCCTCGGCCTCGGCGCCACGCTGGCGCAGGCGGACCCGTCGCCGGCCATGCCGTTCGTGGACCGGATCCTCTATTCCGCCTTCACCGTGCATCCGCTGGCGGGAGGCGCTGTCTTGCTGGGCGCTGTGCTGCTGGTGCTCCCGGTTCTGGCCGCGCGGCGGCTGGGCGGGAGCGAACAGTCCGCCTGCATCGTCTTCGGCGCCGTCTGGGCGGCGATCATCGCCGCGGCGGCCCTGGGCAACTATCCGACCCCGCTGGTCGGATACGGCGGCAGCGCGATCGTCGGCTATATGCTCAGCCTGGTCGTGTTTCCGCGTCGCGCCGCCGATCCGGGGCGCGCTCCGGCCGGGGCGACCTCCGGCCCGGAGAACGACGGACCCCTGCTCTTCGCCGGACGGCCCTGAATGGCAAAAGGCCCGGGATCGCTCCCGGGCCTTTCGTATCTCTGGCGATGCGCGTCGAAATCAGGCGGCTTCGGCTTCTTCCGCGGCTTCGGCGGCGGCGATGACGGCCTTCTTGGCGCTCAGCGACTTGGACAGCAGCTGGACGGCGGCGTCCTTGTCGATGCGGTTGGCGGCGGCGACTTCACGGGCCATGCGGTCCAGGGCCGATTCATAGAGCTGGCGCTCCGAATAGGACTGTTCCGGCTGGCTGTCGGCGCGGTGCAGGTCGCGGACCACCTCCGCGATCGAGATCAGGTCGCCCGAGTTGATCTTGGCTTCATATTCCTGGGCGCGACGCGACCACATGGTGCGCTTGATGCGGGCGCGGCCCTTCAGGGTGGTCAGCGCCTTGCTCACCACGTCGTCGGCGGCCAGTGAGCGCAGACCGGCCGTCTTGGCCTTCTTGGTCGGGACCCGCAGGGTCATCTTCTCGTGGTCGAAGGTGACCACATAAACTTCCAGCGACATGCCGGCGACTTCCTGGACCTCAACCGCCGCGACCTTGCCGACGCCGTGCGCCGGATAGACGACCGCGTCGCCAACCTTGAATTCCAGTCCGGTCTTGTTCGTCATGTCATTCCTTTCCCGGCACAGGGAAGGCGGGACGCAAACACCGAAGACACCTGTGCGCTCTCCGAAGACGGTCACCCGTCGGCGGCGCTGCAAATTCAGACGTCAACTGCGGAAACGGATCACCAAACCTCTGGCCGACCCCGCCTTCGTGGGCGGAGTTCTGTCGCAAACGCGGGCGGCGCGAGAAAATCGCTTACCGCCCGACCCAATGACAGGAACCTATCACAAAATTGCGGAATTTCAAAACGTCCAC
>CAZFQC010000224.1:0-4141 GCA_964520795.1 uncultured Brevundimonas sp.
GCGGATCACGTCCGCCGGAAACCGGTGACGTTTGAACGAGATCTGCTTCACGAAAGATCATCTCCATCAGCGGCTTGGGCCGCCCAAAGTGGAGACAAGTCAGCGTTTACCTGACAGCACCAACTTACCGCCATGTCCCATATCGTGATGACGCATGTCCTGAATCGCGTTTGAGGGCGCAGGGGCAGAAGCGTATGGCGCAGGACGAAGCTTCCCTGATGGAGGCTGGTTTGAACTCGGCATCGCACACCCCCCCCGTAACCGCGCCGACCGGCGTGTCCGATCGCATCGGCGAATTGGACATCATCCGCGGCTTCGCCCTGTTCGGCGTGCTGTGGATGAACATCCGAGTGATGGGCGGCTTCGTTGTGTCACACGAGGCCGTGCATGGCCTGTCCCAGTTCCAGGTGCTGGAAGACGTGGTCGGCTTCCTGTCGTTCCAGCTGATGGAAGGCAAGGCCCAGGCCCTGTTCTCCATGCTGTTCGGCTTTGGCTTCGCCATCATGATGGACCGCATCGGTGCGCGCGGCGGCAACGGCACCGTGGTCTATCTGCGTCGCCTGGCCGTACTGCTGGCCATCGGTGTGGCGCACTTGTCGCTGCTATGGATAGGCGAAATCCTGAACGCCTATGCCCTGATGGGCTTCCTGCTGCTGCTGACAAGGCGCTGGTCGGGCGGCTGGCTGTTGACGGTCGGCGTGATCCTGACCGGGCTGCTACCTACGGGCGTCATGGCCTGGTACCAGATTTCCGGAGGCGGCGGCCCGCCCGACTTCGTGGCGAGTATGGAGGCCGGTGCCGCCCGGCTGGGGCCTTTGGCCCTGAACGGCGACGACTACTTCGCCTTCGTGGCAACCAATTTTCGCTGGATCTTCCTCGGGTTCTACACCGAGCCTATGGTCCTGTCCTATTTCGGGTGGATACTGGGCCGGTTCATGATCGGCAGCTGGATTTACCGCCAAGGCTGGCTGCAGGCCCCGGAGCGGCACTTGAAAGGCTTCGCCGTCCTGGCCGCCACCTTGATTCCCGTCGGGCTACTGCTGCAGATGACGCAGCCGATCATGCAGTCGCTGGCGCTGAAACCCATGACCTGGGCCCAGCCGCTGTTCCTAGCCCTAAACGCGCCTGCCGCCGTGATCCTGGCCCTCGGTTACGCTGCCCTGATCGTCATTCTGTGCCAATGGCCGACCATGCGGCGTCGCCTGTTCAGCCTGGGATCGGTCGGCCAGATGGCCCTAACCAACTACCTGACGCAGAGCCTGATCTTCGTCTTCGTCTTGTACGGTTTCGGCCTAGGGCTGCTGCCGTGGATGGGGCCGACGTTGGCGCTGGTTTTCTCGGTCGGCGTGTTCGCCCTGCAGGTGTTGTTCAGCCGCTGGTGGCTGGCGCAGCATAGGTACGGCCCGGCCGAGTGGCTGTGGCGCTGGGCGACTTATGGCGTTAGGCCTCAGCTGCGACGCTGATCGGCAATGCTGATCCTCACTCATCGCCCTTTCTGGAGTCGAAGGGATCGACAATGAAGACCATCCAGGTTCTCGCCGCATTGGCCATGGTGTTGGCCGCCGCGCCCACCAAGGCCCAGGATGCTCCTGCTCCCAGCTGGATGGAGGCCCCACGCGACTGGGCTGCGACCCTACGCCAGGACTCGACCGCCCTGCACGCCCTCATCATCGACAGCCATCCCGGTGTGTACGATCCGCAGAATCCGGAGTTCCGCGCCCGCGCAGACGAGGGACTGGCCTTGGCCTTGAAGCGGGCCGAGACGACCACCGACGCCGGAGGCTGGTGGTGGGCCATGCGCACGTTCGTCGCCAGTTTCGACGACGGCCATGTTCAGATCGGGCTGACCGCACCGGGGAGCTTCCCGACCCGCTGGCCCGGCTTCCTGACTGTCTATCGAGGCACCGAGCAGATCGTGGCCGACCGCGACGCATCGGACCCTGCGACCCCTCCTCTTGGCGCGAAACTGATCGACTGCGACGGCGTGGCCGCAGATCAGTTGGGTGCCGACCGCATCGGCGCGTTTCGTGGGCGCTGGTTCCTGGAATCGCAGCATGCGGTCTTCGGCGACTGGCAGTTTCTGAACGCCGCCAACCCCTGGATCCCTGAGATGCGCAACTGCCGCTTTGAAAGCGATGGAACGGCGGAGTCCTTCCCCCTGACCTGGCGCTCCATCGACGCGCCGGACCTCCGTGCGCGACGCACGCCGCTGGTCCAGCGGGCTCGCACCGCCTTCGCGATGAAGGCGCTGGATGACGGCGGCTACTGGCTATCGATGCCGTCTTTCGACGGGTCGCCCGGCGGGGCCGCTCATACAGCCCTGACTGCCATGATCGCCGAGGCGACTTCCAAACAGAGCGAGTTGCGCACCGCCCCCTATGTGGTGTTGGACCTGCGCAGCAACGGCGGAGGCTCCTCGCACTGGAGCCAGGCCTTGGCGGCCATACTATGGAACGACGGCTGGATTCGCGCACACCGCCTGCCGCCGATCGAGGCCATTGAATGGCGCGCGTCGGTTGGCAATCAAGCGGCGATGCAGTCCTACGTCGATGAATGGACGGCCGCCGGCGAGAACCGAGCGCGCATCAGCAGGGTCCAGAACATTGTCAACGGCATCAGCGAGGCGCGCGCCGCTGGTCGGCCCTACTGGCGCGAGAGAGTTGGTCCGGCGAGCAGCACCGACTTCCCGATGGGTGCCACGCCGGGGATCGCCGGCCGGGTCTACGTGCTGACGGATCCAGTCTGTGCGTCGGCCTGTCTGGATGCGGTCGATATGTGGAAGGCGATGGGGGCGATCCAGATCGGACGGGAGACTTCGGCAGACACGGTTTACATGGATGTGCGCGACGCCACCTTGCCTAGCGGGCTGGCATCGGTCGCCATTCCGATGAAGGTCTGGCGCGGACGGGCTCGTGGCAACAACGAGCCGCAGCGTCCCGCCCATCTATTCCAGGGCGACCTGTCGAACGAGGACGAACTTGCGGCCTGGGTTCGGTCGCTGGCCAGGGACTGAGCCAAACTGACCTGCATGCGACCACTGGAGACAAGTTTTCGTTGAACTGACAATGCCGCCGCCGGCCAGAGCCTATCAGGCTCTGGCCGGTGGCGGCCCCAAGAGCTGGTTTTCTCAAAGAGAAATCAGATCAATCCAGACTGATCAAGCGGCGAGGCGCGGCCAGATCCGGTCATCATGGGCAAGTCGCGCCATCAGCCTCCGGCGTCTTGGAGAATCTGGAGTTTGGCGTCAATTCTGTCCCTATGCCCAGTGAGCGAGCACGTCGAAGAAGGGGCTCCCGGGCGATGGCCGTGGTCGGATTTGCCGAAGAACAGCCAAGGATTCCTATTCGCCTGCTGAAGCTCGAAGGGCTGCTCACCGAGGCAGGCAGTCGGACCATGTTACGTACAGCAGGCCTGGATGTGGTCGTCGTGTCCATGGACCCGAGTAACGCTCTGATCGCCTGGAAAGGCGAGAACGAGTTTCATCAGGAGCTCGTCGGCCACTCGATCAGGCGCTGTCAGTATAACCGCGCCAAGTCGAAAGCCGCCCTACCCTGCCTGAAATCAGGTAACGGCCCTCGCCCAGACCGCATCAGCTTCGGCGCGGAAGCGCAGAAGATTGGGTCTGCTGATCAGTTGGCGCTGGTTGTTGAAGGTGTTGCAGATCGCCGCGCGGGTGGTGAGGAATCTCTGGGCTGAAGCTTGGGATTTGAACCGCTGCTGCTGGCGTTCTCGTCGTCGGATCGGCAGGTGCGAGTTCTCAACCCGGTTGTTTTCCCGCAGCCGACCCGGCCGGTGCAGATGCCTCAGATCCAGCCGTTCCAGAGCAGCTCCGTACGACGCGAGGCCGTCGGTGGTGATCGACGTCGGCTCCACCGGCTGGTTGTGCAGGAGGCTCTTCAAGAGTCTTAGAGCAGCCTCTGTGTCCCGCCGGCGCTGGACCACAAGGTCCAAGACTTCGCCTTCGTCATCGACCGCCCGCCAAAGATACGTCCGTTTCAGCAGACCAACTCGTCCAGGTGCCCGCGCGGCGAAGGAGCCGGCCGACGACGCCTCAATCGCCTGGCGATCAGCGGCCCGAACTTGATCGTCCAGCACCGGATCGTCTCGTAGCTGACCTCGATCCCGCGCTGCGCCAGCAGGT
>CAZFQC010000225.1:0-4139 GCA_964520795.1 uncultured Brevundimonas sp.
TGGAGTTCGGAGTGCTTCCGGATCCTGAACAGCCCCCCCAGCCCCTCCTGGATCACTCCACCAAGGGCTCCGGCGGGCCGATGCTTCCTCCAAAGCGAGACGCCCGCTCAGCCACCCTCCCCCCTCCGGCAGAGCGGGCGTTTTGCTGTCCGGCGCAGGGTGGGCCCTTGAGGGCCCCGGCTTCAGGGCAGGCCGATCTCGACCGTCTCGCCGCCGCGTTCCACCGACAGTTTGCGACCGGAGTCGCCGTCCAGGGCCGCTGCGAGGGCACCGAGGTCCGACACGGCCACACCGTCAACCAGCCGGATCAGATCGCCCGCCTGCAAACCCGCCGCCGCCGCGACCGAACCGCCCTCGACGGAAAACACCTGCAGCCCGTCGGAGCCCGACCGCACCGCCGCGCCCCGCGCCATGACGACATCGGCACCTGCGATGACCATCCGGTCCGCCGGAACCTCGACCGCCAGAGTGGTGCGGCCTTCATGTCCATCGCGCAGATAGACGACCTCGATCCGGGTTCCGGGCGCCGCGATGCCGATCGTCGCCGCCACGGTGCCGGCGTTGGAGACCGGACGGTTCTGGATACGTGTGACGATGTCGCCGCGGCGCAGGCCGGCGGCCTCGGCCGACGAGCCCGGGGCCACGTCCTCGATCACCGCGCCACGCACGATGCCGAGGCCGAGATCGCGCGAGCGCTGGGCGTTGAGCGAGCCGAGGATGGCGCCGGTGGTGCCACGCCGGACCACACCGCTCTCGCGCAGCTGGGCGACCACATACATCAGGATGCGGCTGGGCACGGCGAAGGCGATGCCGTCATTGCCGCCGCCGCCGCCCGACAGGATGGAGGTGTTGATGCCGATCAGCCGGCCGCGGCTGTCCAGCAGGGGACCACCGGAATTGCCCGAATTCACCGCCGCGTCGGTCTGGATATAGTCCTCGATCCGGTCGCCCATGCCCGAGCGGCCCATGCCCGAGATCACGCCCATGGTCAGGGTCTGGTCCAGACCCAGCGGATAGCCGACCGCAAAGGCCAGGTCGCCGGTGCGCAGGGCGTCGGAATTGACCACCTCGATCTGCGACAGGCCGGTGGCCTCGATCTTCAGCACGGCCAGGTCGGTGGCCTTGTCGGTGCCGATCAGGACGGCGTCGAAGATGCGGCCGTCGGTCATGTCGACAGTGAATTTCCGCCCGCCCTCAACCACATGGTTGTTGGTAACGATGATCCCCTGGCGGGCGTCGATGATGGCACCCGAGCCGCTGGAGATCGGCCGCGGCTCGTTCTCGCCGGAGCTGGGGCCCTCGGACTGGCCCAGGGTGGTGACCTGGACGACGGCCGGCAGGGCGCGTTCAAGACCGGTGGCGAAGGTGAAGACACCGCGCTGGGCGTCGAACGGCACGGGCGACTGTTGCGCCACCGAGGGCGTCGCCGCCAGCAGGGGGACCGCGACGACGAGCGCCAGTACGGACAAACCGCCGGCCCGAATGATGGAACGCATCGCCAATCCCCCGTTGTTCTTCTGACTCTAGCGCGAGAAACGCGCCGTGACGACAGCCCCCGGACGGGCGTCATCAATCGTCATGGCCGCGCCGTGCCGCTTGAGGATGGCGCGCACGAAGGCCAGTCCCATGCCGTGGCTCTCACGCCCCTCGTCGGCGGCCTTTGAAACCGCCCGGGCGGGGTCGTCGAGCAGGGCGGGATCCAGCCCTGGCCCCTGGTCCGCGACCGAGAGCACCGGCTTGCCGTCATCCAGCCGGACCGTCAGGGTCACCACCCCGCCTTCAGGCGAGAATTTCACGGCATTGTCCACCAGGTTGGTCACGGCCCGCTGCAACAGGGACCGGACGCCGAGGACGGATACCGGCGAGGCCTCGACCCGGATCGCCACGCCGTGTTCCTCGGCCAGCGGCTGATAGAGATCCGCCGCCGACGCCGCCAGCCGGTCGAGGCGCACGGTCTCGAACACCCAGGCCTCGCCGTCGCGCAGGGTCATGGCCTCGTTCATGGCCCGGGTCAGCCGGGTCAGGTCGGCGCGGGCCTCCTCGGCCAGGGCCCGGGCCTCCGGCGTCGTCGACGCCTCCCTGAGCCGGTCCAGCCGGGCCGAGGCACGGGCCAGCGGCGTGCGGAAATCATGCGCCAGCTGGTCGGCCGAATCCCTCAGCCAGCTCAGCAGCTCCTCCAGCCGGTCGAGCGTCAGATTCACCTGGCCGGTCAATTCGGTCAGCTCGGGGGCCACCGCCGTTTCGGGCGCCCGGACCGAGAAGTCACCGACCGAAGCGAGGTCCAGCGCCCGGCTGACCTGGGCCACGGCGCTGGTCAGCCGGCGGCGCGCAAAGGTTGCCGCCGTGAGGCCGAAGGCCAGCAGCAGCACGCCGGCCGCCGCCACCGCCGCCACGGCCCAGCCCCAGGCCTGGCCCGACCGGTCGACGACCCGTCCGACGGCGATATCGAGCGCCCCGACTGACTGGCGCACGACCACCACTTCCACAGCGCGGGTGGGGCACAGCACGCCGCGCTCCAGACGGACCACATAGACGCCGTCGCCGAGCCTCGGCACCCGCTCGCCCCGGACGGTCTCCAGCGCCGCCAGACCCGCGGGCTTGCCTACCGGTGCCCGGATGAACCGCACCCCGGCTCCGCCCTGCCCCGTGCGGCAGGTCTCCGCCAGACTCCCGGCCTCGCGCGTCGGCCCGGCCTGGAAGGCGCTGAGCCAGGCCGAGAGATAGGCAGCGTCGGCCGCGGTGATGTTGGCGGCGGTCAGGCTGGATTCAACGTTCAGCTTGCCGACCATGGAGCTGTAGTCGTTCAGCGCCGCCAGGGCCGCCTTCTCGCGCTGGTCCATCCGCACCGCCGCACTGGTGGCCACCAGCGAGCCGGTCAGGGCCAGGGCCGCCATGACCGCGATACCGGCGGCCAGCTGGGTCGAGGTCCGCCGCGCCAGCCAGGCGCGCAGCCGGTGGAAGTGGATGGCCACGGCGGCTCAGCCCACCCGGTCGGACAGGTCGCGGAAGATCAGGCTCTGGCTGCGGGCCGAGACGATCAGGGGATGCAGGTCCTCGCCCAGTTCGGGCGCCTGTTCCTTGAGCCGGCGGCGCAGGGCGCTGATCCGGGCGTCGATGATGTTGACGAAATTGTCGGGCAGGAAGCGCCATTCGACCCAGCAGCGATCCCACAACATGGTCTTGGTCACCGGCTGGCCGCGCGCGGTCATCAGTTCACAGACGATCGCGAACTCGAGCGGCGACAGATCGATCAACCGGGAGCCGTCGGCGGCGCTGAATTTCAACGTCCGGGCACCGAAGGAAAGCCGGAAGGGTCCATTGACCAGGTCGCCGCCGACCGGGGCCGCCCGGCGGGCGGCGCGGCGCAGCTGGGCGGCGATGCGCGCCAGCAGTTCCTCGTCGCCGACCGGCTTGGACAGATAGTCGTCGGCCCCGCCCAGCAGGCCCTCGACCTTCTGTCGCTCTCCGCCCAGCGCGGTCAGCATCAGGGCCGGTGCGTCGGCGCACGGTCCGCCGCCGGTGCGGACGCGTTTGAGCGTCTCCAGCCCGTCCAGTCCGGCGGTCAGGCGATCGAGAATGAGGACGTCAAAGGGCGCGGCCGCGGCGGCGATGGCGGCCTCGCCGCTGTCCACCCGTTCCACGGCCTCGAAACCGGCCCGGAGCAGGCGTTCGGCGACGTGTTCCGACAGGGCCGGGTCGTCTTCCAGCAACAGGGCACGGCGACCGGCGAAAACCTCGCGCAGCTGGGCGAAGGGATCGTCGCCGTCGATGCCTGCCGCTTCCCCGTCCATCGCGCCACTCCCGCCTTCACCGACGATACGGCGTTGAAGCGGATTGACAATGCTCAACGGACCGCGTTCGCGCAGACTAGGCGTCGCACGCGCGCGCGGGGCTGATTGTTCCTGATATTGGGCCGCGGTCACAAGGCTCCGCCTTGTCGACCCAGAGCTTGTCCTCGGGCCGACCGAAGGTCGGACCCGGTGGCGGCCTGGCGTTTCGCTCGTGCCCGCCGCTCAAGCAGCGAGCGACCGCGTCGCGAGCGTTGGCGCCCTACATCTAAAAGGCACTCTGCCCCGTGATGGCCCGGCCCAGGATCAGGGCGTGGACGTCGTGGGCACCCTCATAGGTGTTGACGGTCT
>CAZFQC010000226.1:0-4136 GCA_964520795.1 uncultured Brevundimonas sp.
GCCCGCACCCTGCACGGCCTCGGCGTCGAGCTGGTCTCGACCGGCGGCACCCGCGCCGCCATCGCCGGCTTCGGCCTGCCGGTGAAGGACGTGGCCGACCTGACCGGCTTCCCCGAGATGATGGACGGCCGGGTCAAGACCCTGCACCCGGTGGTCCACGGCGGCCTGCTGGGCGTCCGCGACGCCGCGGACCATGCCGAGGCCATGACGACCCACGGCATCGGACCGATCGATATCGTCTGGGTCGACCTCTATCCGTTCGAATCAACTGTTGAGTCCGGCGCCGGTTTCGATGCCGTGGTCGAGAACATCGACATCGGCGGTCCGGCCATGATCCGCTCGGGCTCCAAGAACCACGGCTATGTCGCCGTCTGCGTCGATCAGGCCTCGGTCGCCGAGCTTCTGGATGCCCTGAAGGCCGACGGGACCACCGATCTGGCCCTGCGCAAGCGGCTGGCAGCCCGGGCCTTCGCCCGCACCGCCGCCTATGACGCCGCCGTCTCCGGCTGGTTCGCAGGTCAGGTCGGGGACGCCGCCCCGGGGCGCAAATCCATCGCCGGTTCGCTGGCCCAGACGCTGCGCTATGGCGAAAACCCGCACCAGACGGGCGCCTTCTACCGCACCGGCGACACGCGGCCCGGCGTCGCCCACGCCCGCCAGCTGCAGGGCAAGGAGCTGGGCTACAACAACATCGCCGACGCCGACGCCGCCTATGAACTGGTCGCCGAGTTCGAGGCCCCGGCCTGCGTCATCGTCAAACACGCCAATCCCTGCGGCGTCGCAGTGGGGACCGATCTGGCCGCCGCCTATGCCCGGGCGCTGGAGTGCGACGCCGTCTCGGCCTTCGGCGGCGTCATCGCCGTCAACCGCACCCTGACCGGCGCCGACGCCCAGCTGATCACCGACATCTTCACCGAGGTCGTCATCGCCCCCGGCGCCGACGAGGCGGCGCAAGCCATCTTCGCGGCCAAGAAGAACCTGCGCCTGCTGCTGACCGACGGCCTGCCCGATCCCCTGGCGGCCGGGGAGGTGTATCGCTCGGTGGCCGGCGGCTTCCTGGTCCAGTCGCGCGACCGCAGCCGCATCGCCGCGTCGGACCTGAAGATCGTGACCCGCCGCCAGCCGACTCCGCAGGAGATCGAGGACATGCTGTTCGCCTTCACCGTGGCCAAACACGTCAAGTCCAACGCCATCGTCTATGCGAAGGACGGCCAGACCGCCGGCATCGGCGCCGGCCAGATGAACCGCCGCGACAGCGCCCGTATCGCCGCCATCCGGGCGCGGGAGGCGGGGGAGGCCAAGGGTCTGGCCCATTCGCTGGCGCAAGGGTCCGCCTGCGCCTCGGAAGCCTTCTTCCCCTTCGCCGACGGCCTGCTGGAAGCGGTCGCGGCCGGTGCCACGGCGGTGATCCAGCCCGGCGGCTCGATCCGCGACGACGAGGTCATTGCGGCGGCGGACGAGGCCGGCGTGGCGATGGCGTTCACGGGGGTGCGGGTGTTCCGGCACTGAGTGAGAAAGTGATTAGTGGCTAGTGGCCAGTGGCTAGTGGTGCGCGGCCGCGAGCGCCGGCGGTTGCATGCCAGTCTCAGGTGCGGCCCCAGCGATCACTGGCCACTAGCCACTAGCCACTAGCCACCAATCACCTCGACACACCGGCCGCTCCGGCTAAGGTCCCGCCCATGCAAACCCTCTCCCAACGCTGGTCGATGCTCGAGCCGGCCGTCACCGTCGTCGGACCCGATGACGAGCGGCCGCGGCCGGCGGTGATCCTGTTCCACGGCTGCGGCGGGCTGCGCGGCCATCTTCCCGTATACGCCGAGGCGGCCAGGGCGGCCGGATGGCGGGCTTTCATCGTCGATTCCTATGCCCCGCGTGGCTGGAGCCGCCAGTTCGCCATGGCCATGGTCTGCACGGGCATCCTGCTGCACGGCTGGCAAAGGGGCGGCGACATTCTGGCGGCCCTGCACGGGGTGTCGCAGCGGCCCGACGTCGACCCCTCGAAGATCGCCCTGGCCGGCTGGAGTCACGGCGGCTGGGGCATCATGGAGGCGATGAGCGCCGACCGGAGCCTGCCCGGGGCCCTCGGTCTGGCCAACGCCGGCGACATCGCCCTGGACGGGGTGAAGGCCGTCTATCTGGCCTATCCCTATGTCGGCTTCGGCGCCCGCAACCGCATGCGACCCTGGACCCATTGTCCGCGCACCCTGGCCGTGATCTCGCGCACCGACCACCTCACTACGGTGCGCAATGCCGAGCGGATCCACGACATGGTCCGCGGCTGCGGCGCCGAGGTCGAGACCTGGATCGCCGAGGGCACCCACGCCTTCGACGAACCCATGGCCGCCCCGCCCATGCGCCATGATGCGGACCTGGCCGCCGAAGCGGTCCGCCGGTTCGGCCGTCTCCTGGAAGACACGGCCCCGCCGCCGCCGAAGCCGCGCAGACGCAAGGCGGCTTGACCCCGGGCTCCGGCCCCGGCCAAGTCCGCGGCATCAGCGCCCGGGGGGAGCGATGAACAGCCTGGCCTCACGGTGGCGTCGTCTGGCGCCCTTTACGGAACACCTGACGCCCCAGGGTCCGGGTCCGTTTCCGACCGTCCTGATCTTTCACGGCTGCGGCGGCGTGCGCGACCATCTGCGCTGGTACGCCCGCGCGGCGGTCGAAGCCGGCTGGGGTGCCCTGATCGTGGATTCCTTCGCCGCCCGCGGCTGGACGCGGAATTTCGCCAAACACCTGGTCTGCACCGGCCTGTTGCTGCGCGGCAGGGCCCGGGCCGCCGATGTCCTGGCCGCGGTCCGGTTCGCCGGCGAGTCCCCGACCGTCGACCCCCGGCGCCTGGTCCTGGCCGGCTGGAGCCATGGGGCCTGGTCGATCATGGACCTGATGGCCCAACCCCTGAACCGACGCGGCGAGCTGGGCCTGCGTGACGCGCCAAAGGCCTCACTCGACGGGATTCGCGGCGGTTTTTTCGCCTATCCCTATGTCGGCGTCGCCTCCGCCAGCCGCGGCGGGCGGGCCTGGCCCCGGGCCCTGCGGGTTTTTTCCGTGGTGCCACGCCGCGACCATCTGGCCTCCGTGCGCCGGCATATGCGGGCCCTGGCCTCGGTGGTTTCGGGCGGGGGCGAGGTCGAGGTCTGGAGTGTCGACGCCACCCACGCCTTTGACGAACCGGGCCTCAAGGGTCGGGTTCTGGCCTATGACGAGGATCTCGGGGTCGAGGCCCTGCAGCGGTTCCAGGGCTTCCTGCGGTCCGTCGACCGCGCCTGATCCGTCGGAGGCGTCAGGGCTCGGCAGGGCCGTAACGGGGCTCGATCACCACCTCGGCGCGCAGGGAATTGGCGATGTAGCAGGCGTCGTGGGCCCGGTGGTGCAGATCGTCGATGGCCCCAGCGTCCGGCTGGCTGTCGCCTGAAAAGGCCACGGCGGGACGCAGGGTGATGGTCGTAATCGAGGTCTTGCCGCGCTCGTCCCGGCCCAGAACCCCGACCGCCTCGTCGCGGTAGGAGTCGACCGTGAACCCGCCCTTCGCCGCAAAGGCGAGGAAAAACAGCATGTGGCAGCTGCTCAGCGCCGCCACCAGGGCTTCTTCCGGGTCAACCGCGGCGGGGTCCGACAGCGGCTCCGGCACGCTGCTCGGGGCCGAGGACCCGCGCACCACCGCCCCGCCGTCGAAGTGCCAGTCGTGGGCGCGGGCATAGCGATTGCCGGTGAAATCCTGATCGCCGCGGCTCCATTCGACCGTGGCCAGATGTTCGCTCATGTCGGGGCTCCAGAGGGCGATGACCGAACCGTGTACCACAGTCCCGTCGCGAAACCCGGACCACGCCTTGCCCCCGCCCGCGACCCGCCTTATCCCCGGTCCATGGCCGCGCCCCTCATCTGTCCGTCCATCCTCGCCAGCGACTTCGCGAAGCTGGGTGAAGAAATTCGCGCTCTGGACGCCGCCGGCGCGGACTGGATCCATGTCGACGTCATGGACGGCCATTTCGTGCCGAACATCACCATCGGCCCCGATGTGGTGAAGGCCCTGCGGCCGCACACCAGACTGCCGTTCGACGTCCATCTGATGGTCGCCCCGGTCGATCCCTGGCTGGAGGCCTATCGCGAGGCCGGCGCCGACATCCTGACCGTCCACC
>CAZFQC010000227.1:0-4134 GCA_964520795.1 uncultured Brevundimonas sp.
CTGGCGGGCTGGACCACCTTCCTCGCCCTGCTGGCCTTCACCTTCTCCATGCTGGGGGCCTTTCTCGTCCGCTCCGGCGTCCTGACCAGCGTCCACGCCTTCGCCGTCGATCCCGAGCGCGGCCTGATGCTGCTGGCCATCCTCGGCGCGACCGCCGGTGGCGCCTTCGCCCTGTTCGCCTGGCGCGCGCCGCAGCTGAAGGGCGGCGGCATGTTCGCGCCGGTCAGCCGCGAGGGCGCGCTGGTGCTGAACAATGTCTTCCTGACCGCCGCCTGCGCCACCGTTCTGCTGGGCACCCTCTATCCACTGATCCTCGAGGCAGCCAACGGCGCGACGATCTCGGTCGGACCGCCCTATTTCGCCCTGACCTTCGTCCCCCTGATGGCCGCCGCCTGCCTGATCGTGCCCGCCGGGCCACTGCTGGCGTGGAAGCGCGCCGACCTGAAGGGCGTCGGCCAGCGGCTGGCCGTGGCCGCCGGCCTCGCCGTGTTCATCGCATTGGCGGGCTGGATGGTCTTCGAGCCGAAGAAGGTCCTGTCGGGTGCCGGCATCGGCCTGGGTGCCTGGCTGATCCTCGGCGCACTCGCCGAGGTCGCCGAACGGACCCGGCTGTTCCGCGCCTCCGTGGCCGAAAGCCTGCGCCGCGCGCGCGGCCTGCCGCTCGGTGCCTGGGGCACGACCCTGGCCCATGCCGGGCTGGGCGTCTTCGTGCTCGGGGCGGTGGTCGAGACCGGCTATCGCGTCGAGGCGGCCCGTCCGATCGCCCCCGGCCAGACCATAGAGGCTGGCAAATGGGCCGTGACCCTCGACTCCGTCCGGGTGGTCGAAGGGCCGAACTATCTGGCGGAACAGGGCCGACTGACCGTGACCCTGCGCGACGGCGGATCACCGAGGACGGTCACCGCCGAGCGCCGCTTCTTCCCCACCGGCGGCCAGACCACGACCGAGGTCGGCCTGGATTTCCGGGGACTGGACGACGTCTATGTGGTGCTGGGCGAGCGGGGCCAGACGGCCGCCGGCGAACCCGCCTGGAATGTCCGCGTCTGGTGGAATCCCTGGGCACGGCTGATCTTTCTCGGCCCGGCGATCATGGCCCTCGGCGGCCTGTTGTCCCTCATGGACCGGCGGCTGAGGCTGGGCGTGAACCGGAAGCCCGCCGCATGAAACGCCTGGGCCTGATCGCCGCCGCCCTGTTCCTGATTGCCGCGCCGGTCGCGGCCCAGGAGCCCCCGCCGAGGCCGGACCGGCCGCTGGCGGATGCGGCGCAGGAGGCGCGGGCCCAGGCCCTGTTCGACGACATCCGCTGTGTCGTCTGCCAGCACGAGGCCATTGCCGACAGTCCTGCCGGTCTCGCTGCCGACGTCCGGGCCCTGGTACGCGAACAGATCGCCGCCGGTCGCAGCGACCAACAGGTCCGGGACGATCTGGTGCGCCGCTACGGCGACTTCGTCCTGTTCACCCCGCCGCTGCGGGGCGGCACCTGGCTGTTGTGGTTCGGGCCGTTCGCGGTGCTGCTGGCGGCGGGCGGGGGCTTGTGGTTTGCGGCGCGCCGCCGGTCGACGGCTCCGGAACCGCTTTCGGCCGCCGAAGAGGCCGATCTGGCGCGGATACTCGCCGAACAGGCGGTTCGCCCCGATCCTGACGCAAAGCCGTCTGACGACTAGGCCCGAGCCTGGTCGTTTGAGGCGGGATCGCTTCGCGGTTCCGCCGGGAGCGTGAATCAGGCTCGCAGGGACTGCGGACGGTTCATCACGTCGCGACGTTGGTGAACGGGGCCGCAGCCCTATATTGTAGGGCACAACGGGCGTTCGACGCCCGACGAGAGGATCGCAAGACACGCCTATGATGAAGCGCAAGGAATTCATGCTGGGGGCCATCGCGGGCCTGACCTTCGCCGCCGCGGCGACCGCCGGCGGCGTCATCGACTGGCCCACGGCCAATGCGGGCCCGGTGGCCGGCTTCACGGGCCGCCTCTCGCCCGACAACGGCGGTGCCGGCCTCGCCTTCGCCCCGCCGCAGGGCGCGCCCCTCAGTTTCGCCGACATCTTCGAACAGGTCGCGCCGGCGGTGGTGCAGATCGATGTGACGACCCGCGTGGCCGGCGGCCAGCAGCGGTTCATCCAGATCCCCGGCCTCGGGGCCGTGCCCGTTCCGACGCCGCAAGGCGAGGAGGGCGAGAGCGCCGATGATGAAGGCGCGACGGCGCTCGGGGCCGGCTCGGGCTTCTTCATCGCCGCCAACGGCTACATCGTCACCAACAACCACGTCGTGGCCGACGCCACGGAAATCACCGTCAGACTGGCCGACGGGCGCGAGCTCGAAGCCCGTCTGATCGGCCGCGACGAAAGCACCGACCTCGCGGTCATCAAGGTCGAGGGGACGGAGTTCCCGTTCGTCAGTTTCGAGGAAACGGCCCAGCCGCGCGTGGGCGACTGGGTCATCGCCGTCGGCAACCCCTTCGGCCTCGGCGGCACCGCCACGGCCGGCATCGTCTCGGCCCAGGGCCGGACCATCCCCGATGAAACCTCCAACTATGTCGACTTCATCCAGATCGACGCCGCCATCAACCGCGGCAATTCGGGCGGGCCGACCTTCGACATTTATGGGCGCGTCATCGGTGTGAACTCGGCGATCTATTCGCCCACCGGCAACTCGGTCGGCATCGGCTTCGCCATCCCGGCCTCGGTCGCCAAGCCGATCACCGACCGCCTGATGCGCGGCGAAACGATCCAGCGCGGCTATCTGGGAGTCATCATCGGCAATGTCGACGCCGACATCCGCGAGGGTCTCGACCTGCCGGACGGTACGACCGGAGCCTATATCACCGAGGTGACCAAGGGCGCGCCCGCCGACGTCGCCGGCCTGCGCCCCGGAGATGTCGTGATCCGCATCAACGGGGACACCATCGCCAGTTCCACGGAACTGACCCGTCGGGTCGCCGAGGTTCAGGTTGGCCAGCCGATCCGGCTCGAGATCATCCGGGACGGCCGCCGTCAGTCGGTTACCGTGCGCTCGGGACGCCGTCCTTCCCGCGCCGAACTGAACGCCGGTCAGACGCCCGGGGATGAGTCAGCCGAACCGCGCGCGGGTGCCGCTCTGGGTCAGGTCGTGGCCGGCCTCAATGTGTCCGACATCACGGCGGCGCTTCGTCAGCGCTACAGCATACCGGCGACCGTCGACGGCATCGTCGTGAACAGCGTGGCCGCCGGCGGCGATCGTCGCTTCCAGCCTGGAAACGTCATCATGCGCGTGGGCAACGCGCCCGCCACAGTGGCGAATTTCCAGGCCGCGGTCGCCGCAGCACGGCGCGCCAACCGGGATACGCTGTTCCTGCTGGTCTGGACGGCCCAGGGCAATACGACGGCGGTTCTCGAACTGCCCGATCCTGAATAAGCCGTAACTGCCCCCATCGCCGCCGATGCGCTAACATCGGCGGCGATTCCGCATCTGAGGGCTGATTCCATGCGCATTCTGGTGGTCGAGGACGACGCTGAAGCCGCGACCGCCATGGTCCGTGGACTGACCGAAGCCGGACACGAGCCAACCCACGCCGTCGACGGTGCCTTCGGCCTGCTGGAGGCCCGGAAGGGTGGCTATGACGTCTATGTCGTCGACCGGATGATGCCCCGCCTCGACGGCATCGGCATGGTCGAGACCCTGCGCAAGGACGGCGACCAGACGCCCGTCCTGTTCCTGTCCGCCCTCGGCGAGGTCGAGGACCGCGTCACGGGCCTCAAGGCCGGCGCCGACGACTATCTGGTCAAGCCCTATGCCTTCTCCGAGCTGATCGCCCGCGTCGAGGCCCTGTCGCGCCGCCGCGAGACCGGCAGCGTCGCCACCATGCTCAAGGTCGGCGACCTCGAGATGAACCTGATCGCCCGCACCGTGCACCGCACAGGCAAGGAGATCGACCTGCAGCCGCGCGAGTTCCAGCTGCTGGAATTCCTGATGCGCCACGCCGGCCAGTCGGTGACCCGCACCATGCTGCTGGAGAAGGTCTGGGAATATCATTTTGACCCCCAGACCAATGTCATCGACGTCCACATCAGCCGCCTTCGCGCCAAGATCGACAAGGGCTTCGACCACGCCATGCTGCAGACGGTGCGCGGGGCGGGGTACAGACTGGAGCCGTAG
>CAZFQC010000228.1:0-4125 GCA_964520795.1 uncultured Brevundimonas sp.
GCAACTGCAGGAGTTTGGCCGCCGTTTCCCGCCGCACTATCTGCACCAGAGCTGGAGTCCATACGTCACTACACAGAATCACGATGCGCCCAAGGTCCACGACCTCAGCGATGGCGAACACGTGGTTATTCCGTTCCCGTCAGATCGGGCCGGGCGACGGAGGATGGTCGTCCGACCTGACTACGAAGAACAGGTCGTCTCGGGCTTTTAGGCGGCCGGGACGTAGATCAGGACGGGCGTAGCCAAAGCCTTCGTGGCGATAAGCCAGACCAATTCCGTCATCTCGTCCGGGACAGTCACCGTGATGATGCGGTTGACCACTACGGGTCTAAGGTCGAGGCCATCGGCGATCTCTTTTAGGTGGAGGAGGAGATCGACCGGCTGCGGCCCGACGCTGGGGTCGTCGATGGCCTGGGCGGTTGTCCCCGGAGTGATGCGGTAGAGGTAAGAGCGTTTCATGGGGACGACCAATTACCGGTGATTCGGCGCGGCGACGGGAAGACTGGAAAATTGTGTCTTGGTCGATTTGCCGTGGCCTCTGACCTCTCATCGTCCCGCCCTCTAGTGGGACGGATGGGCGTGACGACCCCGACCGTTGCTTATGACCGGGTTGGAAGTTACAGGGCGATAGGAGCCGAGATTCTTGTCCAAAGTCCTTCGCCACCTCTGCATCGGGTTGTGCGTCGCCATACTGGCGGCGCTGAACCTGCATGGCGTGGTGCAGTCGCAGCATGCGGTCGCTCATGCCGCTGACTGGCCTGCTGTCGCCCTGGCTGACATGGACACGGATCATCACGACGCGCACGTGCATGTCGCGCCCTCAGACACGCCGGACCCGGACCCCGACACGGATCAGGATGCAGATCGCGAACAACCGCTCGGCCATCACCATCACGGCGGAGCCGATGCACACGCCGCCTTGCCGACCTGGGGCAAGGGCCTGACCGAAGGACCTACGGCAGCGTCCGCTCAGCGGCGCTCAGGCTCCGATCGTGCCGTAGCGGGTCTTCCCGGCGACGGCCCTGAATACCCTCCAAAACGGATGCGCACGGTCGTCTGAACCGGCGCGGCCCGACGGCTGCGCGCAACCCGTTTCCCGGAGAATTCCTTGAAGACCCCGATCACCGGCCATGCCGGATCGTGGGCGCGTATGGCGGCCGTTTCGGCGCTGGCGCTCTCACTGGCGGCTTGGCCGTCAACACCTGCGTATGCGCAGGACCCGTCGAACGGGGCTGCGACAGCGCCGGTCCTTCGTCTCGATGATGCGCTCGCTCGTGCGGCCGGGGTCGATCCCGGCCTTTTGGGCGCCGAAGCGCGCGCCCGTGCCGGAGAGGCGGCTGTGCGGCAGGCTGATGTCCGGCCCAACCCGACGCTCGGCCTGATGGTGGAAAACCTGCCCACACTCGGCGGCGGCAACATCATCGACCGCACCGAAACCACCCTGTCCTACGAGCAGAGATTTGAACGGGGCGGCGACCGATCCGCGCGTGTGGGACTGGCGCAGGGCGAGGCCGCTCTGGTGTCGGCGCAAGCGGCGGTCCGCCGCCTGGACCGCCTCGAACAGGCCCAACTCGCTTGGGTCGAGGCGCTGGCGGCGCAGGCCGAGCTGGAGATCGCCCGCGAGCGGTTGATGCTGGCGGAGCGCGCTCAGACCGAGGTTCAGCGTCGTGTGGACATGGCACGCGATCCGCTGTTCGCCGGAGCCCGCGCCGAGGCGGAACTCGCCCAGGCACAGATCGACTTCGATCAGGCGGACATCCAGGCGCGCCTTACACGGGCGACGCTGGGGCGCTTCTGGAGCGGAGCCTCTGACTTTTCGCTTGATCCTGCCGACTTCGAAGACACAAGCGCGTCACGGCGACCGGCAGGAGACCCCGCCGAGATTGACCTCGCTGTGCTGGTCGCCCAGCGCGATGTCGCCGAAGCGAGGGTCCGCGTGGAACAGGCCCGCGCTACACCCGATGCGACCGTCAGTGTCGGTGTGCGGCATTTCTGGGACGGCCAGGACGTGGGTCTCGTGGTCGGCGGCTCCATCCCTCTGGGTCGTTACGACACCAACCAGGGCGCCGTTGACCGTGCCCGCGCGGAAGGAATTGCGGCTGAGGTCGACCTCGCCGCCTTGCGCCAGGAGCGGGACCGCGAGATCGCCCGTCTCCAGGTCCAACTCGCTTCGCGCGCCATGGAAGCCCGGCGGATTGCCGAGGAAACCCTGCCACAGGCGGAGCGCGCCGTGACCCTGGTGCTGGAAGGCTTCGCTCGGGGCGGCTTCACCTACAACGATGTCATCAGCGCCCAAACCGCCCTGCTTGAAACACGGGCGCGGCGCGTCGCCGTTCTCAGACAATTCCATATCGACCGCGCCCGCCTTGATCGGCTGACCGGCGCGCATGCCGACCTGCTCGGCCTGGAGGCCCAACAATGACCCGCCACACCCTTTCACGACGCGCTATCGCCGTCTCGCTGCTCGCCCTCGCGGGCGGTGTGTCCGCTTGCGGCCAGGGCGGCGGCGCAGAGAAGGCCGAGGGCGAGACTCCGGCGGGCGAGTATGAGCGTGGTCCCCATCGCGGCCGTATGCTGCGTGATGGCGACTTCGCGCTGGAGGTCACGATTTACGAGGAAGGGCCGGAACCGCTGTTCCGGTTGTATGCCTACGTCAAGGACAAGCCGGTCGACCCGCGTGAGGTTCAGGCCACCATCACTCTGGGTCGCCTGGGTCCCAAGACCAACAGGTTCGTGTTTGCTGCCGAGAACGACTACCTCGCCGCGCCCGGTGTCGTCTTTGAACCCCACTCCTTTGACGTGACAGTCACCGCCGCTCATGCGGATCGCCGGCATCGCTGGAGCTACCAGTCCTACGAAGGTCGGACGACCATCACGGCAGATGCGGCGCGTGCCGGCGGCGTGACGGTCGAACGGGTCGGTCCTGCCGTTCTCGGGGAGACCCTTCCGCTGGCGGGCCGTGTCGAGATCACGCCCGAAGGTCAGGCAGAGGTTCATGCCCGCTATCCGGGGCGGGTCATGGCGCTCAACGTCGGCCTCGGAACCCGCGTCTCTCGCGGTCAGGTCATCGCCCGCGTGGAGTCCAGCGAGAGCCTCCAGACCTACGCGATCACCGCACCGATCTCCGGGATGATCGTGGCCAAGAACGTCAACGTCGGCTCGATCACTGGCGGCGGCGAGCCGATGCTCATGATCGGCGATCCGACACGGTTGCATGCCGAGTTCCTGCTCTATCCGCGTGATGCTGAGCGGGTGCGTGCGGGTCAGCCGATCATCGTGAAGAGTCTGGCGGGGGACTACACCTTCAATGGCCGGATCGAAGCCGTCCTGCCTTCGACGGACCTGACCAGTCAGGTCCTGATCGCCCACGTCGATCTGCCCTATCAAGGCGGGGTCTGGCGGCCGGGGCTTGGGGTGTCGGGCACGGTTCAGGTCGGCGCGGGCGAGGTCCCGTTGGCCGTCCGCACCAAGGCGCTCCAGCCGTTCCGCGACTTCACCGTGGTCTATGCGCGCTTCGGCACAACCTATGAGGTGCGGATGCTCGAACTGGGCCGCCGCACGCCGGAATGGACCGAGGTCCTGAGCGGTATCGATCCGGGCACCGAGTATGTGGTGGACGGCGCCTTCCTGATCCGCGCGGACGTTGAGAAGTCCGGCGCGAGCCACGATCACTAGGGGCCGGATCATCATGCTCGAACGCATCATCGCGCTGTCGATCCGCTTTCGCTGGATCGTCATGGCGCTCGTCGTCCTGGCCTGTGCGGTCGGCGCCTGGAGTTTCCAGCGCCTGCCCATCGACGCTACGCCGGACATCACCAACGTTCAGGTCCAGATCAACACCGAGGCGCCGGGCTTCTCGCCGCTGGAGTCCGAACAGCGGATCACCTTCCCGGTCGAGACCGCAATCGCGGGCATTCCGGGCCTTCAATACACCCGCTCGGTGTCCCGCTACGGGCTGAGTCAGGTGACGCTCGTCTTCCAGGACGGCACCGACATCTATTTCGCCCGCCAGTTGGTCAATGAACGACTGCAAGCCGCGCGGGGCCAGCTTCCCGAAGGGCTCACGCCCGAACTCGGTCCCATCGCCACCGGGCTCGGCGAAATCTTCATGTATACGATCGAGGC
>CAZFQC010000229.1:0-4123 GCA_964520795.1 uncultured Brevundimonas sp.
CCCTTGGGCAGGGTGGCGTTGATCTTGCCCGACTTCACATAGGGACCGAAGCGGCCGGCCATGACGTGTACCGGCTCACCCGTCTCCGGATGGGCGCCGAGGTCCTTGAGCGGCGCGATCGCCGCTCCGCGTCCCGCGAACTTGCCCGCCCGCTTCTCGGCCAGCAGCACCACGGCGCGGTTCAGGCCGATGTCAAACACCTCGTCGATGTCGGCGACATTGGCGTAGGTCCCGGCGTGCAGCACGAACGGCCCGTAGCGGCCGAGGCCGGCAGTGATCGGCTTGCCGTCCTCGGGATGGGTCCCGACCTCGCGCGGCAGGGCCAGCAGGCGCAGCGCCTGCTCCAGCGCCAGGGTCGCCGGCGACCAGCCCTTGGGCAGGGAGGACCGCTTCGGCTTCTCCTCGCCGGGGAGGGTGGTCTCCACATAGGGACCGAACCGCCCGATCTTCAGCGCCACGGGCGCGCCGGTGTCCGGATCGACGCCCAGGTCGCGGTCGCCACCGTCCTCGACGCCGGTCGCGGCACCGAATCCGCGCGTGTAACGGCATTCGGGATAGTTGGAGCAGCCGATGAAGGATGACTTCATCTTGAAGCTGGCCTTCAGATGCAGCCGGCCCTGTTTGCACAGCGGGCACAGCCGCGCATCGGTCCCGTCGCCCTTGTCGGGGAAGAGGAAGGGGCCGATCGCCGTGTCCAGTTCGTCGATCACGCCCTGGCGCGCGGTGACCGCATCCGTCGCCGGCTTCAGCTGGCTCCAGAAGTCGCGCAGCACGACCTTCCAGTTCAGATCCCCGGCCGAGACCTCGTCCAGCCGGGTCTCCAGCGCGGCGGTGAAGTCGTACTGGACCCACTGGGTGAAGAACTGTTCCAGGAAGGCCGTGACCAGCCGCCCGTTGTCCTCGGGGATGAACCGGTTCTTGTCCATGCGGACATATTCGCGGTCGCGCAGGGTGGTCAGGATCGAGGCATAGGTCGACGGCCGGCCGATGCCGAGTTCTTCCAGCTTCTTGACCAGGGTCGCTTCCGAAAAGCGCGGGGGCGGTTCGGTGAAATGCTGGTCGGTGCGGATCGCCTCGACCCTGGCCACGGCGCCTTCCTTCAGCGCGGGCAGGCGGGTGGTGTCGTCCTCGTCGTCGACGCCGTCCCCCTCTTGACCAGGTCGGGGCTTGTCGTCGCGGCCTTCTTCGTACACCGCGATGAAGCCGTCGAAGGCCACCACCTGGCCGGTCGCGCGCAGGCCGGTCTGGCCGTCCGGGGTCTCGACGTCGACCGTGGTCCGGTCCAGTCGGGCGGACTCCATCTGGCTGGCGATCATCCGCTTCCAGATCAGCTCATACAGCCGCGACAGGTCGCCCTCGAGCCGCAGACTTTCGGGGTGGCGCGTCAGGTTGGTCGGCCGGATCGCTTCGTGCGCTTCCTGGGCATTCTTGACCTTGGTCTTGTAATATCTCGGCTGTTCCGGAACGTAGGCCGGGCCGAACCGGTCGGCGATGACCTCGCGCGCCTGGGCGATGCCCTCGGGGCTGACCGACAGGCCATCGGTCCGCATATAGGTGATCAGGCCACCGGTATCGTCGACGCCCTCATACAGTTTCTGCGCCGCCTGCATGGTCCGTTGGGCGGTGAAGCCGAGCTTGCGCGCGGCCTCCTGCTGCAGGGTCGAGGTGGTGAAGGGCGGCGAGGGGCTGCGCTTGACCGGCTTCTTCTCGATCGACTTGATGGTGAAGCTTCCGGCCTTGATGGCGTCGCGCGCGGCGTTGGCCATGGCCTCTGAGGTGATGTCCAGCCGCTGCACGCGCTTGCCGGCGTGTTTGACCAGACGGGTGGTGAAGGGCGGGCTGTCGGCGGCGAGGTCGGCCTCGACCGACCAGTATTCCGCTGCCCGGAACGCCTCGATCTCCATCTCGCGGTCGACCACGATGCGAAGGGCGACCGACTGCACCCGCCCGGCCGAACGCGCCCCCGGCAGCTTGCGCCACAGCACGGGCGACAGGGTGAAGCCCACCAGATAGTCCAGCGCGCGGCGGGCCAGATAGGCCTCGACCAGCTCCATATCCAGCTGGCGCGGATTGGCCATGGCCTCCAGCACGGCCGATTTGGTGATGGCGTTGAACGTGACCCGTTCGACGGCGGTGTCCTTGAGAGCCTTCTTCTTCGTCAGGATCTCCAGCACATGCCAGCTGATCGCCTCGCCCTCGCGGTCGGGGTCGGTCGCCAGGATGACGCGGTCGGCCTTCTTTGCCGCCTCGGCGATCTCCGACATCCGCTTCGCGGCGCGGGCGTCGACTTCCCAGCTCATGGCGAAATCGTCGTCGGGCAGCACCGACCCGTCCTTCGACGGCAGGTCGCGGACGTGGCCATAGGACGCCAGGACGGTGAAGTCCGGGCCCAGATATTTGTTGATGGTCTTGGCCTTTGCGGGGCTCTCGACAACGACGAGGTTCATGCGGGGAGGGGGCCTTGCGCGGGCTCGGAAAGGGGGCGGAACGTGGTTGGCGGGAAGGCTGCTGTCAATCGGCGCTGGAATTCAGGGTGCTCGCGCGGCGGCCAGACCGCCCGCAAGCAACTCGGCACGACCCGTCAGACTGAGCTCCAGCAGGGCCGCCGCCACCGTCCCGATCGGCAGGCCGACTGCCCGGGCCAGTTCGTCGCGTGGCGTCGGCGTGGGCGACAACAGGGCGGCGACCCGCTCGATCAGCGCGGCCTCGATCTCGTCCGGCGCGCCGTCGAAGGGATTGCCGGGCGGCGGTTCGCGCAGGGTCCTCAGGGTCGAGAAGGCCCGCTCCACATCCTCCAGCCCCTCACACAGTATGGCACCCTGCCGCAGCAGCTCATTCGGTCCGCGCGACCGCGGGTCCAGCGGCGAGCCCGGCACGGCGAAGACGTCGCGCCCCTGTTCGCCCGCCAGGCGCGCCGTGATCAGCGAGCCGGACCGCAGCTCGGCCTCGACCACGATCACCCCGCGCGACAGGCCCGAGATGATCCGGTTGCGGCGGGGGAAGTCCTTCGCCTGCGCCCGCGCGCCCATCGGGCTCTCGGAAACGACACAACCCTTCTCGACGATCTGCGCATGGAGGTCGGCGTTGTCGGGCGGATAGATGTCGTCCACCCCGCCGCCCAGCACCGCCACGGTTCCCGTTGGCAGGGCGCCGGAATGGGCCGCGCCGTCGATGCCGCGCGCCATTCCCGACACCACCACATGGCCGGCCTCGCCCAGTTGCTGCGCCAGCCCTCGCGCGATCCTCTGCCCGCCCGCCGAGGCTATCCGCGCCCCGACCACGGCGATACAGGGCCGCGCCATCAGGCTCGAATCGCCCAGCGTCCACAGCAGCGGCGGTGGCGGATCGACCGCCGCCAGCAGGTCGGGATAGTCGGCGTCGCCCAGAACGATCAGTCGCGCCCGGGCGCGCTCGCCGGCCGCCAGCTCGCGCTCGATCTGGTCAACCGGCGGGACCGCGTGTCCGTGGGCACCGCCGCGCCGGATCAGGTCGGGGAGTGCTTCGAGAGCCCGCTCCGCCGAGCCGAACCGTTCCAGAAGCTGCCGAAAGGTCACCGGACCGACCTGGTCGGTCCGCGCCAGACGCAGGCGCGCGAAACGCTCTGCGTCCGGAAGCGTCACCCCTTCTTCGCGCCGATCCGGGGTTCGGTCCCCTTGGAGAGGCGGGCGATATTCTCATGATGTCGCAGCCAGATCAGTGCGGCGGTCACGAGCGCGAGCGCCAGCACCGGTCCCGACGCCGGCAGGCCCATCACGGGCAGCGGCAGCAGGGCGAACAGCGGCGCCATGGCCGCCGCGACCAGGGCGGCCAGCGACGACATCCGGAACAGGGCCGCCACGATCAGCCAGGTCGCCCCGGCCATCAGCCCCAGCGGCCAGGCCGCGGCCAGCAGCAGGCCGAAGAAGGTCGCCACTCCCTTGCCGCCCTTGAAGCCGAGCCAGACGGGAAACAGGTGACCGAGGAAGGCCGCGCCGCCGGCGATCGCCGCGATGGCCGGCACGCCCGGGAACAGGACCTGGGCGGTCAGAAAGGCTGCCGCGCCCTTGCCGGCGTCGAGGATCAGGGTGGCGAAGGCCAGATCCTTGCGCCCGGTCCGCAGGACATTGGTCGCGCCGATATTGCC
>CAZFQC010000230.1:0-4118 GCA_964520795.1 uncultured Brevundimonas sp.
GCCCTACGCCACCCGCCTCAGCGCGGCGGGGGATTTGACGAACAGGCCCTTGCGGCCGGCGACGGGGCGGAAGGCTATGCTGTCGTTTTCCGGCTGTTCGTCGGGACCAAGGAACAGGCAGCCGTCGTCGACCAGCCGGCGCTCCAGATTGTCGAACATCCCGCCGCGACGCGCCGGATCGGCGTCGCCCAGGACGTGGCGGCAGAAGATGATGTCGAAGCGATGGGCGTCGGTCGGGGCGTCGACCAGATTGGCGCGGGCGAAATGGACGCTGGCGCGCAGGTCCGCCTTGGCGATCCAGGCGTCCTCGGCCTGGTCGAAATAGCGCAGCATGGTCTCGGCCCTGAGGCCGCGCTGGATCTCGAAGCCGGTATAGGCACCCGACCGGGCCTTTTCGAGCGCGCGCTGCGACAGGTCGGTGGCGACGATCTCGACCGCGACCCCGGCCTCCTGGGCGGCGATGGCCAGGGACCAGGCCTCCTGGCCGGTCGAACAGCCGGCGGACCAGACCTTGACCGGCTGGCCGCCCCGGGCCTTGCCGAGCGCGGGCAGCAGTTCCTTGCCGAAGGTGTCGAAACTGACCCGGTCGCGCCGGAACCAGGTTTCGGGATTCAGCAGGGTCTCGATCACGGCCCAGCCCAGGCTGGCGACCGGCTTGGCCCAGAGCGAGGCCAGCATGGCGTCGACCGTCTCGAAGCCCTCGCGCCGCGCCACCGGACCCAGCCGGTGTTCAGCCAGCTTCATCCGGTCGCGCGTCAGCCGAAAGCCCGCGCGCGAGGCCATCAAGGACTGGAGGCGATCGAAATCGTCCGGCGTCATGGGGTCAGACAGCCCCCACTTCGGCGAATTTGGAGGTCAGGATCTCGCCGTCGAACGGCTTCATCACATAGTCGTCGGCACCCGCCGACAGGGCCTCGGCGATGCGTTCGGCGCGGGTCTCGATGGTGCAGAACAGGACCTTGGGGGCCATGCCGCCGGGCAGGGCGCGCAGGCGGCGCAGGAAGGTCATGCCGTCCATCACCGGCATGGACCAGTCCAGCAGGATGACTTCCGGAATCACCCCGCCGCAGAAGGCAAGGGCCTCGGAACCGTCGGCGGCCTCGTCGACCTCGAAGCCCAGCCCCTCGACAATGCGACGGGCAACCTTGCGGATGATCCGGCTGTCGTCGACGATGAGACAGGTTCTGGGGGTCAAAATCCGGGTTCCGAAACTGGGGCGCACAACGCCCGCGTGTACATGACGCCTATAATCGGCCTGAGCCGGTTAATGACTCCTTGGGAAACCGGCTTAAGGGTCAGATTGGCATGTGGACGGTCAGCACGACGCGCCCCTCTTCGGCCTGCACATCCAGTGACCCGCCGGCGTCATGGGCGGTGAGCCAGAGCCAGTAGGGCTGGATCCACTGGCCGGGCAGACCTTCGGACAGCGGCTGGCCCGCCAGTCCGGCGACGGCCTCGCCCTTGAGACGGGCGCGGGCACCCTCGGCGCGGCCCTCGATGACCAGAGCATCGCCGTCGGTTCGCGTCGCAATGGTCGCTATCCCGCCAGACGGCAGGGCGGCCATGGTGAGATAGGCCAGGTTCACCAGCGCCCGCGACTGGGCTTTCGAATAGCCCGTGTCCGGGACGGCCCATTCCAGCGTGGCCCGTCCGCCCTCGGTCAGACCGGAGACCAGGTCGCCCAGTTCGGCACCCGAGAACCGCTCGGACGAGGTCGCGGCCCCGAAGGCGACGCGGGCAAAGGCGACCAGGGCCACCATCTTCTTCGCGCTGGCCTCGATCAGCCCCATGGCGTCGTCGCGCATGTCCTGGGCCGTGGGGTCCTTCAGCAGGTCGAGGCCGGAGCTGATCGCCCCGGCCGGGCTGATGAAGTCGTGGCACAGCTTGCCGGCGATCAGGGCCGCCAAGGCCTGGCCATCGGGCAGGGCCTGGCCGTCGGGGAAAGGGGAGGCGGGGGCGGTGTCGGTCATCGGGCCTGGCGCGTAACAGTCGGAAACTGGCCGGACGCTGACCTGATTTGCCGGTTCGCGAAACCGGTCCGATGCTCTAATCGGGCGGACATGAGTAAACGAATGACCGCCGACCTCGAGTCCGGCGCACTGACCGAGGCATTGGCCGAGATCGCCGAGGACGCCGCCCGGGTCATCCTGCCGTACTGGCGCAATGGCGTGGTGGCCCAGACCAAGGCCGACGACAGTCCGGTGACCCGCGCCGACCAGGAGGCCGAGGCCCTGATCCTGGCCCGGTTGGCGACCCTTTATCCCGGCGTCCAGACCGTGGCGGAAGAGGCGGTCGCCGCAGACGGCGCGCCCGCGTCAACCAAGGACTGGTTCTGGCTGATTGATCCGCTGGACGGCACACGCGGCTTCGTCGAGGGGCGGGAAGCCTTCACCGTCAATATCGCCCTGATCCACAAGGGATCGCCGGTTGCCGGCGTGGTCACGGCCCCCGCGACCGGCACCACATGGCGCAGCAGCGCGCCGGGCGCAGGTGCCTTCCGTCGCCGGTTCGGCGATGTCTGGCAGGCCATCAGGGTGCGCAACCGGCCCGCTTCGCCCGTGGCGGTGATGAGCCATTCGATGACGGATGTGGAGGCCGGGCGACTGGCCTCTCGCCATGGCTGCGTCCAGTGGCAGGGCATGGATTCGTCGCTGAAATTCTGTCTGATCGCCGAGGGGCGTTTCGACGCCTATCCCCGCACCGGCCCGACCTCCGAATGGGACACGGCGGCGGGTCAGGCGGTGCTGGAAGCCGCCGGCGGCCGCGTCATGGCCGAGGACGGCCAGCCGATGCGCTATGGCAAGCCGGGGTTCGGTAACGGCGGGTTCGTGGCGCTGGGCGGTTAGGCTCGCGCCGCCTGCACCTGCAGCAACGCCGCCCGCTGGACCAACGCCGGAGCACCCCATTCGCGGGCCGTCTCCATGGCCTCGGCCAGGATCATGCCGACAGCACGGGGTTCGCAGGCCGTCAGCCGCGCCTTGGCCAGGGCCAGGTGCGCCATGCCGATCTGGTCGGCGACCCATTCCAGCGGCTGGGTGCCGGCGGATGAAGCCAGACCGCGCCGGACGATGGCCTCCAGTCCGGTCAGGCCCTCGACATCGCCCATGGCCTCGGCCAGGGCCGCTTCGGCCGCCAGCCGCCGTTCGCGCGCCAGGGCACCCAGGATCAGGCCGGGTTCGCGGCTCAGGGCCTCGGCCTCGGTCAGTCGGGACAACGGTGTGTCGGCATCGCCGTGAGCTAGCTGCACGGCGACCCAGTCCAGCGGGCTGTGATCGGGGGTGAACTGGTCGGCGGCGGCGGCGAACAGGGCCTGACCCTGGGCCGTGGCCGCCTCATCCTTCGCCAGACGGGCCAGCGCCATCAGCCCGGCGCCGGCGAGGGCCAGGGCCCGGGCCCGGGTCAGGGGCCGGTAGTCCGGCGAGGCGGACTCGACCAGGATACGCAGGTCTCGCCCGGCCTGGTCCAGCAGCCGCCCGTCGCGTCGTGCGACCCCGGCCTCAAGTCCGAGGCCCGCCCGGTCCAGCCTCAGATCGTCGCCCACCGTCGGCGGCAACCCCTTGGCACCATGCAGGGCGGCGTCCAGCAGGGCGGCCGCGTCCAGCATGGCCGCCGGTTCCCCGGACAGCCGCGCGCGTCGCGCCGTCAACCGGGCGTGCAGGGCGGCGGCGGCTGAACGGGTGGCCGGCCGGTCTGCGGTCAGCGACTGCACGTCCGACACCGCCGCACTCAGCTTTTCCGGTCCGCCGAAAAGATCGAAGCGGAGCAGGTGGATCTCGCCGGACTCGATCGCCGCCACGGCGGTCTGGTCGGGGGTGGTCGTGTGCCGCGCCGCGTCCGAGGCCGCCGCCGCCGCCCGATCCAGGCTGGTCCGGCGTCCGGTCCGGCGGGCGTGCTCGCGCCACAGCGCCGAGGCCCGCATCCAGTTGTCGAAGGGCTGGGTGCATGACACCCGGCCGGCCTCGATGCCCAGGGACTGGGCTTCGGTGGCGACCAGGTCGGCTCCGATGAGCTCCAGCCAGCCGAGATCGTCGCTTTCTCGCGCCTTTTCGAACAGTTTTCTCAAATCCCGGCCGAACTCGAACATGGGGGCTGGCGCTCCGGTCGTCCCGCTTCGGGAC
>CAZFQC010000231.1:0-4117 GCA_964520795.1 uncultured Brevundimonas sp.
AAACCTGCGCGAAGCGCCAGGCCGCGTCGGGTCGAAAAGGCGGAGCCTTTTGACCGCGGCCCAACTAAAAGGGCGAAATGCTTCGCATCGCCACCTGGAACATCAACTCCGTCCGCCTGCGCATCGACCAGGTCGCGCGCTTCGTCGCCGAAAGCGGGACCGACGTCCTGTGCCTGCAGGAGATCAAATGCCTGGAGGACCAGTTCCCCCGCGGTGCCTTTGAAGCCATGGGCCTGCCCCATCTGAAGATCGGCGGTCAGAAGGGCTGGCACGGCGTCGCCATCGCCAGCCGCAGGCCAATCAGGGAAGCGCCGGTTCTCGATGTTTGTCGCGAGGGGCACGCCCGCTGCGTCGGGGTCATGGTCGACGGGGTCGAGGTGCAGAATTTCTACATCCCGGCGGGCGGGGACGTCGCCGACCGGGCCCTGAACCCGAAATTCGATCACAAGATGGATTTTTACGAGCGGCTGACCAGCGAAATGGCGGGGCGCGACAAGCAGCGGCCGCTGGTCCTGGCCGGGGATTTCAACATCGCGCCCGGCGAAAACGACGTCTGGAACCACCGCTATATGTCGAAGATCGTCAGCCACACGCCGGTGGAGGTCGAGACCCTGCGCCGCCTGCAGTCCGCCGGGGGCTTCGCCGACGTGGTCCGCGACCAGATCCCCGAGCCGCAGAAACTGGCCAGCTGGTGGAGCTATCGCGCCGCCGACTTCCGCAAGTCCAACCGCGGCCTGCGCCTGGACCACCTGTGGACCTCGCCCGGCCTGACGCCGGCGGTGACGCCGGGCAGCGCCCGCATCCATGACACGGTCCGCGAATGGACGCAGCCCAGCGACCATGCGCCGGTAACGATGGATCTGGCGATCTAGTCAGCGCGCTCGCAGGCGGGCAGGTCGAAGATGAACCCCTGTCCCGGCTGGATGGTGGACCCGGCATGGGTTCGCCACCAGACGGCCGCGGTCGGATTGCGGGCTTCGACCAGTTGAACGGCGCGGTTCGCATCGACCAGATAGCCGGTGATGAGACGGGACCGCCCCGTCAGCACACCCAGCCAGTAACCGATCAGGTCCTTCGGCATGGTCAGGACGCCACCGACGATCCGGTAGGTCAGGGGCTCCGGTTCGAGCAGCGGCAGCTCCAGCCCGATCCAGGCGTCGCGGACCCACTCCGGAGCCTCGCCTTCGGGCCGCTGGATGATGCGGACGCGCCCGGCGCGGGCGTCCCAGGGTCCCATGTCAGGGCTGCAGCCGGTACCCGCCCGCGTCCGTCAGCAGCAGCCGTGCCTGACCCGGCTCGGGCTCGATCTTCTGGCGCAGTCGGTAGATGTGGGTTTCCAGCGTGTGGGTGGTGACCCCGGCGTTGTAGCCCCAGACCTCGGTCAGCAGTTCCTCGCGCGACACGGCCTTGGCCCCGGCGCGGTAGAGGTATTTGAGAATATTGGTTTCCTTCTCGGTCAGGCGGACCTTCTTCGCCTTGTCGTCGATCAGAACCTTGGCCGCGGGCCGGAACTCATAGGGGCCGATGCGGAAGACCGCGTCCTCGGACTGTTCGTGGCTGCGGAGATGGGCCCGGATGCGGGCCAGCAGGACGGCGAAGCGGAAAGGCTTGGTGACATAGTCATTGGCCCCCGACTCCAGCCCCAGGACCGTGTCGGAATCCGAAGCCTGGCCGGTCAGCATGATGATCGGGGTCGAGACGCCGTCCTTGCGCAGCAGACGGCAGGCCTCGCGGCCGTCCATGTCGGGCAGATCGACATCGAGCAGGATCAGGTCGGCGCGGACCTCGCGGCCCATGCGCACGCCCTCGGCCGCCGTGGCGGCCTGGACCGGCCGGAAGGCCTCGTGCAGCGCCAGCTGCTCGGCCAGGGCCTCGCGCAGGTCGTTGTCGTCGTCGATGATCAGGATGGTCTTGGGCGTGGGCATGGGTACCAGAATGGCGAGCGTCGGCGGTTCCGCCAAGGGTTGGACCGCAAGCGGCGCGGTTTTCAGTCCCTGGAGGGGGTTTCGGGGGCTTTTCGTTCCCCGAAGAGCGACGATCCGACGCGCACATGGGTTGCGCCGAAGCGGATCGCGGTCTCGAAATCGCCGCTCATCCCCATCGAGAGGGTCTCCAGCCCGTAGCGGCGGGCGATCTTGCGCAGCAGGGCGAAATGCGGGCCCGGTGCCTCTTCGGCGGGCGGAATACACATCAGCCCCTCGACGATGAGGCCCGCCGCCCGGGCGTGGTCCAGCAGTTCGCCGGTCCCGCCGGGCAGGACGCCCGCCTTCTGGGGCTCGGCACCGGTGTTGACCTGGATCAGGACGCGCACGGCCTTGCCCGCCTGCGCGCCGGCCGCCGCGAGGGCGTCAGCCAGTTTCGGCCGGTCGAGGGTCTCGATCACATCGAACAGGGCGACGGCGTCGGCCGCCTTGTTCGACTGCAGCGGCCCGATCAGTCTGAGCCCGACCCCGTCGCGGTGCCCGCTCCAGCGTGCCTGGGCCTCCTGCACCCGATTCTCGCCAAAGACGCGCTGGCCGGCGGCGAGCGCGGCGGCGATCGCTTCCGGCGGCTGGGTCTTGGATACGGCCGTCAGCGTCACGTCCTCGATTGTCCGACCGGAGGCGCGACAGGCGCCGGCGATGCGCTGCCGGATCGCCTCGAGCCGCGCGGCGACGGCGCTGGACGGCGGAACGGGATCGGGAGAAGAGGAAGTCATGAACCGGGCAGACGCCGAAATCCTGTGGGAAGTCGCCCGCGTCCTCGCACGGGACGCCGCCGATGTCAGCCGGGCACGCGGTTGGACCGGACCGGACCTGCCGCCCCTGCTGTTTTTCACTGACCCCGACCGGACGCCGAAACCCTGGGAGACGGCGGCCCGGCTGCCGGCCGGATCGTGCGTGGTGTTCCGCCATTTCGGCCAGCCTGATGCGCGGGAGACCGGGCTCCGACTGCGCGAGGCCACGCGGGCGTGCGAGGGCCTGCTGTTGATCGGGCTGGACGCGGAACTGGCCGAAGCGATCGACGCGGACGGGGTCCACCTGCCGGAGCGGTCGCTGGGTAGAGCCGCGGCGATCCGGGCGGCGAGGCCCGACTGGCTGATTACCGGGGCGGCCCATGCCCCGGCATCCCTGTCTACGCCGGGACTGGATGCGCGGATTGCTTCGCCGGTCTTTCCGGCCGGCGGAGTCTCGGCAAGCCGTGCGGCGCTCGGACTGGACGTTTTCAGGGCATGGATCGAGGCCGCGCCCTGCCCGGTCTATGCCCTCGGCGGAATCGACGGCAGCAATGCACAGAGCCTCATCGGCTCCGGCGCATGCGGGATTGCGGGGGTATCGGCGATCCAGGCGGCCTTCGGGCCGGACTAGAAGCGGAAGATCGATTCCAGACGGAAACGCGGCGCGGCGCGGCGGTCGGTCTGCGGCGCACGGGCCGGATCGCTCTCGGGCTCTGCCAGACCCGCGGTAGCACCGACGCGCAGGCGCGGGTTGACGCGGTAATAGGCTCCGGCCTCGACGTCGCCGAGGCTGCTGTCGCGGCCCACGGGCTGGCTGAGGTTGAGATCCAGACCCCAGCGGCCGCGCTCGGTGAAACGCAGACGGGACGATCCCGGCTGGGCCGCGGCGGCGCGGGCGGCCTGGGCTTCGGTCAGGGAAACGGCGGGCGCACGGGCGCGAGCGGGCCCGGCGGCCTGGGCCGAGGCGACGTCGGCCACGGCCAGCAGCGCAAGCGCTCCGGCCAGTCCGGCGATCAAGGCGCCCGTTTTGCGCGTCATGCGGCGCATATCCTGCCCTTTACGTCACGACGGAACCCGCCGCGATCGCCAACACCTAGACACCGCTGGACAGCCCGGTCAACGGAACGAGGTCCCGCGACCCCGGTTCCCGACGACTCTGGAAGACTCCTGTGGCGCGAGCGTCACGGGAGTCCGGCGTCGCGCGCCGGTCCTGCCGCCTGAACACGACCGGGCACCGCCCTGATTGCGTCTTCGCCTTGTCATAGCCCCTTTTCGCCGTGTTATAGAGCGACGCTTCGGCTCGGTCCGTATTCGGGAGAGCCAGCGCGTGCGTTGGAACCGTCCGATGCACGTCATGATCGTATGGAGATGTCTCGATGGTGCTGGTTCGCGGCGCAGCGG
>CAZFQC010000232.1:0-2402 GCA_964520795.1 uncultured Brevundimonas sp.
CGGACATTTCGAGCCCGCAGTCCCCGAGCCCGGAAGTTAGTCATTGCGGCGGTCGGGAACGTCCGCTCCCGGCGGGGATCCACTGGAACTGCGTCATCTTCATCGACCCGGCCGGCTTCGGGAGAACAATCGACCAGAGAACTCCCACCACTCGATCCGACGACGAGAGCGGCAGCAGCAGAGGTTCAAATCCTAAGTCTCAGCCCAGAAATTCCTCACCACCCACGCAGCGATCTACAACACCTTCAATATCCAATGCGATCTGATCGGAAGACCAACCCTTCGGCTTTTCCGAGCCGAAGCGGCGAACGCCTGGGTGGTCGCTGTTGCTTGAATCGATACAGTCAGGACGCTTTTCGACTTCGCCCGGTCAACCTGACTGCACCGCCCCGGCAACACCGCACCCGGTCAGTGATTCCCGGTGACCCACGCATCGATCTTTTCCTCAAGCCGCCAGAGCGGCACCGAGCCCTCCTCCAGAATGAGCCGGTGGAAGGTAGGATAGTCGAAATCATCGCCCAGTTCTGACCGGGCCCGATCTCGCAGCCGGTAGATGAAATCGGCGCCGAGGTCATAGGTGATAAGCTGGGCCGGCATCACGGACATCCAGTCCAGCTGGCGGTCGGCGGCTGACAGATCGTCCGTTGGCAGGCCGCGGAGTTGCAGAACCCGTCGGGCGGTTTCCGTTTCGTTGACATCGCCCATGTTGAAATTGACTTCGATGTTAATGACGGCACCAAAGTTGGACCAGTATTTCAGACCGGATTCAGGATGGTTGAGCAGTCCTTCCTCGACTGCCAGTATTTCTGCGTATTGTGCCCAACCTTCTACGAAGGCGTTATTCATGCCGACGGTAAGAATGGGATGTACGAAATCGCCACCCAACGCTCCCGAGTTGAAGCCGACCATGGCTTGCATGTGGTGGCCCGGCGCGATTTCATGCGAGGTGACACTCTCGGACGACCGTGCCGTGCGCATACGCGGGTCGTCGGGATTGAGCGAATAGACGCCTGCAAAACCATTGCCGAAGTCCGGACGGTAGCTCGCGATCACCGACGATCTCTGGGCCTCCGGAAAAACAGCCATGCGAGCGTGATGCGGTGGCAAATCCGGGAACAGGCGAGCAGAGAGCGCTATCAGGCGGTCGGAATCGGATTGAGCCGCTGCGATGACATCTGCTTCAGTGTCCAGGGCCGTGTCTGGCGTTTCCCCTAGCCGGCTGCGAATCGCGGCGGGATCGCTCATCCGCCACAACGCCTGGCCCAGCGTAGACAGGTGTTGTTCCGAGGTCTCTGCCAGGTTCGCCGAAATGGACAGCAATTCATCGCCAGTCAGGCGGATGCCCGTGTGATGAAGAATGTTCGCCGCGTAGCAGGCGCGCCCGTCGGGCAGGCTTGACAGCGACCTCGCCACACGGGCCCGAGGCGCATAGGCGTCGCGAATGTACCGGGCATGGCCAGCGAAGCCGGGAGCGAGGCGCGTCTGAACCAGCTTGTGCCATTCTTCCCGGAGGCCGTCCGGCAGGTCGTCAGCGACTCGCCAGAGGTCGCCTTCCGGCGTGGCCATCGTGTCCAACTGTGTGGCGACCTGCAGGGCAATGCTGCGCGGAGAAGAGTAGCCGGCGGCAAGACCTGCCTCCAGGTTTTCTTCCTCGATGGCGATATAGTCGAGGATGTCCTGGGCCCAGTCCTGCAAGACGGCCTTATTGAGTTCGGTGCCGGCATTCTCGGTTGCGACACCCAGAGAATTGATCAGATTTAGGTGCCAGCCGGCGAAACTGTTGAGTGGCCATAATTCTGGCCGACAGGCTTCCAGTGCAATGGCGGATTCGAGTTTGCCGCGAAGATTGAAGAGGATCGCCCGTTCCGGTCCGGTGAGTGAGCTGGTCTCGATCCTCGACGCGGCTTCTAGCCAACCGTGCTGCTGGGCGATCCAGCCGGCGTGGGCCTCCATGCTGTTGTCGCCCATGAGGGTGTCGAGCGGGGTGGCAACGCCCCAAAGCCTTGCCTCCAATGCATTGAACTGGCCGAACGATTCCAGATAGGCGTCGGCAAGGAGGCTCGGACTCGGGCCAGGTTCCTCGGCCCGGCTGCCAGTTGCGACGGCGAGCGCGCCTAGAAAAGCAGGTATTGCAAACCGCTTCATCAATATCTCCGTCGGCCACCTCCAAACAGGAACGATCGGTTGCTCACGGCGGCTCGGTCGAGACGACGGATAGCGCCCCGATCCGCAATTGACCCATGAAATCGTGGTAAGGTGGTCGAACCACCGGGCCTGCAGAGGAGCACGACCCATTTGAACGGGCGGTGAACCTTCGGGGGGCACCCTTGTGCGAAAAGCGGGCAGGGCGGGGATGTCCGCTTCTGGCGCTGAGCGGACCGTCAGAGGCCTTGGGCCACGAG
>CAZFQC010000232.1:2502-4092 GCA_964520795.1 uncultured Brevundimonas sp.
GAGCCCGCCACCCATAGCGGACCCGCGCAGCGTCCGCTGAGTCGAACCTCCCGATCTTGGCGGCTGCGCCGCTTTGCCGGAGGATGACGAAGGCGATGGAAGGGCGTTAGAGTTGGGTATGACCCATCACCGCATTCTCCTCGCCGCCGTTTTCGCCCTTCTGACGGCCTCCCCCGCCCTCGCGCAACAGGCCGACGCCGCGCGGCTGAATGAGCATGTGCGGGTGCTGGCGTCGGATGGGTTCGAGGGGCGTGGGGTGGCGACGCCGGGCGAGCAACGGACCGTCGATTATCTGGTCAGCCAGTTCCAGGCGCTGGGGCTGGAGCCGGGTGGGCCGGACGGGTCGTGGGTGCAGACGGCGCAGCTGGGCCGGACGCGACAGGACGGGCCGGCGACGATCACGGTCAATGCCGGCGGCACGAGCCGGGCGCTGGCGCGCGGACCCGACATTCTGGTGTCGAGCGATCGGCCCGTGGATCGTATCACCGTCGCCAACGCTGAGGTGGTGTTCGCCGGCTATGGCGTCAGCGCGCCGGAGCGCGGCTGGGACGATTTCAAGGGCATGGATCTGCGCGGCAAGGTGCTGCTGGTCATCGTCAACGACCCGGACTTCGGCGCGCCCGAGGGGCATCCGGTGGCGGGGCGGTTCGACGGCAATGCCATGACCTTCTACGGCCGCTGGACCTACAAATTCCAGGAGGCGGCGCGGCAGGGGGCGGCGGCGGTGCTGGTGATCCACGACACGGCGGGCGCCGGCTATGGCTGGAGCGTGCTGGAGGGGTCGTCGACGGCCCCCAAATTCGACATCGTGCGGGCCAATCCGGACGCCGAGCGGGTCCCGGCGCAGGGCTGGATCCAGGGGCCGGTCGCCGCACAGCTGTTCGCCGACGCGGGTCTCGACTACGCCGCCCTGCGCGCGGCGGCGCGGACGCCGGACTTCGCGCCGGTGACCCTGACGGGCGTGACCATGTCGATCGATTTCGGCCAGACCGCCGACCGGATCGAGAGCCGAAATGTGCTGGCCCGCATTCCGGGTGCCGGGCATCCGGACGAGACGGTTCTGTACGGCGCCCACTGGGACGCCTATGGCCGCGCGACGCCGGTGGGGGACGACGACATCTATAACGGCGCCGTCGACAATGCGACGGGCGTGGCCGGGCTGATCGAGCTGGCGCGGCTGTTCAAGGCGGGCGCGGCCCCCGACCGGTCGGTGGTGTTCGCCGCCTGGACGGCCGAGGAGGCCGGATTGCTGGGCGCCGAATACTACGCCGCCAACCCCGTTTGGCCGCTGGAGACGACGGTGGCCAATATCAACATGGACAGCTTCCTGCCCGGCGCCGAGATCTCGCCGCAGATCGTGGTCATGGGGGCCGGCAAGAGCGAGACCGACGCCTGGCTGGAGCGGCGCGCGACGGAACAGGGGCGGGTGCTGATCCCCGATCCGGCGCCCCAGGCCGGCGGCTTCTATCGCTCGGACCATTTCCCCCTGGCCAAGATGGGCGTGCCGGCCCTGTTCGGGGCGGCGGGCTTCACCGGCCATAACGCCGCCAGCCGCGACTATGTGGCCAACCGCTATCACAAGCCCTCGGA
>CAZFQC010000233.1:0-2070 GCA_964520795.1 uncultured Brevundimonas sp.
GAGCGGGTGGTTGATGAGCAGGAACTCCATCACCCCTTCGCGCGCCTTCTTCACCTTGGGCGTGTCGGTGTGGATGACCATGCCCTCGGCCACCGGCATCGCGCAGGACGCGATGGGCTTTGGCGACTTCTCCATCTCGACAAGGCACATGCGGCAGTTGCCGGCGATCGACAGCCGCTCGTGATAGCAGAAGCGCGGGATCTCCTGTCCGGCGCGTTCGGCGACCTGGAGCACGGTCATCCCGGGCTCGAACTCGACCTCTACGCCGTTGACTTTAGCGATAGGCATCAGCGGGCCTCTTGTTCGACGGCATCGGCCGCCGTCGGTACATTCACGGTCACGGACTGGCCATCGCGGAACAGATCCGCACCGGCTTCGCCCATCCGGCATTCGAAACTCAACAGGCCGCCATCCACAGGAGCCGCCCAGGACACGGTCGCGCGAGCCGTGCCCTGCGCCTGATACCGGACGGATGCCCCGGTCTGGCCAAACTGCTCGGACACGCGGTCCCGGCAGGCCTGCTCCAGGAACGCTGCTGGCCGGATCAGGGGCCCGGGCGTGGGTGCGGCGGGCGCTGACGGCACTGCCTCCGGCCCCGCCACCTGGCCCTCGGCAGGCCCGGGCACCGCCGGTGCCTTGCAGGCACCCAGCGCCACGATCACGATCAGGGCGGGATGAAAACGCATGTCCCTACTCCGCCGCGATCGCATGGCCGGCGAAATTCGCGCGGCGGCTGCGGTAGGAGGAGATGCGGTCCTCGATCTCGTGCCGGAAATGCCGGATCAGCCCTTGCACCGGCCAGGCGGCGGCGTCGCCCAGCGCGCAGATGGTGTGGCCCTCGATCTGGGTCGAGACTTCCAGCAGCAGGTCGATCTCGGACGGATCGGCCTCGCCGACGGCCATCCGCTCCAGCACCCGCCACATCCAGCCCGTGCCCTCGCGGCACGGCGTGCACTGGCCGCAGCTCTCATGCTTGTAGAAATAGCTGATGCGGGCGATGGCGCGGACCAGGTCGGTCGACTGGTCCATGACGATCACCGCCGCGGTGCCGAGACCCGAGCGCATTTCGCGCAGGGAGTCGAAATCCATCAGCGCGGTTTCGCTCATCTCGCGCGTGATCAGCGGTACCGAGGAGCCGCCGGGGATGATGGCCTTCAGATTGTCCCAGCCGCCGCGCACGCCGCCGCAATGGTCTTCCAGCAGCTGACGCAGCGGGATCGACATCGCCTCCTCGACATTGCACGGCCGGTTCACATGGCCGCTGATCGACATGATCTTGGTGCCGGTGTTGTTCGGACGGCCGAAGCCCGCGAACCACTCGGCCCCGCGGCGCAGGATGGTGCCCACCACAGCGATCGACTCGACGTTGTTCACCGTGGTCGGACAACCGTACAGGCCGGCCCCCGCCGGGAACGGCGGCTTCAGCCGCGGCTGGCCCTTCTTGCCTTCGAGCGACTCCAGCAGAGCCGTCTCCTCGCCGCAGATGTAGGCACCCGCGCCGTGGTGGATGTAGACGTCGAAATCCCAGCCGTGGACGTTGTTCTTGCCGATCAGCTTCGCCTCATAGGCCTGCTTGACCGCCGCCTCCATGCGCTCGCGTTCCAGCACATACTCGCCGCGCAGATAGATGTAACAGGCGTGCGCCTGCATCGCGAAGCTGGCGATCAGACAGCCCTCGATCAGCAGGTGGGGATCATGGCGCATGATCTCCCGGTCCTTGCAGGTCCCGGGCTCCGACTCGTCGGCATTGACGACCAGATAGTGCGGCCGGTCCTTCACCTCTTTCGGCATGAAGGACCATTTCAGCCCGGTGCTGAAGCCCGCGCCGCCGCGTCCGCGCAGGCCGGAGTTCTTGACGTTGGAGATGATCCAGTCGCGCCCGAGGTCGAGCATGTCCTTGGTCGCGTTCCACGCGCCGCGCGCCTTCGCCCCATCCAGCGTCCAGTCATGGAAGCCGTACAGGTTGGTGAAGATGCGGTCCTTGTCTTCGAGGATGCCGACCATGGTCAGTTCGTCTCCCGCATGCGTTGGCGGTGATAGCGGGTGCGCAGGAAGATGGCAGCCAGCATC
>CAZFQC010000233.1:2170-4077 GCA_964520795.1 uncultured Brevundimonas sp.
GCCATGCTGTCGGCGGTCAGGTCCTCGAAATAGTAGTCGTTGATCTGGGCCATCGGCGCATTGGCGCAGGCACCCAGGCATTCGACTTCCTGCCAGGTGAAGCGGCCGTCCGCGCTGAGCGTGTCCTTGGGGCCGATCTTCGACTTGCAGACCGCCATCAGCTCACCGGCGCCGCGCAGCATGCAGGGCGTGGTGCCGCAGACCTGGATCAGGGCGGCCGAGCCGACCGGCTCCAGCATGAACATGGTGTAGAAGGTCGCGACCTCCAGCACCCGGATGTACGGCATGCCCAGCAGTTCCGCGATGGCGCGGATGGCGGGCTCGGAGACCCAGCCTTCCTGCTTCTGAACCAGCCACAGGATCGGGATCACTGCCGACTGGCGGCGGTCGGCCGGATATTTGGCGATCCACCAGTCGCATTTCGCCTTCGTCGCCTTCGAAAAGGCGAACGAGGCCGGCTGTTCCTTGGCGAGACGACGAACGCTCATCGGTCTACTTCTCCGAAAACGATGTCGAGCGAGCCCAGGATGGCCGAGACGTCCGCCAGCATGTGGCCGCGGTTCATCCAGTCCATGGCCTGCAGCGAGCGGAAGCCCGGGGCAGAAATCTTGACGCGATAGGGTTTGTTGGTGCCGTCCGAAACCAGATAGATGCCGAACTCGCCCTTGGGTGCCTCGACCGAGGCATAGACCTCGCCTTCCGGCGTGCGGAAGCCCTCGGTGTAGAGTTTGAAGTGGTGGATCAGGGCTTCCATCGACCGCTTCATCTCACCGCGGCGCGGCGGGACGACCTTGTTGTCCTCGACCATGACCGGCTCGCCGGGGCAGTTGCGCAGCTTGTGGATGCACTGCTCCATGATGTGCACCGACTGCTTCATCTCCTCGATGCGGCAGAGATAGCGGTCCCAGCAGTCGCCGTTCTTGCCTACGGCGATGTCGAACTCGAGGTCGGCATAGCATTCGTAGGGCTGCGACTTGCGCAGGTCCCACGGAATGTCCGAGCCGCGCAGCATCACCCCGGTGAAGCCCCAGTCCAGCGCCTGCTGTTTTGACACCACGCCGATATCGACGTTGCGCTGTTTGAAGATGCGGTTCTCGGTGACGAGGGACTCGATGTCCTTCAGCGCCGCCGGGAACTCACGGCACCAGCGGCCGATGTCGTCGATCAGGTCCATCGGCAGGTCCTGGTGGACGCCGCCGGGTCGGAAATAGTTGGCGTGCAGACGGGCACCCGAGGCGCGCTCGTAGAACACCATCAGCTTCTCGCGTTCCTCGAAGCCCCACAGCGGCGGCGTCAGGGCACCCACGTCCATGGCCTGGGTGGTCACGTTCAGCAGGTGCGAGAGGATGCGGCCGATCTCGGAATAGAGCACCCGGATCAGCTGGGCCCGGTACGGCACGTCCACGCCCAGCAGCTTTTCGATGGCCAGGCAGAAGGCGTGCTCCTGGTTCATCGGCGCGACATAGTCGAGGCGATCCAGATAGGGCACGTTCTGCAGGTAGGTGCGGGCCTCCATCAGCTTTTCGGTGCCGCGGTGCAGCAGGCCGATGTGCGGATCGACGCGGGTGACCAGTTCGCCGTCCAGCTCCAGCACCAGGCGCAGCACGCCGTGGGCCGCCGGGTGTTGCGGGCCGAAATTGATCGTGAATTTGCGGTCGTCCAGCGCGCGGGCGTGGTCGGTCAGGCCGTCATCGAAGATGTCGGTGGCGCCGATCGGCGTGGTGGGAGCGTGGCCGTCAGCCATCAACGGAATCCTCGTCGTGCAAACGGCCCTTGCGGGTCAGCGCGACCAGCCAGCCCAGGGCCAGCGTCAGCACGCCCATGCCCGAGACCGCGGCGGTCGAAAGCTCCCAGTTGCCGGTCAGAACCGCCAGCGCCAACGGCGTCGACAGCAGCACCGCCGAGGC
>CAZFQC010000234.1:0-4069 GCA_964520795.1 uncultured Brevundimonas sp.
ACCGGCCGCGACCATTCGGCGCCGCGCGTATAGGGCACGACGCAGAAGGTGCAGAATTTGTCGCAACCCTCCTGCACCGTCAGGAAGGCGGTCGGTCCATCGACCCCGCGGGCCTGCGGCAGGGCGTCGAACTTGTCGACCGGGGCGAAGTCCGCGCCGATCCGTTCGCCCCGCGCCCGGGCGGTACGCGTCAGCAGCTCGGGCAGCTGGTGATAGGCCTGCGGGCCGACGACCAGATCCACCGCCGGCTGGCGGCGCATGATCTCCTCACCTTCGGCCTGGGCGACGCAGCCGGCGACGGCGATGGTCATGGCCCCCTGCCCCGCCGCCGCCCGCTCGTCCTTCATGACCCGGAGCTTGCCGAGCTCGGAATAGACCTTTTCGCCGGCCTTCTCGCGGATGTGGCAGGTGTTGAGGATGACGAAGTCGGCACCCTCGGCCGTGTCCGTGGTCGCATAGCCCAGCGGGCGCAGGACATCGGCCATGCGCTCGGAGTCATAGACATTCATCTGGCAGCCCCAGGTCTTGATGAACAGGCGTTTGGGCGCGGCCTGTTGCTCCTGCGGCGGGACAAGGGTTTCGGTCATGGGGCTGACTGGATAGCGCGGAGACGGGTCGCACGCCACACCGGCACGGACGTTCAGCTATCCAGCTTGTCCGGATCGACCCGATGCGCGTTGCGGGTGAAGATCAGACCATCCCGTTTGGACGGCTCGGCACCGTCGATCGGCTTGCCGTACAGTTCCAGCTTGTGGCCGATCAGCTCGAAGCCCAGTCGCTCGGCGATCTCGGTCTTCAGACGTTCGATCTCGGCGTCGAAGAATTCGATGACCTCGCCGGTGCGGGTGTCGATCAGATGGTCGTGATGATCGTCTCCCGCCTCTTCATAGCGACTGCGGCCGTCGCCGAAATCGTGTTTCTCGACGACCCCGGCCTCTTCGAACAGGCGGACGGTGCGATAGACGGTGGCGATAGAGATGTGCGGATCGATGGCGGAGGCGCGACGGTAGAGTTCCTCGACGTCCGGATGGTCCCCGGCGCTGGACAGCACCCGGGCGATCACCCGCCGCTGCTCGGTCATCCGCATGCCGCGGTCGGCGCAGAGTTTTTCAATCCGGTCCATGGCGGGCAGGATAGGCGGGCCGCCCGCGCTAGGGAAGCGCCGCCGTCAAATTGAGGGCGAGGATCAGGGCGTCCCGCCGCCCCCCGTCCGGGCGGGCGTAATAGGCCGGACGACGGCCCGCGGCGGTGAATCCTGCCCGGGCGTAGAGGGCGAGGGCGGCCGTGTTGTCGTCGGCCACTTCAAGGAACAACCGGTCGGCGCCGCGCGCCGCCGCCGCCGCCCCGGCCTCGCCGACCAGCCTGAGCCCGAGACCCTTCCGGCGCCCGTCCGGCCGGACCGCGATCGTGAGGATTTCGGCTTCGTCGGCGACGACCCGCAACAGGATGAAGCCGTCCGCATCCTCCAGAAGCAGGACGCCGTCCTGATCCAGCAGGGTCTCGAAGGCCGCGGCGTTCCAGGGCGCGGGAAAGGCCGTCGCATGGAGATCGGCGAGACGCGTGAACAGGGCCGGGCCGGTCATGAGGTCCGCGCCGGTCCGCGGGCCTGTCCGGGCAGGCGTGTGGGGGGCGTGGCGTCGGGCGCGCGCAGATACATCGGCCGGGCCGGCGCACCAGCCGGATCCGCCGCCCCCGCCAGCCGGGCCAGGGCCTCGGGCGCCGGTCCGGCGAGCGCAAGCAGCCCGGGCCCGGCCGCGGCCGCGGCGAACAGGGCGGCCCCGGACCCGACCAGGACGGCGTCCGGTCCGAGGGCCGCGATCCGGCCCGCCGCCGTATCGAGGTCGAGCGCCCCGGCGGGGCCCGTAGGGGTGCCGTCGTGCCAGAAACGGGCATAGACCTGACCCCGACGGGCGTCGATCAGGGCAGCGACCGTCGGCGACTCACCCGCCGATGCCGCAAGGACATCGAGGGCCGAGACCCCCACCACAGGCCGGTCCAGCGCCGCCGCCAGTCCCTGGGCGAAGGCGAGGCCGACGCGCAGACCGGTGAAGGAGCCCGGTCCGACCGTGACACCGATCCGGTCGAGTTCGGAGAAGACGAGACCGGCCTCGGCGGCGGCGTCCCGGGCGAAGCCGGCGATCCGCTCGGAATGGCCCTTGACCATCGGCTCGGAGCGCAGCCCCAGCCGTCGCACCATCGCGCCCTCGACCTCGAACACCCCGGCGGTGCACAGGCCCAGCGCCGTATCAATGACCATCAACCTCATGGGGTTGCCCCGGGACGGCGTCGCGTCAGGGTTCGCGGGCCAGGGCGCGGACGATCCGGGCGACAGCCCTGCGCAGGTCGCGGTCCGCAATCAGTGGAAAGCCCGCCGCCACGGTCCGGCCGTCGGCGGTCGCTGTGATGAATCGCAGCTGTTCCCAGCCGTCGTCGGCTGCGCCACGCGCCGTCTCGACCGGTGGAAAGAAGGTTTCGACCGACGTTCCCAACACCGTCGCGGCCCGATGCAGCCTTGAGGCGGAGATGCGGTTCTGGCCGGTCTCGTATTTCTGAACCTGCTGGAAGCTGATCCCGAGCTGCTGGGCCAGGGCGCTCTGCGACAGACCCAGCGCCGATCGTCTGAGCCCGATGCGCGCCCCGACATAGGCGTCGACTTCGTCGCGTGCGCCGATTCTGGCCATGGTTGTCCGGCTCCTCCCTTTCGAGCAGGGAGTGTTTCATGGAAACGAAAACGTTGCAATGGATTCGTTTCATTCAGAGCTCCAGCCGGGCGACCACGGCGGAGACCGCGCGGGTCTCGGACCGGTCGATCCGTTCCTGCGCCGCCAGCCCGCCCGGACCGCCGCGCACGGTCAGGGCTCCGGCGTCGGCTCCTTCATAGATCCGGACCTGGACCGCGCCGTCGGCCATTTCGATGACACAGCCCTGGTCGCGCCGGGGCCAGCGGCCGGGCTCATATTCCACCACCACGCCTGATGCGGCCCAGGGGGCGAGGTCGTCATTGGAAAGCTGCAGCCGGCGGCGGGCGGCGGGCGGAATCTCGTGGACAAAGGGCCGACCCTCGCTGGCCATGCCCGGGGCGGCCGGCACCGGGCCCGACAGCAGGTCTGCCGGGGTCGCATCGAGGGCGGCGGTCAGGCGACGCTGGACGTCGGGGCGATACAGGCCGGAGCGTTTGCCGGTCTCATACAGGCCCCAGCCCTGGCTGGTCATGCCCGCCCTGCGGCCGGCCTCGGCCTGGCTGAGGGCGCGGTCGCGGCGCAGGGCCGCGAGCGCCTCGCCGAGACGCCGGGCGTCTTTGTCGCTCTCGAACCGGGGCATGGATTGATGATGGCGCCGTCCGCCCACGGAAGCGAGGACGGATTCGTTTCAGATGTGGGACGCTAACGCTCGCCGCGCGGCGGCTCGCTGCTTGAGCGTCCCTGTTCGCGCTGACGCTCGCCGCGCGGCGGCTTCCCGCCCGGGCCCGGGCCTAGATCACCTGTTCGACGCTGGTCACTTCGGGGATGTAGTGTTTCATCATCTGCTCGACCCCGGCCTTGAGGGTGGCGGAAGAGGACGGGCAGCCGGCGCAGGCCCCGCGCATCTTCAGGGTCAGCACGCCGGTCTCTTCATCAAAGGCGTCGAACAGGATGTCGCCGCCGTCCTGGGCCACGGCCGGGCGGACGCGGCTGTCCAGCAGTTGCTTGATCTCGGCCACGATCTCCGAGTCCTCGCCGGCTTCGGCGGTACCGGACGCCCCGTCGCGCATCAGCGGCACGCCGGAGACGAAATGATCCATGATGGCCGCCAGGATCGGAGCCTTCATCCCCGTCCAGTCCGCCCCGTCGGCACGTCTCGTCACCGAGACATAGTCGGCGCCGAAGAAAACGCCGGCCACGTCCTCGAGTGCGAACAGGGCCTCGGCCAGGGGCGAGGCCGCCGCCTCATCGGCGTTGAGAAATTCGCGCGGCTCGGGCGACACCTCGCGGCCGGGAAGGAATTTCAGGGCGTTGGGGTTCGGGGTCGGTTCGGTCTGGATGAACATGGCGCTCAGATGCGCCGTGCCGGCGGCAGGTTCAAGAGCGGG
>CAZFQC010000235.1:0-4063 GCA_964520795.1 uncultured Brevundimonas sp.
GACAGGGCCACGGCGGCGAAGCCGGTGATGAACATGATGCGGATGCCGGGCTGGCGGGCCGCGGCGACGCGCGCCACCTCGATGCCGTCGGCGCCGGGCATGACGATGTCGGTCAGCAGCAGGTCCCACGGACCCTGGTCGAGGGCGTCGATGGCGTCGTCGCCATTCTCGCAATCGACCACGGAATGGCCGGCTCGTTCGAGCGCCCGGGTCAGGAAGCCGCGAAGCGAGTGATCGTCTTCAGCCAGTAGAATGCGCGCCATGTCGTTGTCCGCCCCGGTCGTCTTTCCGAAACGCTACGCCGCGACTGGTAAACCCGCCATGAAAATCCCCGACCCCGCGAGGCCACGCCCTGTGGAGCGTCCGTCGAAACAGTCTATGGCGTACGGCATGAACCAGACGCGGGGAGGGACGGACAGAACCGGCGGCGACGCCTTTGTCGTGCTGCGCCCGAAGACGCCGGGCCGGTTTGTCTTCGCCTCGCCCCATTCGGGTACGGTCTATCCGCGGGAAATGGGCAGCGATCCCGCCCTGACCCAAGCCAGTCTGTGCAGCGCCGAGGACGCGCTCGTCGATCGGCTGGTCGCGCCCGGCGTCGACCTCGGCGCGACGGTGGTTCTGGCCCGGCTGGGCCGGGCCTGGGTCGATCTCAACCGCGACCCGGCCGATCTGGACCCGCTGCTGATCGAGGGCGTCGCCGAGGCCCCGGTCTCGGCGCGGACGGCGGCGGGGTACGGCGTCATTCCCCGCCTCACCGGAGACGGGCGTAGCCTGTACGACCGCCGTCTGTCGCTGGACGAGGCCCGGGCACGGACCACCGGGACCCACGCGCCCTATCACGCGGCCCTGGCGCAGGCGATGCAGGCGGCCCGGGCGCGATACGGTGAGGCGGTGCTGGTGGACTGGCATTCGATGCCCGCAAGGGCGACCCAGGGGGCCGGCGGCGCGCGCGGGCCGGACGTCGTGCTGGGCGACCGGCATGGCTCCTCCTGTTCGGCGGCGTTGACGCGGCGGCTGCGGCGGGCGTTCGAGGCGCTGGGCTGGCGGGTGGCGTTGAACCAACCCTATGCCGGCGGCTGGACCACCCAGATCTGGGGTCGGCCGATGGAGGGGTTCCACGCCATCCAGATCGAGCTGAACCGGGCGCTTTATTTCGACGAGGCCGCCCGGTCGCCGGGGCCCGGCTGGTCTCGCACCGAAAAAGGCGTGGCCCGGGTCATCGCCGACCTGCTCGGCGGGACATAAAAAAAGCCGCGCCCGAAGGCGCGGCATGAAGTCTATAGGGAGGAAACGCCCAGAAGGGCACGACGCCCGGAGGCGTCGAAAATCAAGCTAGGTTGCAGCGCACAAATCGTCAAGCATCTATCTCGCAACTGCGTTCACTCAGTGTAACCGCTTTCATTCGGCCGCAGGAGGCGCGTCAGGACCGTTCCAGCAGCCTGCGCGCGCTGCGAATGGCGCGGGCGGCGGGCGATCCGGCCTGACGCCAGACCATCAGACAGAAGGCGGCCGCCACGCCGATGGCCAGCCACAGCGGGCCGAACAGCCAGGCCGCGGCGGCCAGGGCGAAATAATAGCCCCGCACGCCCTGGCTGAAGGCGCTCAGGGCCGGATTGAGCAGATTGGCCGCGGCATCGCCCAGGGCCACCCGATCCGCTTCGGTATGGACCTCAGGCGCGGCACCGATCAGGGCGAGGGCATAGTTCAACTGTCTGATCGACCAGATGAAATCCAGCAGGCCGCGCGCCAGGCAGACGAGTACCAGTGCCAGCTTGGCCTCGAGCAGCTTCATCGGCACGTCCTCGGCGCCGACCGAGGCGAACCCCTGCAGCGCCTGTTCCCCGCCGAACAGCACGCTGGCCACGGCCGCGATCAGCAGCAGATTGGTCGAGGCGAAAAAGCCGCCGGAGTTGATGGTGTGGCCCATCAACTGGCTGTCGACGAGGCGAACCTCGCGGTGGGTCATGGCCGTCATCCACACCCGGCGAATGATCAGCATGTCGTCGTTCAGCGTGCCGCTTCGCCGCGCCAGCAGGGCCAGAAGCGGGCCATAGCCCAGCCAGCACAGTGCGAAGAGAGCCAGGGCCAGCCAGTCGAACAGGGTCATCGCCGTCTCCTCGTCACCCGCGCACCGTGACGCGCCGAACCCCCGCGCTCAAGCAGCGGGACGCCGCGCGTCGAGCGATAGCGCAACCCATCCCGCCTTGCTTCGGGCGCCATGCGAGCCTATCACCCGCGCCACTTTCGTATCGCACTGCAGCATAACCGAGCGCGCCATGAATATCGATGCCATTCCCGTCGGCCCCAATCCGCCCTGGGACGTCAATGTCATCATCGAGATCCCGCAGGGCGGCCTGCCGGTGAAATACGAGATGGACAAGGCGTCCGGCGCCCTGTTCGTCGACCGCTTCCTGCACACGGCCATGTACTATCCGGGCAACTACGGCTTTATCCCGCACACCCTGTCGGACGACGGCGATCCCTGTGACGTGATCGTGCTCAACCCGACGCCGGTCGTGCCGGGCTGCATCATCCGCTCGCGCCCCATCGGCGTGCTGAAGATGGAAGACGAGGCGGGCGGCGACGAGAAGATCCTCGCCGTGCCCGTCGACAAGCTGAACCCCTATTACACCGACATCGCCAGCTACCGGCAGCTGCCGACCATCATGGTCGAGCAGATCGAGCATTTCTTCACCCGCTACAAGGATCTGGAGAAGAACAAGTCGGTCACGGTCAAGGGCTGGGGCGATGCCGGCGAGGCCGCCGAACTGATCGCCGCCGGCATGCGCGCGCATCAGGAAAAGCTGAAGTCCGCGAACACGGCCGCCAACGCCGCCTGATCGGCCCTTCCTCCAGAACCCTTGCCCGGTGATGTGAAAGTGTCAGCCGGCGCGAAGCGCCCACGAAAATGTTCATTCGCGTTTCGCGAACGAACACCTGCGGCCACTCGCGAACGGCAGCCGCCCGAACCCGCAATCGGCGTGGCGGCGGGCCCGGCGGTCCCTCACGGTCAGTCCATCGAAACGGCCCGGTCGTCGGGCCCCGCAATCGAAGGACTTCGCCATGATCCGCCTCGCTTCCGCCGCCGCCGTCCTGCTGCTGACCGCCGCCCCCGCCCTGGCCCAGTCGGCCGATGACAACCGCGTCGTCCTGACCTTTGAAACCGGTGCCCGCACCGGCATGGTCATGGTCGCCCTGTACGACTCCGCCTCTGCCTTCAACGGCGAGGGGCAGAACGCCGACGCCAACCGCGCCATCGCCCGCACTGCCATCAGCGCCTCGGGTCGCGTCGTCGCGACCTTCGAGAACCTGCCCGCCGGCGACTATGCGGTGAAGGCATTCCACGACGTCAACGGCGACGGCGAGTTGAACACCAACCCCTTCGGCATGCCGGTCGAGCCCTATGCCTTCTCCAACAACGCCGTCGGCAACATGGGTCCGGCCCGCTGGGACCGCGCGCATTTCACCGTCTCCGGCGAGACCACGCAGACGATCAGCATCAGGTAAGCGGCCTGACGCTCGCCGCGCGGCGGCTCACTGACTGAGCCGCCGCGCACGACCTTTCAGGAGAGACATCCATGCACGCTTCCCGCCGAAATTTCCTGATGGGTGCCGCGGCCCTGTCAGCCGCCGTGGTCACCCCCGAAACCGTCCGCGCCATGGCCGCCTGGCAGGCCGCCGCCGACTGGGCCCTGGCCACCGCCGACCTCGAGGCCGATGTCGCGCCCCGGGCCATGCGGCTGGTCCACGGCCGGGCACCCGAGGGCCTGACGGGGACCCTGTTCCGCAACGGCCCGGGCAAATTCCGTCGCCCGGGCGGCTCGGCCACCCACTGGTTCGACGGCGACGGCCTGATGCGCGCCTTCCGCGTCAATGACGGCCAGGTCACGCTCGACGCCCGGTTCGCCGATACGCCCAAGCGTCGCTGGGAGAGCGAGATCGACGCCGTGGTCACCCCCGGCTTCGGCACCCCCGGCGACGCCCGCGCCCGCATCGGCTCCAACGACGACGCCAATGCGGCCAACACCGCCGTCATGGTGGCCGGCGACGAGGTCTGGGCCCT
>CAZFQC010000236.1:0-4042 GCA_964520795.1 uncultured Brevundimonas sp.
CCTGAAGTCACACTGCAGTCGCGCTGTCTAGAATGGCCGGTAGTTCAGGCCAATGTTGAAGCGGGTGCCGTAGGGATCGATGTTGTCCTGGAACCCACCGCGCAGCCACACGGGCGGCTCCGCATCGAAGGCGTTGGTCACACCCGCACGAAGCGAGAGGTCGTCACGAACCCGATAGCGGACCGAGAAGTCATGCCGGGCGAAGTTGCCGCTCTCGTAAAACTCGTAAGCCCGGTTGTCGACGTTGCCGGAACCGACCTGATCACGGATGCGAAGCAGATCCTGGGACGACTGCCAATCCATCGTCCAGGTGAAACTCAGATCCTCGTTCGGGAACCAGGCAAGGGTGGATGACAGGCGAACACGCGGCGAGGTCGCGTTGCTGGAGAACTCGGTGAACAGGGCAGGGTTCGCAGGGTTGGTGAACTGCTTCTGCTCGATCAACCAGGATCCGCGGAGCGAGTAGCGGAAGCTGCCGATGTTGAAACCGAACTTCTCACGGGCGTCGAAGGCATAGTTTGCCGTGAAGTCCAGACCACGGGTCTGCAGGCCCGCGAAGTTCACGGCTCCCTGGATGAAGGCCGGATCGGCCGGCGTGGTGCCCGCGACTTGGAAGCCGGATGAACGCTCGATGTTGGACGGATTGGCCCCCAGTGTCGGGATCGGCCCACGGCGGAAGATGGTGTCGCATGCGGGACCAAGTCCAACAAAGTCAACGCACAGGGCAGCGGCCTGATTGACCGAAACTGCCGAGATCACGTCATCGATGCGGATTTCATAATAATCCAGCACCAGGCTGAAGTCCGGAATCTGACGGGGCTCCAGGACGATGGTGAAGGTCGCTGATTCCGAGGTTTCCGGCAGGAGCGCGGGGTTGCCGCCCGAGTTCCCGAAGGGGCTGGCCACGGTCTGGATATAGTCATCTTCGGTTCCGGCCGTTGTGCTGCCGAAGTCGAAGAAGGTGGGCGAATACCCGCGGGCGACAGCGAGGGCCGTACAGTTCGTGATCCGGTTTGCACGGACCTCGGCTGTGTAGGTCGTGGTGAACGGAGCGGCGATGTTCGCCGTGGAGCACGGATCGACAAAGCCGTTGGAGAAGGTGCCCGACAGCGGCGAGAAATTCTCGCCGAGGTTCGGCGCGCGGAACGAGGTGTTGAAGCTGGCCTTGAAACCGATGTCGCGGATCGGGCGATAGACGAAGTTGACGCCATAAACGTCACCGTCGCCGGCAGTCGTATAGTCGAACTGGCGATAGGAGCCGCTCAGCTCGGCATATTCACCCAGCCAGCTGTCGCGCAGCAGCGGGATGGACACTTCGCCGAAATACTCCTCGGATTCATACCCGGCACCCAGGAAGTCAGGGCCGGACAGGCCGAAGGTGAAGAGTTCATCACGATCATCACGACCCGCCGCTTCGGTAAACTCGCGGCGATACTCGCCACCCACGGCGATGCCGATCGCACCGGCACCCCAGAAGTCCCACAGTTCGCCGGAGACAAAGGCGATCGCCTGTTCCGACTCGTTGCGTTCGGTGACCAGGAGGCCGGCATCGTCTGAAATGTAGGATTGCGACTCGGGGCTCTGCGTGCCGGCGCCGAAGATGTTGTACGGCTGGCACTGGCTCAGGGCTGCGCGGCCTTCTTCCGTGTCACGCAGGTCTCCGCCACGAAGGTCGTCGCGAACGAACCCGCCCAGGGCTGCGATCCGCCGTGCACGACAGACGATCTCACCCGGACGTCCATTCACATCGCCCGCAACATCGACAACGGCGTCGGCGGCGAGGGCCAGGCGTTGACCGTCGACCGAGTTTTCCTCGGAGATGTTTTCGACTTCGCCGTAGGTATAGGCAATTTCCCAGTTGAGGTTCTTGACGAACAACAGGTTTTCGAAATCGCCATTCAGGGCCGCCGTGTACTGGTACAGATCACGGCTCTGTTCCTGGAAGCGCTGGGGTCCGAAGAAGGAATGCTTGGCGAACTGCGCCGCCACCGGTGCGCCGGCGACGCCGGGCGCCGTCGCGGTCGGTGCGCTGTAGTTGGCCAGGGTGTTGGCGGCGATCGCATCCTTGACCAGTTGCGGCAGGAAGGCGTTGTCCGAATACCGCATGGTAAAGTTGCGGGCGCTCAGGTTGCCGTCACCGTACAGGCCCGACCAACGCGGTACCGCATTGGGCGACGTCAAAACGCCGCCAGGGGTATCGTTCAGGTGGAAGTCAAAGAACTGCGGCTGGGCGCCGGCGTAGGCATCATCCCGCACATATTTGGCATCGACCGACAGATTGACGCTGTCCGTGATCGCGAAGTTTGCACCGGCGGCAAAGCGCTGCGATTCCAGCTCGGGGGTCCGCTCTTCAAAGGTCGTGACGTTCGGGTTGTCGCCATCTCCACCGATGTTCAACGGACGGCTTCCGGGGGCGGCGGGGCTGATGCCAATGCGCTGGCCGAAGTTCGCCAGGCGGGCCGTCGTCCCGTCATAGACGAAGGTCTTGCCGGGGTTCACAGGATAGCAGCTGGTGCTGAGGAAGCCGGTCGCCGACGTCGTGTTGCAGGTCAACGCCGGAGCGTCGGGGTCGTTCAACGGGCTTGGCTGCTGCGTGTTGGCAAGGGTCGTCTGCCCCCCGCGAAGCGGTCGCGACAGGCTGCGAACGCCGGGGAGCAGCTGGACGTCGATCTCACCGTCGTTGATGAGTGAGGGGGCGGCGGTACGATCAGCGTCAACGTTGAAGAGGACCCAGCCCTCGTTGATCCAGTCGACATCATCCGAACGGATGGCGTCGCTGTATTCATACTCGGCAAAGCCCCACAGATTGAGGCGGTCATCGAACAGGTTCACGCCACCCAGGATCGCAGCGTTATAGCGGTTGTTGTCACCGCCTTGATTGTTCTGCGCGCCGGTGACGTCGATCTCGAGCCCTTCGAAATCCTTGCGGAGTACGAAGTTCAGGACGCCCGAAACGGCGTCCGCACCGTAGATGGACGAAGCACCGCCCGTAACAATCTCGATGTTCTCGATCAGGAGGCGGGGGATCGTATCCACGTCGACCTGCAGCGATCCACCGACCGAACCCACATGTCGGCGACCGTCCACCAGCGTCAGCGTCCGGCCGGCACCCAGGGACCGAAGGTTGGGCGAGGAGATGCCGAGAAAACCGACACCCTGGGTGAAAATGTCGACCGTGTCGGACGGCACCCGGGAGTTGGAAAGCGCGGGTATGGTCGCGAGATAGTCGATGACCGTGTTCTGACCGGTCTCGAGCAGCGCCTCGCGCGAAACCTGGATGATCGGGGTCGCAGAGTTGGTCGGGTCACGACGGATGCGCGAACCCGTCACGACGACTTCGTCGATCTCGGTGGCCTCCGGGTCAGACTGGCCCTGAACATTGACGCCAGGCAGCTGGTCCTGGGCGAATGCGGGCGCGCAGGCGGCCCATGTCACGCCGGCAATAAACGTGGTCGCGAGGAGGCGTGAGCGCATGTGCTTCTTCATGTTGGTTTCGATCCCGAATTTGCGCGGTCTCCAACTGCCAGGACATGGACCGGATCACCGGCTTCGCCAAAACAGCTTCAAGAACGCGCGCCGACGCCGAAATGCCCGACGCCATACCCAAGATCAAACTACCCTCAGTTACTTGCCCCGCACATACCCTCGCTATCCTGGAACAAACTATTATCATGTCTACGTCACGGAATAGCCACATCGTTATGAATTACGACCACGTAAGTCTTACCAACATGCTTGAATATTATGTCTGCCGGGGACCCTTCACTCTTTGAAGCTGGCCATAACGCGTTTAAGGTTGACTTACGCAATTGCACACGTATACGTTGGTTTTCGCGTCACTCCACTAACCCCTTTCAGCCTTGGTCAAATGATCCGTAAGTCAAGGCGGTTACCGGTGTTCGTCGAATACAGTTACCATACAGAAGTGTCCGCATGACCGCTGTAAGTCTCGATATCATCGACAGCCGGCTTATCGCAGAACTTCAGAAGGACAACCGCACCAGCGTCGTCGATCTCTGCGACAGGATTGGACTGACGCCGG
>CAZFQC010000237.1:0-4030 GCA_964520795.1 uncultured Brevundimonas sp.
CAGGCCTATCCCGCGCTGGACAAGCGCTACACCATCTGGGGCATGACGGTGTCCGGCCTCGATGTGGTCCGCAGCCTTCGCGTCGGCGACGGCGACAACGGCATGGTGACGGCAGAACCCGACCGGATGACCCGGGTTCGCATTGCGTCCGATATCGCTGAGGTCGAGCGACCGGCGGTGCAGGTCCTGGCGACCGATTCGCCGCGGTTCCGGGCCATGGTGGAACAGACCCGGACCTCGCGCGGCGCGGACTTCTCGGTCTGCGATATCTCGTTGCCGGTTCAGGTCACCAACTAGGACCGGCCGCGACGACGCCTCCGGTTCGGCTTCCGGTCCTCGCGCATCTGCTGCAGCAACAGGCCTTCGCGCAGGCCGCGGTCGGCGACGCGCACCCGTTCGGACGGCCAGGCACGCTGCACCGCCTCCATGATCGCGGCGCCGGCCAGCACCAGGTCGGCCCGGTCCGGGCCGATACAGGGCTCGGCCGCGCGTCCGGCGGCGCCGAGCCGCTTCAGCGTGTCGGCCGCGGCTTCGCAATCGCCCCGGGTCATCCACAGGCCGTCGACCAGGTTTCGCTGGTAGCGCCGCAGGCCGAGGTGAATGCCCGCCAGGCTGGTGATCGCCCCCGATGTCCCGACCATATGCGCCCGGCCCGCGACGAACAGATCGCGCAGGGCCGGACTGACCGGAGAGTCGGCGATGGCAGCGCTCATGTCGGCGACCATGGCCTCGTACCAGGCCTCCAGGTCTCCATCCGGTTCGGGATATCGCTCCGCCAGGGTGACGACCCCGACCGGGGCCGACATCCAGCCCTCCAGCAGGAAACCGTCGCCGTGCCTGGACAGCCAGTTCAGCTCGGTCGATCCGCCGCCGACATCGACGACCAGCACGGCCTCCGCGGAATTGTCGAACAGATTCAGACAGCCCCGGACGGCCAGGCGAGCCTCCTCGACCGGATCGATGATCCGCAGCTTCAGACCCGTGCCGACCCGCACCCGCTCGATGAAGTCCGGCCCATTCTCGGCCTGACGACAGGCCTGGGTGGCCACCGCCATCAGACGCGTGGAGTCGACGCCCTTTTTCGCGACCCGTTCACCGCACAGCATCAGGGCGTCGTAGGCCCGGTCCATGGCGGAGTCATCGAGGCGGCCCGTACGCGTGAGACCCTCGCCCAGTCGGACGATGCGACTGAAGGAATCGACGACCCGAAAGCCGTCTCGCGCCGGCTTTGCGATCAGCAGCCGACAATTATTGGTCCCGAGATCGAGCGCGCCATACAAAGGCGCATCCCGACCTGAGGCCCCTCGATCCCCGGCGGCGCCGTTCGCGGCGCGCTGCCTGTCGGACCTTTGGGGCTGGGACCGGTCGTCACGCCCTGGCGGCGCGCCGTCGGTCTCCGGCATGGGCCGAACTTTCCTGGTGGGCGGTCCGAAGCGGCGCCCGTCCCTGACACTCTAGGACTGTGGAAAGCTCCACGCCAAGCGTGTCTGTCGCGAAAATGAACGGCGAGGACCGGATTAGGCTCAGGCCCGGTCGGGCATTCTCACCTCATGACCCGTCAAGCAGTCGCAAAATTCGGCCTCGGCCAGATCGTCCGCCACCGCGACGCCGCCTTCCGCGGCGTGGTGATCGACATCGACGCCTCCTATGCCGGCCTGCCCGGCGAGACCGGCGAGGTGACTCCGGACCAACCCTTCTATCAGGTCCTCGCCATTGGCCCGGACGGCGGCTTCATCGCCTATGCGGCCGAGATGGCGCTTGAGCGCGACCCGGAACTCTCGGCCCTGTCGCGTGAGGCGGAGACGCGCTGGTTCACGGTAGACGCCAGGGGGCGTCATGCGCCCCGGGCCCATGCCATTCACTAGACCGACGCTGGCGCAGACCGCCTGACCGGCCTAGATTGTCGGCAAGGGCCCTTCAGAGTCCGCAGGTTGCAGGAGAACGTCCATGTCCGACTTTGAACATGTGTTCGACGCGCCCCCGGAAGGCGCGGCGGCGGACTGGACCATCCCCCAGGACTGGGCCGCCTATACCGAGGTCGAGCACCGCACCTGGGACACCCTCTACGCCCGCCAGATGAAGATCCTGCCCGGCCGCGCTGCCGACGTCTTCCTCAAGGGGCTGACGGCGCTGGATCTGAACACCGGCGGCATTCCCGATTTCGCGGTCATGAACCCCAAACTCCAGGTTCTGACCGGCTGGACCGTCGTTTGCGTGCCGGGCCTGGTGCCCGATGACGTCTTCTTCGATCACCTGGCCAACCGCCGCTTCCCCTCGGGCCAGTTCATCCGCAAGCCCGACCAGCTTGACTATCTGCAGGAGCCGGACATCTTCCACGATGTCTTCGGCCACGTTCCGATGCTCACGGACCCCGATTTCGCCGACTATATGGAGGCCTATGGCAAGGGCGGGCAGCGCGCGGCCTCTCTGGGTGTGCTGCAGAATCTGGCCCGGCTGTACTGGTACACGGTCGAGTTCGGCCTGATGCCGGACACGGACGGCCTGCGCATCTACGGCGCGGGGATCGTGTCCTCGGCGACGGAAAGCGTCTTCTCGCTTGAGGACGCCTCGCCCAACCGCCTCGGCTTCGACCTCGAGCGGGTGATGCGGACCCTCTACCGGATCGACGACTTCCAGCAGGTCTATTTCGTCATCGACACCATCGACCAGCTGAAGCGTGAGACCCTGCAGGATTTCGGCCCGATCTATGACCGGCTGAAGGGCGCGGCGGACATCGCCATCGACGCCATCCTGCCGACCGACCGCGTCTTCACCCGCGGCACCCAGGCCTATGCCTCAAGAGGTGGACGGTTCGCGGCCTGATCGTGCGTTATCAGGCTGTTACGGCCCGTATCTCGCATCCGGATATAGGTCAGTAGTGACACGCCGATCAGGGCTGTGACGTACCAGAAATAGGCGCTCTCCATGCCTTCGCCCTTGAACCACAGGGCGGCGTATTCCGCCGTGCCGCCGAACAGGGCGTTGGCGATGGCGTAGGGCAGGGCGACGCCCAGGGCGCGGATATGGGCCGGGAACAGCTCGGCCTTCACCACGGCGTTGATCGCGGTGTAGCCGCTGACGATGACCAGGGCCGTCATGGCCAGCAGGAAGGCGACGAACGGGCTCTCCACGCCCGACAGGGCGGTCATGATCGGCACGGTGAACAGCACGCCCGCCACGCCGAAGGCGATCATCACGGGCCGCCGTCCGACCCGGTCCGAAAGCGCCCCCACCGCGGGCTGCAGCAGCATGAAGACCAGCAGGGCCGCGGCGCTGACTTCGGTCGCGGTCGCCTTGGAGAAGCCGCTCGTATTGACGAGGAATTTCTGAAGGTAGGTCGTGTAGGTATAGAAGGCGACGGTCCCGCCGGCGGTCAGACCGACGACCATCAACGCCTCCTTCGGATGCTTCAGGATCAGCAGCAGTGCGCTGGATTTCGGTGCCTCGCCGGCGTCCGTGGCGATGAAGGCCGAGGTCTCGTCCAGTCGGCGTCTCAGCCAGAACACCACCACCGCCAGCGCCGCGCCGACGAAGAAGGGGATGCGCCAGCCCCAGGCCGCCAGATCGGTTTCGGCCATGGTCTTCTGCAGGACGATCAGCACCAGCAGGGCCAGCAACTGGCCCGAGATCAGGGTCACATACTGGAAGCTGGACCAGAAGCCGCGATGCTTCGCCGTGGCCATTTCCGACAGATAGGTGGCCGACGAGCCGTATTCGCCGCCGACGCTGAGCCCCTGCAGCATCCTGGCGAACAACAGCAGGGCCGGGGCGGCCAGGCCGATGCTGGCAAAACCCGGCGTGCAGGCGATGATCAGACTGCCGGTGCACATCAGGGTCACGGACAGGGTCAGCCCGGCCTTGCGGCCCCTGCGGTCCGAATAGACCCCCATGACCCAGGCCCCGACCGGCCGCATCAGGAAGCCGACCGCGAACACCGCCGCTGCGCTCAGCAACTGGGCCGTGCTGTCGCCCCTGGGGAAGAAGATCGGGGCGAAATAGACGGTGAAGGCAGCATAGGCGAACCAGTCGA
>CAZFQC010000238.1:0-4021 GCA_964520795.1 uncultured Brevundimonas sp.
TTGATTTCCGCCGCGCGATTTTCGCGCCGACGTTGGCATTGGCGTTGTGCGCCCTTGCCGGCGCGACACATGCCGAAGAGGGCGACCGTCGCCCGCTCTCGACCCTCAGCGCCGCGGATCGCCTCAACTACACCACCGCATTCGACGCCCTGCGCCGCGGCGACCTCGAGGCCGCCCGCAATTCGGCGCGTCAGGCCCAGGACCGCGTCCTTCTGGGACAGGTTGAGTTCGAGCGGCTGTTCCACGCCGACTACACTGCCACCTATGAAGAGCTGGCCGCCTGGCTGGAGGAATATTACGACCTGCCCAGCGCCGAACGCGCCTGGAACCTCGCCCTTCGCCGCCGCCCCGACGGCGCGCCCGAGCCGAGGCGGCCGTCCCGTATGGGCGGCGGCGCGATCTGGAACAGGATCGCGGCGGCCGGCGGCAATACCGAAGGCGATCCGATGAAGGCGGCCCGCGTCGCCCTGAACCGCGACGACCTCAGCGGCGCTGTCACAATCGGCGAACAACTCGGCGACTGGTGGACCGTTGGCCTTGCCCAGTACCGCCTGGGCGAATTCGCCTCCGCCAAGATCGCCTTCGAACGGGTTCTCGACGACCCGACCGAGGACGGCTGGGTCCGCTCCGGCGCCGCCTTCTGGGCCGCGCGCGCCGCGGCCCGATCGGGCCAGCAGGATCGCGTTCAGCCTCTGCTGCATCGCGCGGGAACCTGGCCCGCGACCTTCTACGGCCAGATCGCCCTGCGCCAGCTCGGCGAGGAACCGGCCATCGAGAACCTCGGGCCGACACCCTATGCGGCCGGCGAAACGCGGCGCGTCTCCTACCAGGCCGAGGAACCGATCGGGGTCGACGCCAACGAGCTGGAAGAATTCATCCGCTCCGAGCCGCGGGCGCGGCGGACGGTGGCCTTTTTCGAGGTCGGACGGCGTTCCGACGCCCGCGAGGAGCTGCGCACCGGTCTGCGCGCCGCGGCGACCGATCGGGGCCGGCAGCTCTGGGCCGCCCTGGGCCGGGCCCTTGGCCCGCGGGTGACCGGCTCAGGGGACGACCTGCGCCGCATCGACGCCACGCGTTACGCCCAGCCGGTGATCGAGCCCGACGGCGGTTTCACCATCGAGCGCTCGCTGGTCTTCGCCATTGCGCGCAAGGAAAGCGGCTTCAACGCCCGCGCGCGGTCCGGCGCCGGGGCCTATGGCCTGATGCAGGTGATGCCGTCGACGGCCGCCGAGCTGTCCGGCGACCGCACCTTCGTACGCGAGCCGGAGCGACTGTTCGATCCGAACGTCAACGCCCGCCTCGGCCAGGCCTATGTGAACCGGGTGCTGGCCCTGCCGGCGATCAACGGCGATCTGCTTCGTGCGGCGGCGTCCTACAACGCCGGACCGGGTCCGATGGTCATGGCGGTGCGCAAGCTGGGCCCGGACGCCGATCCGCTGTTGCTGATCGAGACGATCGACGTGCCCCAGGCCCGCGAATATGTCGAAAAGGTCGTGGCGGCCTACTGGATCTACCAGCGCATGAACGGCCTGCCGCTGAATACGCTCGACGCGGTCGCTTCCGGGGCCACGCGGGTTCCGCTGTCGCTGGACTATGTCGCCCCGCCGCCCGCGCCCGCGGTCGAGGTGGCCTCGGTCGGTGCCGTCAGCGCAAACTAGGTGATGTTGACCAGCAGCAGGGCCGGCAGGCAGCAGGCGATCACGATCATCAGACCATAGACCATCAGGCTGGGACGGCGTGCTCCGGGCTGTTCGGCGGGCATGGACATCGGCGGACCCCTGAACGCTTCTGCGCTCCTGAAGACCTCAATATACCGGCGTTGTCTTAAGACCGGGTTCCGCGGGGCGGTTAACGGTTTGACAGCGCGTCCGCTGACCATTCGAGGAAGTCCGGCTGCGCCAGCAGCGCGTCGCGGTAGGCGGCCGCCGTTCCGTCGTCGCCATGGGCGGCGAGGTCGATCTGGAAATGCCGGAACCGCGCTGCCACCGGGGTGAAGAAGGCGTCTGGCACAGACCATTCGCCGAACAGGTAGGGCCCGCCGTCGCCGAACCGGGTGCGCATCTCCTTCCACAGCCCGACGATGCGGCGGATGTCCCGCTCGACCGCCGCGCCCGCCGGCGACGGTGAGCGATCCGGCCCGACCATGGTGTGATCCGGACCCATGCCGCAGTCGTTCCGCAACGCCGTAAAGCCGCCGTGCATCTCGCAGGCCGCCGAACGGGCGAGCCAGCGCGCATGGGGATCGGCGGGCCACAGACGCGCCTCGGGATAGCGCTCCGCGCACCAGACCGAGATGGCCATGGAATCCCAGATCGTCACGCCCTCGACGTTCAGCAGGGGCACAAGGCGGGACGGTGATACCCGCTCCAGCTCGACCTGGCCTTCCGGCGAATAGATGTCGATCTCGCGCACCGTGAAGTCGGCCTTGCACCGCTTCAGCACCAGCCAGGGGCGCAGGGACCAGGTCGAATAGAGCCGGGGGCCGATGATCAGTTCCATGACGAAGGCTTTCGAGGTCAGACAGGGGCGAAGATCGGCAACCGGTCGCGCCAGCGGCCTTCTGTGAAGTCCGGGAAGTCGACGGTGCGGTTCCCGCCGGCGATGGAGGCCTCGGACAGCGGCGTCACGGCGCTCCAGGTCACGGCATCATAGATGTCGATCGGCATCGGGGCTCCGGCCTTTAGCGCCTCCACAAAGGCATGGATCACGAAAAAGTCCATGCCGCCGTGGCCTGCGCCCTCGGCATCGGCCGCATGAGCCTTCCAGAGCGGGTGATCGTATCGGTCCAGCCAGGCCTGCGCCTCCTCCCACCGATGCGCCGTGGGGCTGAGGCCCTCGACGTAGATGGATTTGTTGAGGTCCATCCACAGACCCTTCTCTCCCTGGACGCGAAAACCCAGGGAATAGGGGCGCGGCAGGTTGGTGTCGTGGCTCAGCATAACGGTCTCGCCGTTCTCGCAGGCGATCATTGTCTGGACCACGTCGCCCAGTCGGAACGTCACCTGCGCGTTCGGGTGATCGGGACCACCCCCCGCCACGACATGATTGTGCAGCCCCCGCGCCTTGGAGGCGTAGCTGGTCAAATGGGTGAAGCAGTTGCCACGGTTGATGTCGGCCCACATGGCGCAGGGCCCGATGCCGTGACTGGGGTAGACGTCGCCATTGCGGTCAACCGAATGCTGGGTGCGCCAACGGGCCTCGGACCAGCCGTTCCGGCCGAACTCGACCCCACCGCCGTAGGCCTCCCCGGGGATGCCGGCATTGAATTTCACCTCCCGCAGATCGTGCTGGTAGCCCCCTTCAAGGTGGATCATCTCGCCGAACACGCCCTGACGGACCATATTCAGCACGGCCATCACATCGCGGCGGAAGCAAACATTCTCCAGCAGCATATAGGGCGTGCCGGTCTCCTGCTGGGTCCGCAACACCCGCCAGTGGTCGTCCAGGGAGATCCCGGCCACGACCTCGCAGGCCACGGCGACCCGCGCGCGCATGGCCCCGATGGCCATCGGCGCGTGAAGCTCCCACGGGGTGGCGATGACCACACCGTCGAGATCGGCTGAGGCCAGCATCTCACGCCAGGCCTCGTTTGACCCCGTGTAAAGGCGGGGTGCCGGTCGGCCGGCTTCCGTGAACTGCTTCAGCGCCTCATTGAGGGTGAAAGCCTCGATGTCGCACAGGCCCACGACCTCGACGTCGTCGCGGCGCACCAGCTCCCGCAGCAGAACCCGGCCACGCATACCGACACCGATTATGCCCAGCCGAAGACGGCCAGAGGCTCTCGTCGCTCCAACTGCCTGTGCAGGGAGAGTCAGGGCCCCGCCAGTCACGGCGGTGGCGGTGACGATCAATTCGCGCCGATTCATCGAGTCCTCCGGGCGGCCTGGGCGGGCGGACCAGACCCGATTTCACGCATATGGACAAGCCGCCGGTTGACTCACGGCCGCATGAGACCGACACCCCGCGCCCATGATCAGCCGCTATTCCCGCCCCGCCGCCGTCGCCATCTGGTCCCAGGAGA
>CAZFQC010000239.1:0-4021 GCA_964520795.1 uncultured Brevundimonas sp.
CCTCGTCCCCTCGCCAAGTCCGGGTTGGACTTGGCCATTGAGGTTCAGAACCCTGGCTTCAGCATCAGCGAGGCGAACCCCGGTGATGGTCAGCTGTATCCTGTCGCGCTCCTGGTCTCCGGCGTTCCACGAGGTCGAGCCCCGCGCCGTCCATCGATCCCGATCCGGTTCCCTCCGGTCTTCTCCGGCCGAAGCCTTCGAAGGGTCCTTTGGGCCTTGATCCTGTCTCCCGTCCGTTAAGGTCGAAACCCCCGGTGCGTTCGATCAGAGAGCCGGGCCGGTCCGCTTTGATCCCCGGGTCTCCCCGGTTTTCCGCGCCGCCGTGTCCCTCGGCCTGATCAAGCTCGCTCCGATCCTCGGATGTGGCAAGCAGTCCGGAATGAGCGTCTGTGGACCGTGTTGGGGATAAATCGTGCGAGAGGCTCACGCGATTGTGGTGTTTGTCGAATTTTCTTCGAGATGTGAAGTTCTTGTGACTTCTGCACAGACTCGCGAAGACGGCGGGAAATTCGTTCCGAACAGACTGATTTCAGATCCGGGAGGCGTTCAGGCGGCGTCGAGGGCGGCCAGCCGCGCCCCGAACCAGGCGCGGATTTCGGTCAGGCATCGGCTTGCGAGCGGGCCGCCGAAATGGATGAAGCCGTGGGGTGCCAGGGGAACCTCCAGCAGATCGGCTTCGGAGGGCCAGGCCCCGGCCATCAGCCGGCTGTCGTCCCGCAAGGGATCGAGGTCCCCGGCGATGAACAGGGCGGGAGGCATGCCGTGAAGGTCGGCATAAAGCGGCGAGATGTCGGGGCACTGCCGGCCCGCCTCGTCCCGGTCGGGCGTCAGGCGGCCGAGATCGGCGGCGAGCGTCGGGCCGTTCAGGATCAGGGTTTCCGGACCGGCGGCGCGGGCGGACGGCGTGCCCGACAGGTCATAGACGCCATAGACCAGCACACAGCCGCGGAAGGCGCCGAAGCGGCCCTCGTCGCGCAGGGCCAGTCCTGTCAGGGCGGCGAGGTGCGCGCCGGCCGACTGGCCCGAGAGGAACAGCCGGTCCGTGCCGAAGCGCCCGGCTGCGTTGTCGGCCAGCCATCGGCCGGCGGCCAGGCAGTCGGCGAGCGCGTGCTGCATGAGGACGCCGCGCGGCTCGCTGAGCAGGCGGTAGTCGACCGAGACAACAGCCAGGCCGGCCTCGGCAGCGAGGTCGGCGTTGAGGTGGTCGTTGAGCCCGGCGCTGCCGACGACCCAGCCGCCGCCGTGCATGTCGAGGATGACGCCGCGCGCCTGTCCGGGCGGGTTGAGGATGCGGACGGAGACGCCGCCGTCCTCGGACGGGATGCGCAGGGTCTCGACCCGTACGCCCCGGCGCGACAGTTGAACGGCGGTGACGCGTTCGGCGACCTGGCCGAAGCGACTGCTGAGCCACTGGCCCGCCGTCAGTCGCCAGCCGTCCGCCTTGAGGCGCGGGATCAGGGCGAGGGCGGCATTGGTCCGCTCTGCGGTCCGGCGCTCGGCGGGGGTGAGGTCCAGGCGGCGAACGCGGGCGGTCATGGGGCCGACACTAGAGGCTGCGCACCCGGGTAGCGATGCGGCGTTCAGGCGCTGGCCAGGGCCTCGCGCTTCGCCTCAAGTTCCAGCCATTCCTCCTCCGCCGCCGCCAGCAGGGCGCGGGCGCGGGCGGCGTTGGCGGTGGCGCGGTCGAAGGCCTTGCGGTCGCGGGCGTAGAGGTCGGGGTCCGACAGGGTCGCGTCGTGGCGGGCGATGTCTTCCGGCAGGGAGGCGAGCAAGCCTTCGAGCTCCTTCAGCCGGTGGGCGTCCTTGAAGGTCAGTTTGCCGGGCTTCTTTGTGGCAGCGCGGTCAGAAGGCTCCGCCTTCTCGACCCGACGCGCCTCGTCGGCTGCCGCGGCACGCTGGGCGGCGTCCTTGTCCTGCGGGCGGGGGTTGGCGCCGGGCTGGAGGAAGCCGGGGTTCTGGCGGATGAAGTCGGTCCAGCCGCCGGGGGTTTCGACGATGTCGCCGCGGCCGTTCATGGCGATGGTCGAGGTGGCCAGGCGGTCGACGAAGTCGCGGTCGTGGCTGACAAGGATGAGGGTGCCGTCATAGGTCTCGAGCAGCTCTTCCAGCTTGTCGAGCGTGTCCATGTCGAGGTCGTTGGTCGGTTCGTCGAGGACCAGCATGTTGGCGGGCCTGGCCAGGGCCCGGGCGAGCAGAAGGCGGTTGCGCTCGCCGCCGGACAGGGTCGAGATCGGCTGGCGCAGCTGGCCCTCCTGGAACAGGAAGTCCTTGGCGTAGGCGGCCACGTGTTTGGAAACGCCGCGCACCAGCACGCTGTCGCCGCCGCCGGGGGTGAGGGCGTCCCACAGGGTCATGTCGCTGCGCAGGCCCTCGCGCGACTGGTCGAGATAGACGGGCTCCAGATTGGCGCCGAGGCGGACCGTGCCGGCGTCGGGCTTGAGCTGACCCAGCAGGATCTTGACCAGGGTGGTCTTGCCCGCGCCGTTGGGGCCGACGATGGCCAGCCGGTCGCCGCGGATGACTCGGGTGCTGAACGGCTTGATGACGGTGCGGTCGCCGAAGCCCTTGGTCACGCCCTTGAGCTCGGCCACCAGCTTGCCCGACAGGCCGCCGGAATCGACGCCGAGGTTGAGTTCGCGCGGGATGTCCTTGACCCGCTCGGCGCGGTCCTCGCGCATGGCGTTGAGGGCGCGGGCGCGGCCCTCGTTGCGGGTGCGCTGGGCGGTGATGGAGCGGTAGAAGGTGTAGGTCTCGCGCTCGATCGCCTTGTTCAGGCGGCGCAGGGATTCTGCCTCCTCCTCCATCACCTTGTCGGCCCATTCGTCGAAGGCGGCGAAGCCCTTGTTGAGGGTGCGGACCCGGCGGCCTTCCAGCCAGTGGCAGGACTGGGTGACGCGATTCAGGAAGGCGCGGTCGTGGCTGACGACGAGGACCGAGAAGCGCGCCTGGAGGAGCTCCTCTTCCAGCAGTTCGATGGCCAGGATGTCGAGGTGGTTGGTCGGTTCGTCGAGCAGGAGCAGGTCGGGCTCTTCGGCGAAGGCCTTGGCCAGGGCGGCGCGGCGGATCTCGCCGCCGGACAGATTTACGGCGGGCTTTTCCGGATCGAGACCGAAGGTGGCCAGCCAGGCCTCGGCGGTCCAGCGTTCGGCGCCTTCGGAGGCGGCGTAATCGAGCAGGGTCTCGCCGGTAATGACGGGCTCCTGGGCGACATAGGCGAAGCGGGTGCCGGCCTGGACGGAGCGGTCGCCGGCATCGGGTTCGATCAGGCCCATGACCATCTTCATCAGGGTCGACTTGCCGGCCCCGTTGCGGCCGACGAGGGCGGCGCGGGTGCGCGGCTCCACGGCGATGTCGACGCCGTCGAACAGCGGGCGCTGGCCGTCCTGGAGGCGGACGTTCTTGAGGGCGACGAGAGGAGGACGGGGAGCCATGCGAACCCTGGATACGCGGCGCGACGGGGAGGCCGCGCGGTCGAAGGCGGCCATATAGGCGGTGCGGGGCCCTGTGGCCACCGTGGGGAGGCCTCCCAGGGAGACACAGGGACCCCGAACCGCTAACAGGCGGCAATGGATCGGCCCTTCTGGCAAACCAAGCGTCTGGAACAGATGACCCGCGAGGAGTGGGAGAGCCTGTGCGACGGCTGCGGCCTGTGCTGTCTGGTCCGGTTCGAGGACGAGGACACGGGCAAGGTCGTGCCGACCCGGGTGCACTGCAAACTGTTCGACAGCGACCGCTGCACCTGCATCGACTACGCCAACCGGCGCGAGCAGGTGCCGGACTGCATCAAGCTGACGCCGTGGAACATCGAGCAGTTGGGGTGGATGCCGAAATCGTGCGGCTATCGGCGGATCCATGAGGGACGGGGACTGGCCGACTGGCATCCGCTGATCTCGGGGGATCCGGAGAGCGTGCACGCGGCGGGCGTTTCGGTGCGGGGGCAGACGGTGTCGGAATTGGCCCTGAAGGAGCCCGAGGACGCGCTGGATTTCGAGGCACCGGAGTGGGACCTGGAACGGGGCGG